>JBDTRY010000130.1:0-10348 GCA_039931435.1 Acidobacteriota bacterium | reverse complement strand
GTTTTTCCGCCGGCGCACTACGGCGTGATCGATGCCAACGGTGTGACGCTCCACCGCTACTGGAGTTTTCCCGACGAACGCCCGGCTCGAATTACAGTTTCGGCGGCGGAGGCAGAAGTCGAATCAGTTCTCGAGGACAGCGTTACGCGATGCCTGGACGCCGACGTTCCTGTTGGCGTTTTTCTCAGCGGCGGAGTGGACTCATCGCTGGTCGCGGCGCTGGCAGCACGCCGCCATCCTGGACTCCATTCATTCTCGGTGGGATTCGACGAGACGGATTTCAACGAACTACCTCACGCGCGCAGCGTTGCCGCTCACCTCGGCCTCGTACACCATGAGACGATCGTTCGCCTTCCAGATGTGCTCCGAATCCTGCCGCGGCTGGTCTGGCACTTTGGTCAGCCCTTCGGCGATGCTTCCGCAGTTCCCACACATCTGCTCTCGCAACTTGCCCGCGAACACGTCAAGGTCTGCCTCAGTGGCGACGGTGGCGACGAAGCCTTCGCCGGATACTGGCGCGTTCAGGCCGGGCTGTACGCCTCGAGATACGGGGCGGTAGTACCCCGCTCCATCCGAGAGAGTGTTGTTCCCGCGCTGTCCCGGGTGCTGGGCGCTCCGGGTTCGCGTCTGAGCGCCATGAACACCCTTTCACTTGCTCCGCCCGGTTCCGGATACACGAATTCACAGAGCTGGCATGACCGTCTCCGCCAGGTTGCCGGCCCGAACCTCCTCGAAGCGCTGTCTCATGATCGCGTCGGCTGCCGTGTGGGCGGCGCCCTGGACCGCGCCGGCGCCACGGTGGTTCAGAGGCTGCTCTTCGATGATTTTCAGGTGCAGTTGCCTGACGACTTCCTGACAAAGGTGGACGTTGCCAGCATGGCTGCTTCGCTGGAAGTCCGTGCCCCGCTTCTCGACGTCTCCGTGCTGGAAACGGCGTGGCGACTTCCCGATCGCATGAAGCTCCACTGGGGCGAAAGTAAGTGGATTCTTAAACGGATTGCGGCGCGGCTCGTGCCCTCAGAGGTCATTTACCGGCCGAAGATGGGGTTTGCCATGCCGTTGCCGGCCTGGTTCCGTGGGCGGCTCGGGGATGTGCTGACATCGCTCCTCCGGGACAGCGTCGCCGAACAGGAGGGCTGGATCAATTCCGAGCGTGTGCTCACCGAGCTTGGTGATCATCGCAGCGGAAAGCGTGAGAGTCACACTCGTCTCTGGCTCATTCTCTGTCTGGAGATCTGGTTTCGAACTCTTACAGGGACTATGGACCCCGAGGCGGATCTCTCGGGGATGCTGAACTGATGCGGATTCTGATGGCGGTTCCCAAGTATCCCTTTCCCGTTGCCGGCGGTCTGGAGCGTCAGGCGCATGCGCTGGCCCAGGCTCTCGTACGGCGCGGGCACTCAGTGACTGCCCTCTCGACGCGGTTCGACAGGTCGCAGAGGACCATTGAATCCGTGGACGGAGTCCGTATTCTCCGAGTGCGCTGGGTCGAATTCAAGCCGGTGCGATTCCTGATGTTCCCCTTCAGCCTCGCCCGAAGGCTGTTCGGAGTGCGCGGCGATATCGATCTCGTTCACGTGCACAACATCAGTTGGTTCGGCGCGTTTGTGACCATATTTGCGCGCCTGTTCGGGTTGCCGGTCATCACCAAACTGCCAGGCAACGGCGACTTCGGCATTCCAATGATCCGCCGCCGGACACTTGGTATTTTCCGCCTGGCCCTCTTGAAGCGGTGCGACGCCATCATCGCCATGACGCCGGAGAGCGCCACGGAGTTGGAGAGCATCGGCTATCCTGCCAGGCGGGTTCTGAAAGTGACAAACGGCATCCCCTTACTGCCGGCGGTGGTCCGGCGCCCGCGTTCCGAGCCGCTTACCGCTGTATTCGTGGGGCGACTCTCCTGGGAGAAGGGCCTGCCCGAGCTGTTGAATGCCTGGGCGTCAGTGAAGAGCGCCGCCAGCCGGCCCGTACTCCTGCGCATCATCGGGGACGGTCCTCTCGAAAGGGAGTTGAGAAAGCTCTCGTCTACGCTCGGTCTCGGGGACTCTGTCGAATTTGCGGGTTTCGCCGCAGACGTTGCTTCCGAGCTGGCAACGGCCGACCTCTTTGTCCTTCCGTCGTACAGCGAGGGAAATTCGAACTCGGTTCTCGAAGCGATGCGAGCGGGATTGCCCATCGTAGCGACACGGGTCGGGGGTACCCCGATCCAGGTGGGGGCTGAAGGCGATGACCTGCTCGTTCCGCCGGGAGACTTCCGCGCTCTTGCCGAAAAGCTCCTCGAGGTGATCGAGAACGAGACGTTGCGTCTGAACTCGGGAGTGGCCATGCGCGCCAGGACAGAGACCATCTTCGATATCGATCGCATCGCCTCGACTTATGAACAAGCCTACGGACTGATTCTCCGTGGCCAGCGCGAGCAGATCGGTAAAATCAATTCGTCATTGTTCGTACACCCCGAAGGACGTGATCTCCAATGTGCGGAATAGCGGCGTTTGCAATTGCCGGAGACGTCACCGAAGCCGCGGCAGTTCAGGCCGTGAACCGGATGACGGATTTCATGAAGTCGCGAGGTCCGGACGCATCGGCGGTAACGTCATACGATGGCATGGTTCTGGGACACAGACGGCTGGCGATCCTGGACCTCGATCCTCGCGCCAACCAGCCGCTGGAGTTCTCGCAGGGCCGCTATTCCATCACCTTCAACGGAGAAATCTACAACTTCCAGGAATTGCGAGACGACCTACAGAGGCGAGGCACCCGCTTCCGTACGACCTCTGACACCGAAGTTCTGCTTGCTCTTTTCGCTGAGTCGGGCGAGGCGATGCTGCAGTGTCTGCGGGGAATGTTTGCCTTCGTGATCTGGGACCGGGTAGCCGGGAAGGGCTTTGCTGCCCGCGACGCTTACGGGATCAAGCCTCTCTATTACACACAGTCCTCCGGTGGCGTGATGCTGGCCTCCGAGGTCAAGGCTCTGCTCAGCACGGGGCTGGTCTCGCGGGAACCCGATCCGCGAGGTCAGGCCAGTTTCTGGATGCTGGGAAGTGTCTCGGAACCGCGAACCTGGTATCGCGCTATCAGCGCGCTTCCCGCCGGACATTTTGCATGGATAGAGCAGGGTCGCATCGATGCACCCAGACGCTGGTGGGATATCAGCGCGGCCTGGCGGAGTGCGCCGCGTGAAACGCTTCCAGCCGCGGAGGTGCGGGAGCGCGTACGAGCTGCATTGAGGGCTTCGGTGAACGCTCATCTCGTTGCGGACGTGCCCGTCGGTGTCTTTCTGTCCGGGGGAATCGACTCGGGGACGCTTGCGGGGCTGATGGTTGAGGCGGGAGCTTCGCACCTTCAGGGATTCACTCTGGGATTTCAGGAATTTGCAGGAAAGCCGGAGGACGAGAGTCCCGTTGCGGCCCGCATCGCAGCTCATTATGGCATCGAGCATCATGTGCGACTGGTATCGCAGGCGGAATTCGATGCGGACCTGCCACGAATTCTCGCTGCCATGGACCAGCCGAGCATCGACGGAGTGAACACCTGGTACGCCAGCAAAGTCGTCGCCGAGCACGGCCTGAAAGTCGTCGTTTCCGGCGTGGGTGGTGACGAGTTGTTTCAGGGATACTCGAGTTTTCGCCAACTTCCGCGTCTCGTGTCGGCATGGCGGCCTCTGTCACGCCTGCCGGGCGCCATGGCCGCCGCGGGTGCGCTGGCCGGTGTGCAGGCGCGACGAACCGGCAACCTGCGCTGGAAGCACATGCCCGACTGGTCGCGATCCATGGGCGGAGCGTGGTGGCTTCGTCGCGGACTGTTCGGTCCCGGAGAACTGCCGGCCCTGATGGGTGAAGATCTCGCTTCCGAGGCGCTGGCGAACTTCGTGGCCACGGAGTGGGTGCACGAGATGAGTGGAGTGCTTCCAGAGAATCTGTTTCTCGCTCTCGGCCAGATCGAATCGACAACCTACCTTCGTAACCAGCTCCTGCGTGACAGCGACTGGGCCAGCATGGATCACAGCGTGGAACTGCGGACGCCGCTCGTGGACTCATGGCTTCTTC
Organism: Acidobacteriota bacterium; assembly: GCA_039931435.1. Classification (GTDB taxonomy): domain Bacteria; phylum Acidobacteriota; class Thermoanaerobaculia; order Gp7-AA8; family Gp7-AA8; genus JBDTRY01. The sequence goes on along the minus strand of JBDTRY010000130.1, from coordinate 6,302 downwards.
GCGATGTCCAGCCGCTTCTGACATCCTTCGTGGATTTTCCAGGCAAGGCCCTTCTCGCTGGATCTCCCGAGCGGCCGTTGCCGGCGGACATTCTCCAGCGCCGGAAAACGGGATTCGGAATTCCCGTCGATACCTGGCTCAAGAGCAAAGCGGGCTCATTCGGGCTGAGGCCCTGGGCGCACTATCTGTCTGACTGTTATGTCAACAGCTAGTGCCATTCGTAAACCGGTCGTTCTCGTTCTGGCCAGCTACTACCTGCCCGGATACCGTTCGGGCGGACCGGTGCGAAGCCTGTCCAACCTCATTGACGCCCTCGGCGACGAGTTCGAGTTTCATGTGGTCACCCGAGATCGCGATCTCAATGAGAAAGTCCCATATGGTGAATCGCAGGCCGGACATGCCGTGCGGATCGGGAAGGCAGAGATCGTTTACTACAGCTCCTCGCTGATGGTTCCCTGGAAAATACGGAAGCGGTTGAAGGCGCTCTCTCCTGACCTGCTTTACTTCAACAGCTTCTTCGATTCTCTTTTCACGGTCTTTCCGCTCTGGCTGCGGCGTCTGCGGCTCATTCCCGGAGTGCCAGTGCTCGTCGCGCCGCGTGGCGAGTTCTCCACCGGAGCGCTCGGCCTGAAAGCGTTTAAGAAGAGTGCCTATCTGGCCATGGCCAGACCGGCCGGTGTGCTCGCCGGGCTGCGCTGGCATGCCACCGGAGATTCGGAACGATCCGATATCTCGCGAGCAACAGGAACTTCGGCGCTGGAAATCTCCGTTGCGCCCAATCTCGGACGTCGCCTTCCGAAGAATGAAACCGAGTGGCAACCTCGCCAGTCAGACGCGTTGCAAGTGGCCTTCCTGTCCCGAATCTCTCCGATGAAAAACCTGATCTGGGCGATCGAAATCGTACGCGCCAGCCGAGTACCGGTTCACTTTGATATCTACGGCCCGATCGGGGATGAAGAGTACTGGCGACAATGCCGGAGTGTCATGGAAGGTAGTCCCGCTCACGTGCGCATCACCTACCGCGGCGCGATCGAGAACGAGAGGGTCCCTGAGGCGCTGGCGACGTACGACGCCTTTTTTCTACCGAGCCTTGGCGAGAATTATGGGCACGCCATCGTAGAGGCGCTGACCTGCGGACTGCCTGTTCTGATCAGCGACCGCACCCCCTGGCGGGGCCTTCGTGAAGCGGGGGCAGGATACGCTCTGCCGCTTGGTGATGCAGAGCCATTTGTCGCTGCGCTCGAGGCGCTGTGGCAACGCAGTGCTGATGAGGTGCGGACGATGCGTGCTGCCGTCCTGGCCTACGCGGACAGAGTGCACCATGATAGTGATGCCGTAAATCGGACTCGGGCCATGCTTCTGGCTGCAGCTGGCGACAAGGTTACAGACGGCCGTTCGTCGCCGTCTCCCAATCAGACGTTGTAGTACTCGCGGTACCAGGCCACGAAGCGAGCCATCCCTTCGCCGACCGTGGTTGAAGGGCGAAAGTCCACGGCTCGCTCCAATTCGGTCACATTTGCCTGCGTGGCCCTGACGTCTCCGGCCTGCATGGGAAGGGATTCCACGATCGCTTTCCGTCCGAGCTGCTCTTCAAGAGCGCTGACGAAGTCGAGCAGTTGAACGGGCTGTGAGTTTCCGATATTGAAAACGCGATACGGCGCGTAACTCGTTGCCGGATCGGGCCGGAGCGCGCTCCAGTCCGGATTCGGCTGAGCTGGCCGATCGAGAACGCGCACGACGCCTTCCACGATGTCGTCGACGTAAGTGAAGTCCCTGACCATGTCTCCGCCATTGAAGAGGAGCAGCGGCTTCGCCTCGAGAATGGCCTTCGTGAACAGAAAGAGAGCCATGTCCGGGCGACCCCATGGACCGTAAACGGTGAAGAACCGCAGCCCGGTGACAGGAAGGGCATAGAGACTGGCGTAGCTGTGGGCCATGAGCTCATTTGCCTTCTTGGACGCCGCGTACAGAGACATGGGATGGTCGACGTTGTCGTGTTCCGAGAACGGAAGCGTGGCATTAGCGCCGTAGACCGAACTCGAGGAGGCGTAGACAAGATGTTCGGCAGAGGCCTGACGGCAGCCCTCGAGAATATGCAGGAATCCGACAAGATTGCCTTCGGCATACGCGTGCGGATTACTGAGCGAGTAACGTACGCCGGCCTGCGCCGCCAGGTGGACGACACGCCGGAACTGGTGCGCCTGGAACAGTGCTTCCACCACGGGCCGGTCGGCAAGGTCGCCGCGAACGAATTGGAATCCCTCATGCTCTTCAAGAAGCCGCAGCCGCGACTCCTTCAGGTTCACGTCGTAGTAGTCGTTGACGTTGTCGAATCCCACTACGCGCTCGCCTCGGGTCAGGAGCAGTCGCGCCACGTGAAATCCGATGAAGCCGGCGGCACCTGTCACCAGGACTGCGTCAGAGTGACGGGAAGTCTCAACCATGACTGGCCTCCCTGTCAGAGTCGTGTGGGCGCTTCGCGCCGTTGCGGATCCAGTGAAGCGCGGGCACTGAGCAGCTATCCGATTGCAGCGCGCGTCGGAAGCTTTTCACCGTACCCTGCGGCCTCGTACTCGCCGTAATATTCGCGATACTCAGCAGCGGAGTGTTCGAGGTTGTTCAGCAGAACACCGAGCAGGCGGACGTTGCTCCTGCTCAGCCGGTCACGAACGCGCCGAACGCGGTCACGCGGTGTCTTTCCACCGAGCACACAGAGGACAACACCGTCCGCCTGATTGCCCAGAATGATGGCGTCGGCAACGGGGCCGACCGGCGGAGTATCGAGAATAATGTAGTCGAACTCTGTGGCCGACCTCTCCAGAAAAAGACGCATGGCTTCCGATGAGAGAAGTCCTGATGGATTCGGGGAACTTGGTCCCGCGGGAATGACGAAGAGCCCCGGAATGGCAGTCGGAACCGTGATGGAGACGGGGTCTGCGTTCTCGGCGAGAAGCGACACCAGACCCACTCGATTGGAAATGGCAAAGATCTCGTGGATGCGCGCCTTGTGCAGATCAGCATCGACGAGCAGAACTCGTTTCCCGAGTTGAGCCAGAACGATAGCTAGATTGGAGGAGGTCGTCGTTTTCCCCTCGCCGGGCATTGCCGAAGTGATGACGATCGTCCGCAGCCCACCGGCCCGTGAAAGGAGCAGAGAAGTTCTGAACGAACGGTACGCTTCCGCCACGGTCGAGCGGGGATGAAGGTGTGGAAGTAAAGTGATCTGCACAGGTCCGGCCCCGGCTGCTTCGAGCTTCCTTTCACGTCTTCTGGAACGATCGCCGTACAACGCACTTCCACCCGATCCAAGCGACGGGATGACTCCCAGGCCGGGCACGTTCAGCGTCCGTTCCACCTGCTCGGCAGAGCGCAGACTGCGATCGATGTACTCGATGAAAAAAGCCAGGCCGAAACCAAGAAATGTCCCGGCAAGAAGGCCGAAGACGGCATTCAGGCGGTAGGAGGGGCGGAAACGGTATCGGGGCGTCAGCGCGCGGTCCACCACCTGAATGTTGGACATGGTCTCGCCACGAAGCCGCGAAGTGACTTCCGTCTCCGCGTGGCGCTTGAGCAAGGTGTCCAGTAGCGCCCGTTTCGTCTGTACTTCGGTCTGCAGATTGTTGTACTCCACGGCGTTGCTGTTCAAAGTCATGGCCTCGGAAGTCTGCCCCTGCAGCACCCCTTTGAGGCTCTGCTCCCGACGCAATGCCGTCTGGTATTCGGTTCTGGCGTTGTCCCGCGCCTTGGCCACGGTCTCGTCGATTACCGAGGCCAGGTTCTGCTTGTTCTTGTCGATCTGGGCGCGGGCCTGCTGCATGGCCGGCCAGCTCGGCTTGTAGATACTGAGTTTCTCGGCATAATCGCGCTCCAGTTTTGCCTGGTCGTTCCGGAGTTGAGAAACGAGGCCGCTGGAGAGGTTGTCGGCGATCGTTTCCGGCCGGGCGTTCTGCAACTCGTAGTAGCGTGCCTCCTTCCCGACGCGATCTGCAACGGCCGCGGCGTAATCCTTGTTGAAGCTCTCCAGCTTCTGCATGGTGGCATTCGAGTTCGGATCGGTGGAGACGATCTCTTTCTGCCGCCCGTAAGCCTGAAGCTCTTTTTCCTTCGCTGCCAGCTCGCCCTTGAGTTGATCGATCTGGGTGGTCAGAAAACGGCTGGCTTCACCGACCACGAGGAACTTCGATTCAATGTTCCAGTCGATGTAAGCCTGAACGACAGCGTTGGCGATATCGGCGGCAAGCTTCGGATCAGGTTGCACGACGGACAGTTCGACGAGACTCGTTCCACGGCGAGGCACGGTCTCGATCGATTTCTGGACCTCGATCGCTGCCAGTTCCGCCGCCGGAGCCGCCTTCTTGCCGCCGAACATCTCACTCCGCTGAGGAACGAATTCCGCGTTGTCGGTAAGGTGCAGCTTCCGTACGACTCTTTCGGCCACTTCCCGGCTTCCCATCAGGTCACGCTGCGTGGGAAGAAAGTCAGGATCCCAGGGCCGGTAGTTATCCCCGAGATCGACGGGAGATCCCTGCTGCCGTTCCACTTTCAGGAGTGCCGTCGCTTTGTAAAGGGGTTTGGTAATGACCGAAGCGACCGCGGCCGCCGTGAGTGCCAGAAGAACGGTGAGAATGATCAGGCGCCTCCGCTTGACGATGACTGCCCAGTACTCGTCCAGGTTCAGGCCGGTGTTTTCGGTCTCCCGCGGCTTGTCGAGGGAGAGGTCGCTTTCGTTCGCCATGGGATTCGTCACGCTCCGGATCAGAAGAACGACTGCTTGACGATAACCATGTCATTAGCCATCAGTTCCGGATCTTTTGCGTGTTGACTGATGATGTCTTTGTAGTCCACGACCATCTCGGTGTCATGTCCGTTCTCGGCGTGGCGGGTAATGGTGATCTTCTTCGAAGCCCGGTCGGTCAGCCCCCCGGCTTTTGCCAGCACCGAGAGAAGACTGATGCGGTCGTCGCTGTCGAACTCCAGGGCGCCCGGAGTTTTGACCTCTCCAATGCAGAACACTTTGACCATCCTCCGAGCCGGAATGTTGACCACGTCCGAAGGCAGCACGGGAATGTTCCACTTGGCGTTGGCCGAGCGGAAAAGATCGTCGACCTTGATCTCGATCGTGTCCGAGATGCCGTTCTCGGCGGTACGAATCACATAGATTTTCTTCCCAGCATTCTCCGTGAGACCACCCGCTGCCGAGATTGCCTGTAGCAGAGAGTAACGTCCGGAGATATTCAGCGAACCCGGATGGGCCACGGCGCCCAGAATCGACAGCGGCTTGTTTGCGAATTCCTTCACCACCACAGAGACGTTGGCTCGGTTCACGTACTGAGCAGTGAGCAGGTCGGCCAGCTTCCGGGCCGCCTCCGTGGTGCTCAGTCCGTTGATAGAAAGGGGACCGATGAGGGGCAGATCGAGCGTGCCGTTCTCGCTGACCCGGCGCTCCACGTTCAACTCCGGAATTTCGATCACGCGGATCTCCACGAGATCCTTCGGACCTATTTTGTAATCGGCGACCTGCGGAGAAGCATCCTGCGGTGAAGCGACTTGCGGAGAAGCCCCCTGCGGTGAAGCGTCCTGGGCCATGACCGGCGCCACGAACGATGAGAGACCGATTGCAACAACGACTGCCTTTACCATCAAGGACGGCATGGATTTCACTGCGGGATTTTTCAACGAAAGTCTCCTGTGAGCGTAAGGGCCGTCTGGACGCGGAATATTGAGCGATCGAACGCGTCGATGTTCGAGTCGAAGTTGTTTTCGGAAACGAGAACGGTCACTCCGACATTCCTGTACAGCCGCACTCCGAAGCCTCCCCCGTAAGTGAGTACGTCGTCTTTGCGCCCGCCGATCTGAGAACCGCTTCTGATGATGCTCGGATAATCGTTCACCCCGGCCTCACCAAACGCCCGAAGACTGAGGCGACTGCCCACCTTCGTCGTCAGCGCCAGCCCATTGATGGTCTCGTAGAAGTAAGGATTTTGGGCAAAAACGCTGTAGGAAACCCGGCGCTGCCCGAAGGCCTGGAACTCGACTGGAGCGCTCAGGCGATAGCTCGCGAAGTACGAGCCTGTCCCGGTTTCGTAGGTCGGAAACGTCGATCCGTTGGCCGGAGAGCCCTTTCGGTAACCCCCGGATAGGTCGATGTACGCCCTGGGGCGGCTGTAATGGGTGGAGAAAATGATGGCTTCGCTACTGTTGTCGTTCTCCTGCGGCCTGAACTCGAACGTCGAACGTGTCCTCTCAGCAGCCAGTCCAAAATCGAGAAAAGAAGCTACGCGATACCTGACGCCACCACGAAC
>JBDTRY010000129.1:0-10566 GCA_039931435.1 Acidobacteriota bacterium | reverse complement strand
TTTATCCGGACGCTCAGATCCTTCGCTCGACGCTCAGGATGACAGCCGGCCATAGTGTTTCTTCCCTCTGGTTCAGCGCCAGCGCTGTGCCCTCGCTTGTAAGAAAACACATGGCGTCCTATGACCTCGGCTCTGGAGATTTAACAAGTGATGCTTCGCAAACGGGTCATTCCGAGCGTGAGCGAGGAATCCCAGAGGGGCGGGTGGTAAGCACCCCAGGGATCGTGCCCCCCGTCCACTGGGGTCCCTCGCTCTCGCTCGGGATGACGGCGCTCATAGTTTCTTCATCCTGGTTCTACAACGCTCAGAAGTTCCTCGCTTCACTTCGGGACACACCGTTCATGGCAGAATCATTGCCGAGACACCGCCGCTTGCATTGGTGATGACAAGATCGTGAGCTTGTGCCAGACCCGTTGAATCTCCGCCAGGCCACTCTCGCGGACATCGATGCCATCGAAGTGCTGATGCGGGAGTCCACCCGCGCGCTCAGCGCCGGTTTCTACGACGTGGCCGAAATCGAGAGCGCCGTCCGCTACATCACCGTACCGGATCGGCAGCTCGTCCAGGACGGGACCTTCTTTGTGGCGGGAGATGAAAGCAGCCTGGTTGCCTGCGGCGGCTGGAGCCGGCGCGAAAAACTCTTCACCGGGCGCCAGGTTTCTGCCGGCGACTCGCGGCTGCTCGACCCCGCACGCGAACCGGCACGGGTGCGAGCCATGTTCGTGCACCCTCGCGCCGCACGCCGGGGACTGGGCAGGAGAATTCTCGAACGCTGCGAAGCCGAAGCCGCCGCGGCGGGTTTTCGCCGGCTGGAGTTGATGGCCACGCTGCCGGGAGTTCCCCTCTACGAGGCCTGCGGCTACAAAAAAATCAGCGAAGCGCAGATCCCGCTTCCCGGCGGCGCAGTACTACGCGGCGTCATCATGGGCAGAACGATCGACCCGAAACCGTAAGCCGTGGAACAGATACGCGGGCGCGGGCCTGCGCACCACGCCGTTAACGGGCGATTCATCCCCCACCGGGCAGAATGCCCGTCGTGCCCGGCACCGATGACGAGGGAAGCTTCTCGAGCGATCTCGACCGCATACTGGAACGACGCCGGAGCGCCGCCTACATCCTCGCAGCACTGAGCGTCGTTTCCGCGGCCGGACTCACGGTGATTCTCGGCAAGTGGGCCGAGCCAGATTTCTCTGCCGTCTACGTTCTGGCCGTGCTCATTTCCTCATGGGCAGGAGGTCTGGGGCCTGGATTTCTCTCGACGATTCTCTCCGCACTGGCTATCGCCTTCACACAGACGTCCGGGCCGGTTGACCTCGGCTGGGACGACGTCATGCGTGTGGCCCTGTTCATCATCGCTGCAGCCGTCGTCGGGTCCCTGTCGGCTCAGAGGCGGGCAGCGCTTGCGGAGCTGAAACGGGCCGACCGCGCCAAGGACACGTTCCTCGCGGTAATCTCGCACGAGCTACGCACACCTCTGGCCTCGATCCTCGGATGGTCCCAGGTGCTACGCTCGCAGGCATTCGACTCCGCAACCGTGGTTACGGCTGCGGCGAGCATCGAACAGAGCGCACGGTCACAACAACGACTGATCGAAGACCTGCTCGACTCCTCGAGGATCGTGGTCGGAAAGTTCAGGGTCGAGATGCGCCCCCTCGATCTCGTTCCCATCCTCAGGGAATCCGCCGACCTTTTCCGTCCGGAAGCGGCGGCGAGAGGCATCACGTTCTCGTCGGAGATTCCCGACGGCATCTGCTCCGTCGAGGGCGATGGAGAGCGGCTCAAGCAGGCGGTATGGAACCTTCTGTCCAATGCGCTCAAGTTCACACCGCCCGGCGGACTGGTTACGGTGCAACTGGCGATCGCAGCCTCGGTTGCCCGCGTCATTGTCAGCGACACCGGCTCCGGCATTGAAGCGGAAATCCTGCCGTTCATCTTCGAGCGATTCAAGCAAGGGACGCCCGGCCTGGCCACAGGCGGTCTTGGACTGGGTCTGGCAATCGCGCGACACGCGGTAGAAGCGCAAAAAGGCACGATTGCCGCCGAGAGCCCCGGCCCCGGAAAGGGGTCGCGTTTCACCGTAACCATGCCCCTGCGGCCGTTGTGATGATGAACGGGGTGTTCGCTGCCAGCCCAACCTCCGACGTCCAGCAACGATACGTCCCCTCGACTCGTTCGATGGCCATCCCTCGGGATTCGAGATCAACAAATGCAGCGGGTCCACGAGTTCGTCGGGTGAACGGCGTCGCAGACTGATGAGCAGCTGTACCGGTACGAAGATTCAATCCGCTCGAGGCAAGGTCGAAGTTTCTCGTGAGACGGCCGCAGTTGCTGCCCGGGGAGTGAGGTCGAGAAGGCTTTGCTGCGCTTGTGGCTGGGGAGGGAGGATTCGAACCTCCGAATGTCGGCGCCAAAGGCCGATGCCTTACCGCTTGGCGACTCCCCAATTCGAGGTGGAGGGATTCTAGCGTCTCGGGTGGGGAACAGGAATCACAGGCGGGAGAATTTCCGGAGGGGAGGGTCGCGAGGTGGGGACTGTCGCGTCGCCGAATCCCTTGCGTGTTCAGTGCACGTGGAAAGGGTGTCGTTACACGTGCGGGAGATCCCTCCTCGCTTTGTTCGTCGGGATGACACGATTGCTGGAGCTGGCGAGGTCGTTGGCTTCCTCGCTTCGCTCGTCAGGATGACACGATTAGCGAGGTTCCTGTTTCACATCTTTGATCGAGGCCGTACGAGAACCGCTGTCGACGTTCGCGACGAAGACACGGCGGGAGGCCATGGCCGCTGAGGCGAGCGCGCGAGTTATGAGCGGAACTGCAGGCTCTCGGCACGCGAGATCGTTCGCGAGATGATCGCCGACGTTCCGAACCTTTCGATCGCAGCGTCCCGCAGTGACTCCTCGGAGTAGGCGCCGACGATCGTCGAACCGGAGCCGCTCATCGCAGCCCACGTTGCACCGCTCTCGAGCAGCGCCTGACGCAGATCTGCAAAGTGGGGATGCATGGCGAAGACGATCGACTCGAGATCGTTCGTAAGCTCCGGAGCATGCTCCAGAATGTTCTCCGAGGTCAGAGCGCGCGCCGCGCCGCTTCCCAGAATTTCCGGGGCGGGCGCCGCCGTCTCCCTGCGCGCGTCGCGCAAGCCTTCGAAGGCAATCGCTGTGGACACGCGCTCTTCAGGAACGATCAGCAGCAGGGGCACGGATGGCAGGTCCGGAAGGGGTGTGAGCACCTCTCCCCTGCCCGAGGCGTGCGCGGTCCCTCCCACGAGAAAGAACGGGACGTCCGATCCGATCGACAGCGCCACTTCGGCCAACTTCAACGGTTCATCGCGCAGCTCGTACAAGGCAGCCATTCCGCGAATGACGGCCGCCGCATCCGCGGAGCCGCCTCCGAGGCCGCCGGCCGCGGGGATGTGTTTCTCGAGATCGATGCGCACGGCCGGAAGATTGAAGGCCGCCATCATCGCCGCCGCCGCTTTCCAGGCCAGATTCGCCGCGCCTCCAGGGACGCCGGCAGCGTCGCAGTTGAGAGCGAGATCGTCCGAGCGGGACAGCGTGACGACGTCGTACAGGGCGATGGACTGGAAGATCGTCTCCAGCTCGTGGTAGCCATCGGCCCGCAATCCGAAAACGTGCAGCAGCCAGTTGATCTTGGCGAAGGCAGGGACGACGATGCTTTCCGGCATCGGCTCTTCAGCTTCCCGTTTCCAGAGCGACGGGCGGCGCTCCCCGCGTGAAGTCGGAAGGCACTGCCGGACGGCGCAGCGCTTTGCTTCGCGCGTTCAGCTCCAGATACTCGATGGAAACTTCGCCGCCACCAGGAGCCGATGAGCGCAGAAGAACCTTCCCCGTCGGAAACGCCGGCACTGCGTACTCGATGGACAAGGAGTTGTCAGCCCTCGTCGCCGATCGCAATCCGGCCGGATCGATCGTCAGCTGGTACCCCCCGCAAGTCAGGATCGACGACCCTGCAGGTTCATTCGCCCGTTCTCCGCTCTGGCAGGGAGGGGGAAGACCAACGAGCAGGAATCCCAGCGATGACGAATCCTCAATGCCGCCGAAGATCGGCAGGGACCGGTTCAAGTCGGCCAGCGTTCCGTTCCAGAACGTGCGCTGCAGATGATTGAGAAACAGGACCTCGTCCCTTTCGACAAACAGTGTGAACGCGGTTGTGCCCAGCGGTGTCAGGGCGGCCAGCTCCACCGCCCCGGCGCCTCCGATGCTCAGCCTGGCGTTGAAAGAGCGATGCGAGGTGCCGCTGGCTACGCGCATCCGGGTGTAGCCCGCTGCGCCGCGAAACTCATCCCGGAACTTCTGCAGCTCGTGCCAGGCATTCTCCGCAGTCGACGGCGCCAGGGATGGCAACGGACGGGTAGTGGCGCAGCCCGCAGCGAGGAGGAAGGCAGCAGCGCAGACTAACGTTGCGGTCGATCGCTTCATGGTCGCTTGCTTCATTGTCGCTTCATGGAGTTCCAGAGAAAGTCCAAACGGAATTCAGACGATCACGATCCCGTAATCGAATCGTGCCCGGACTGCCGCCGGCTCACCATCAGTGCGCGCGGGGAACGGACAGCCGTTCGGTCTCGGCGAGCTTGTTGCGCAACTCCGCTTCTTCGCTGGGCAGAGGCTCGAGATCGAGAGCGGTCTTATAGCGCTCCAGGGCCTTGGCGTACTCGCCGCGTTTGGCGTAGACGTCACCGAGGTGCTCCTGGACCGTCGGGTCACGGGGCATCAGCTGTGAGGCCTGTCCGAGAAACTTCTCGGCCAGATCGAGTTTCCCCTGGCGGTAGTACACCCATCCAAGCGAATCGAGATAGGCACCGTTCTTCGGTTCCAGATCCACGGCCAGACGGAGCATCTCCGCGGATTTTTCGAGATTCTGATTCTTGTCCGCCCACATGTAACCCAGGTAGTTGAGCGTTGGCGCATCGCGTGGGTCCTTGTCCAGGACTTTCATGAACGAGCGCTCGGCATCCTTCTGGCGGCCGGCACGCTCGTAGAACGATCCGAGCTGGAAGAGCAGATCGCGATCCGCCGGGCGGGCTGGCAGCAGGCTCTCGAGATAGGGGATGCCCTGGTCGAACTTTTCGGCGGCACCATACGCTTCGGCAACGGCGGTGGCCCGCGTTGGATCAAGCTTCAACTGCGCCTCGGCCAGCGCTCTGGCTTTTTCTTCCTGGCCACCGCGGACCAGAAACTCGATGTTCCGCGAGAGGAAGTACGGATTGTTCGGAAACTGCTGGCGAAGCGGCTCGATTAACGTCACTGCTTCGTCGAACTTCTTCCCGCGACGGAGCACATCCAGAGCGATGTTCACGGCCTGGATGTTAGGTTTGTGGTCGAAGGTCAGGACCTCAGTGGCCTGCTTCAGAGCCGAGTCCAGGTTCCCCCGCTGAAGCTCGACGAGTGCCAGTTGCGTCCGGGCCATGATGGAGACATTCGGCGCCAGCTTTTCCAACGCCAGGAGCGAACGGAAGTCGCGCTCGGCCTCATCGTATTTCTGCTGTGCCAGCAGGTTCAGCCCGAGGCCCACGAGGAGGTCGGGATCGGAAGGCGTTTTTTTCAACAGGCGCTGGTAAATCGCTTCAGCCTCGTTGTTCGAGCCGAGGTCGCTGAGCGCTTCGGCCAGAAAGAAGGCGCTGCGATCGTCGTTGGCATCGGCCTTCGTCAGCTCTTCCAGCCGTTTCTTCGCTTTTTCCGGAGCTCCGGCGCGAAGATAAAGCATTCCCTGCTGGCGTTGCAGGTCGAGGTTGAGGGGGTCGCGAACGATCAAGGGCTCCAGCGTGTCGGCGGCCTTGTCGAATTCTTTGGTGTCCTGATAGATGTCGACGAGCTGGAATGCCGCAGGGGCGTAGGTGGGATCGGTCTGAACGACGCGTTCCAGGTACGGGCGCGCTTCATCGCCCCTTCCCAACTTCGTGAGAATCTGCGCGTAGGTGAAGTTGAGCACGCGCTGGTCGGGAGCTTCCTCGAGAAGAGCGGCGACGATTTTCTGCGCCTCGTCCAGCCGCCCCAGCGAAACGAGAATCTGCGAGACGGCAGCTCCGGTTCCGAGATCCGCCGGCGAGAGCCTGTAAGCCTCCTGAAGATGAACCAGGGCCTCCTCGACCTTTTTTACGTCGCCTCCGGAGCGGTCCAAGAGGATCCTGCCCAGAAGCCGCTCGGCGTCGTAGAAGTGGGGGTAGAGCTTGATCAGCTTTCGAAGCTCAATCTCGGCCTTTTCCAGTTTCGAGGCTTCCACGTAGAGCATGGATCGTTCGTAAAGCAGCACGGGATCACCCGGCGTGCTCTCGATGACCTTGTCGATCTTTTTGATGGCCTCGTCGAGGTTCCCGCTCTTCTCTGCCATCTTTCCCAGAAGGAAGTCGTAGGCTTCGCCGGAATTGATCTGAGCAGCCAGCGGAGAGGCTGCCACGAGGGCTGTGAGCAGCACCGGAATGAGTCGTTTCATCGTGGTCATGGTATCACCTGGGTAGCGGAACAACGCCTCGCTCCGGCGCATTCTGCCCGGAGAAGAGTGCCACACTTTCGTGTGGGCAGGCCCCGTCGGACACAGCTCAGGGACTGCAGAACAGCGGACTGAACGAGGCCTTTGGCTCCGGCGGCGTTACACTATCGTCGCTTTCAAATCACAACAGGGCTGACCATTGAATCTCAATCGACTTGAGGTCACGCCGTTTCCACTTCTGATCGGAGAGATCATCACCGAGCAGAAGAGCGGCGTTCTCACCGTGTTCCGCGAGCCGGTCCGGAAGGTTCTGTACTGGGTGACGGGCGAGCTGGTGCTGGTCACTTCCAATTCCATTCACGAATCGCTCGGAGCATTTCTCTTCAAGCGTAATCTCGTCGGCCGCGAAGAAGCGCTGCAGCTCACACCGCAGGACTGGACCGACACCGTCCCCCTTTTTCTCGAGGGCGAGCTGGCGCAGGAGATCGCACAGAAGGAGGCGTTGCTGCGGGACTGGCTGCTGGCCGTGTGCAGTCCGCTGTTCTCGTTCACGGACGGCACGGCTGTGTTCACTGACGGGACGATCCTCGACCAGCGCAAGCAGGTCTTCATCCGCTCGACTCCGGCATTCGTCATCGACGGCATCCGCACGATCACCAATGGCCTGGTGCTTCGCCGCTCGCTGGGAGACCTGACCAGAAAGATCGTCACGGCCAGCTCTCCCCTGTTCGATCTCGCCACGCTTCCGCTGACGAACGCCGAAAGACAGATCGCTGCCCAACTCCGCGAGCCGGAGAGCATCGAAGACTTCGCCAGACGGATCCCCGCTGAGTCCGCGGCGATGGCCCGCGTTCTGATCATGATGATGACCCTTGGGATCTTCCCGATTTACGATGGCACGCCCGAGCCTCGCAAGACGGTAGACACCTACGATCCCCAGCGAGACCTGCTGCTGATGGCGGCCATCGGTTCGGGCGATGAGCGCTCTCTGCGAGCCGTTGCCTTCGCCCGCCAGCTGCCGTCGATGACCCTCTACGACATCCTGAAGATGCCCGGTGCCACGACGCAGATGGAGATCATCAAACGCATCTCCGAAATGAAAAAACTCTTCGACCCGTCTACCTACCCTCCCGTGGTCAAGGACGAGGTGGAGATGATTCGCAAGCGGATCATCGATGCCGAAACGACGCTCGCCGATCCGTTGAAGCGGCAGGAATATGACGCCCTTCTGAAGAAAACGCGCAGTGGCGACCACCAGTACAGCGTCGAGCAGACCCTGACCCGCCGTGCCATGGCTGAAAAGAACTTCCGCCGGGCCTCGCAATTGAGCGCGAAGGGCGACTTCTACGGCGCGATCGTGCTGCTGAAGCAGACTGTCGACTTCGCACCGGACCACGCCGACGCCTGGTTTCTGCTGGCCTCCTGTCAGGAGCGGAATCCACAGTGGCACCGTGAGGCCACGGATAGTTTCCAGCGCGCACTGGCCATCAATCCCAACCACGTCGAGGCCCTGATCTCACTCGGCGATCTCTACCGGGACCAGGGACTGATCTCCCGTGCCGAGAGTTGCTACGAAGACGTCCTGCTCATCGACGAAGAAAACCCTCAGGCACTGAAGCGGCTCAAGCGGAAACCCAAAAAGAAGGAAGAGTAGCGCGGAGGCCCAGGCTACTCCGATGTGGATCCTCGCAAGGGCCGCACGGCCTGCCGCCGGTCAAGCCGTGTCAGCCGGTATTCGACGCCGGAGGTCGAAGACAGTAGCGGCGGCGAGGCCTGCGCCAGGTTCCCGGACACAAACGCGTCAGGCGATCAATTCCGTCGCCCAGTCCCGCAAGGCCTGCTCGACGAGGTCCAGTTGCTTGTCGAAAAAGTGACCGGCCCCGGTCACGATCATGATCTCGGTATTGGGCAGGGTCTCCGCCAGCGCCGAAACCTTGTCCGCGTCCCCGAATTCATCCTCGGTACCGTGCACGAACAATTTCGGCTTCGGACAGTCCCGCAGAAAGCCGAAGTCGTACTTGTTCACCGGCGTTCCGATGAGAAAGAGGGCGTCGACGTCGGGGTTGTCGCACGAGGCGCGGGTGGAGATCCATGACCCGAACGAGAATCCGCCGGCAATCACCGTGCGTCCCGGCTGTTTCTGCAGGACCCATCGCAGGGCGGCATCGAAGTCGCGCATCTCCCCCTTGCCTTCGTCGAACTGACCCTGACTGAGCCCGGCCCCACGAAAATTGAAACGGAGAGTGGCCACGCCCGCCGACTCCAGGCCACGCGCCACCCGGAAGACGACCTTGTTGTGAAGTGTCCCCCCATGCACGGGATGCGGATGGCAGACTACGGCCACGCCTCGGGGGTCTTCAATTTCACGATAGAGCGCCTCGAGCCTGCCCGCATCGCTGAACAGATCGACCTGACGCAAGGGCTTCGGGTTCACAGCAACTCCGGAAGCAGCGGTCGCTCGGGCGAGAGCCGGATGAAAACGCGGCCATCTTCCACACGCACCTCGTGGGTGATGAGAGTGACGTCGCAGTCGATATCGGTTGTTCCGTTGGTCACGTTGAAATTCCAGAGATGCCATGGGCACACCACCTCGGTGCCGATGAGATCGCCTTCAGAAAGTGGCCCGCCGCGATGCGGACAACTATTTTCCGTAGCAAAGAACCCGCCGGAAGTGTGGTACAGCGCCACCTTACGGCCCTCCACGATGACGAGCCTGATTTTCCCCTCAGGAACGTCTGCCGCGTTTGCCGCCACGATGAATTCACTCATCCCGGATCAGACTGTTCGGCCGCGAACATCGATTCGCGCCTTGACGGATCGGAACCCGCTCAGGAGCCACACCTCCGCGTCGCAGAACCGATAGGGTCCTCTCTGCAAGGAACGTGGCACGCTGATCAATCCGCTGCATGCAGACGAAGGTGAAGCGGAAAGGCAGATATTCCGGGCGGAACGCGACACTTTCCATGCGGTCAGCCAGTCTCGATGCCCGGACGGGTGAAGTCAAGTTCGCCGCGAACTTCGTTTACGCTGCGGTTATTCTGCGGTGGTCGCTATCGGGGGAATGAATGGCACTGATTGAAACTCACCGCTCCGGCGGCGTCGTCACGGTGACGCTGAACCGTCCTGAGAAACTGAACGCCGTCGCCGGTAGCATGCGCCAGGACCTTCTGGACGTTCTGGACAACGTTTCCCGCGATTCGTCCTGCCACGTCGCAATCCTGACCGGCGCCGGACGGGCCTTCTGCGCGGGAGGCGACATCGGCACGATGGCCGCTCTTCAAGCGGACGGCGACAGGGCCGGCTTCAATCAGCTGCTGGAGGCCGGAGCGCACATCGTCTCCGCGCTTCGTAGCCTGCCGCAGATGGTGATCGCCTCGATCAACGGCGTTGCGGCAGGAGCGGGGTGCAATCTCGCTCTGGCCTGCGATTACCGCATCGCCTCCGAAACAGCCTCCCTCGGTCAGACTTTCATTCGCATCGGACTTCATCCCGATTGGGGCGGCAGCTGGTTCCTTCCACGACTCGTCGGCAGCTCGCGAGCCATGGAGCTGATGATGACGGGGCGTATGGTGGATGCAAACGAAGCTCTGTCGCTGGGAATGGTGGATCGGGTCGTGCCCTTCGAGCAGCTTTCTGCAGAAACCTCGAGCCTTGCTGAGAAGATCGCTGCAGCACCTCCCCTCGTGGTGCGGGCCATCAAACGATCGACTGAGGCCAGCGCAGATCACACGCTCGGGCAGCAGCTCGCTCTGGAGATGGACGAGCAACTGAGGGCTTTCACCAGCGCGGACGCCGGCGAAGGGATGAAAGCGTTTCTGGAGAAGCGGAATCCGCAGTTTCGAGGGGAGTGACGGGGAGGGGGCGAGTGCTGATCGGGCTCTCTTCGAATTGAAATACCGGCCCATCGTTCTCGCGAGGTCTGAGGAGCTTGTCATCCTTGAGGGAGCGCAGCGACCGAAGGATCTCTTCAACGAGAATGGTGCCCTTCGATTGATCGCAGCGGGGAAGGTAGAAGAGATCCTTCGCTCGACGCTTCAGGATGACACGCCGTGGTGGTCGTGTCATTCCTGCGACACCGGCGCCTGCACCGTTTCGCCGCTTCTTATGACACGCCCATCAT
>JBDTRY010000128.1:0-10643 GCA_039931435.1 Acidobacteriota bacterium | reverse complement strand
CCACGCCCCGTAGATACTACGGGCGCGTCATCCTGAAGCGTCGAGCGAAGGATCTTTTCTACCTTCCCGGCTGCACGTGAGGAAGGGCGCGATTCTCGTTGACGAGATCCTTCGGTCGCTGCGCTCCCTCGAGGATGACAAGCTCCCTACGCTTCGCAAGAACGGCGGACGTTCATTAGAAGCGTCGAGCAAAGGATCCCTTCTACCTTTCCGCTTGCTCAAAGAGCCCCGCCGAACATCGCGAATGTTCGGCCACTCCAGCAATCTGCATCCGGGTTTCAGTGGCTTGATCCGACGTTGTTAACCATCCCTCACTCCCGGGCGTACTCTTTCCGTTGTTACAACCGAAACTCTACGTCGAGCCGAACGTAACTAGTGCAAACGTTTGGCGAATCTGGAGGCACAAATGGAGGCTCGGATGGAAACCGCTTTCGATCGTCAGCGCGTCATCATCTCGTCGCTCATCATCGCGGCGATCGTGCTGGCCTCGTCAGCGGCGATTTACTGGAAGAGCCGCAAGGACCGCGAGGGCTCGGGAAAAGCAGGCGCGACTGTCGCCTCCGGCAGCGCCGCCGCCGCGGGTTCGAAAAAGGGCGACAAGGACGCACCGAAGGAAAAAACACCGGTTCCGGTGAGCGTGGCACCGGTGGCCATTGCACCCGTATCCTCGTACATCTCTTCCACAACGAATCTCGTTGCCGAAAACGAGGTCAAAATTGTATCGGAGGTGGAGGGGCGGGTTTCAAGGCTGCTCGTCGAAGAGGGGCAGTTCGTCACCGCTGGCCAGCCGTTGACGATGCTGAACCGCGACGACGCCGAGATCGCCATGAACAAAGCCAGCGTACGCTCGAAGAACGCTGCCATTACGTACAACCGCGCGCAGGAGATGTTCAATCAGAAATTGATGAGTCGGGGCGACTACGACAAGTCGCGGATGGAAAACGATGTGGCCTCGCAGGAGCTGGCTGAGGCGCGATGGTCGCTGAGCAAGACCGTACTCCGCGCCCCTTTCGCCGGGCGAGTCACCGACCGTTCCATTCAGCTCGGGCAGCACATTCAACCCGGGCAGAATCTCTTCACCGTTACTGCATACGATCCACTGATCGCCAGAATCTTTCTCCCGGAACACGACGTACTCTCGCTTGAAGAAGGCCGGGAGGTGCGCATCACGATGAAGTCGGCCCAGAATGTCCAGTTCGGCGGTCGCATCCGACAGATCAGCCCCGTTGTCGATCCGGCCACCGGCACCGTGAAGGTCACGATCGAATCCGTCAAGCCGCCGGCAGCAGTCCGGCCGGGCTCCTTCGTCACCGTGGACATCGTCCGCGAGACCCATCCGAAATCGATTGTCGTTCCGCGTGAATCGGTAGTCCGCGAGCTTCAGGACGCCCATGTCTTCGTGGCCAACGGTCTCATCGCCCAGAAGCGATCCGTCTCCCTCGGGCTCGAAGAAGCAGGGCGGATTGAAATCCTCTCCGGAGTGAAGCCGGGTGAGCGGGTCATCGTCGCCGGCCAGGGTGCTCTGCGCGACGGTTCTCCGATCAAGGTGCTTCCCGCCACAAAGGGGTAACCGATGCGTCTCGTAGAGTTCTCGCTCAAACGGCGCGTCACCGTCTCGATGATGGCCGTGGCCCTGGTGATCTTCGGCGTAGTGTCGTTCACGCGTCTGCCCATCAACCTCCTCCCGGATATCTCCTACCCAAGCCTGACCATCGAAACGCGTTACCCGGGAGCTGCCCCCGCGGAAGTGGAGACTCTCGTTTCCCGGCCAATCGAGGAGGCCGCAGGAGTCGTAACAGGAGTGAAGAGGCTCTCTTCGGTGTCCCGGCCGGGGTTGTCGCAGGTGACGCTCGAGTTCGAGTGGGGCAAGAACATGGATTTCGCCTCCCTGGACGTCAGGCAGAAACTGGATCTCGTCACGCTGCCCCGAGAAACCGAGAAGCCGGTGCTCCTTCGCTTCGATCCTTCGAACGACCCCGTGATGCGCCTGTACGTCACCGGCCCGCAGAACCTCTATCAACTCCGCTACGTGGCCGAACAGGTCCTGAAGAAAGACCTGGAATCCACCGAAGGCGTAGCGGCCATCAAGGTTAATGGCGGCTATGAAGACGAGATCCAGGTTCGTGTCGACGAAGGCAAACTGTCGCTGGTGGGGCTGACCATCGACGACGTCGACCAGAAGCTGCGCCGCGAGAATGTCAATCAGGCCGGGGGCAGCCTTTACGAAAAAGAGGCCCGCTACCTGGTTCGAGCCCGAAACGAGTTTCGGGACCTTCAGGACATTCTGTCCACGGTTCTCGTTTCCCGTGATGGCCGGAACGTCACCATGGCCGACGTCGGCGAGGTCATCCGCGGGCACAAGCAACGCGACGTCATCACCCGCTTCCAGGGGAAGGAAGCAGTGGAACTGGCGCTGTTCAAAGAGGGCGATGCGAACATCGTCTCGGTCGCCAAAGCGATTCGAAACCGGGTGGAGCGGGTGAAAAAGGAGCTCCCGCCGGGAATTGAACTGGTCACGGGAGTCGATCAATCCCGCTTCATTCAGCAATCGGTAAAGGAAGTGCTCAGCAACGCCATTATTGGCGGACTGATCGCCGTGATGGTTCTACTCTTTTTCCTGAAGGATCTGCGCAGCACGCTGATCATCGCCGTATCGATTCCGATCTCGATCATCGCCACGTTTTTCCTGATGTACCGGACGAACACGACGTTGAACATCATGTCCCTTGGCGGACTTGCCCTCGGGGTGGGGATGCTGGTGGACAACGCCATCGTTGTGCTCGAATCGATTTACCGCAAACGGGAGCAGGGCCTGGCGCCCTTCGACGCCGCGTTGATTGGCGCCTCCGAGGTGGGAATGGCGGTCGTGGCATCGACGCTGACGACGGTGGCGGTTTTTCTTCCGGTGGTATTTCTCGAAGGTATTGCCGCACAGTTGTTCAGAGACCAGGCACTGACTGTCTCCTTCTCACTGCTGGCCTCGCTGGCGATTTCTCTGACACTCATTCCCATGCTGGCCGCTCTCATCAGCACCCCCGGGACGGTGAGCGAAGCGGAAGTCGTCGTTGCAACCGCACCGATGGGCCGTGGTAGACGGATAGCGCTGGCCGTTTTCAGTAAAGCACCGGTGGCCGGGGTTCGAGGAATCCGCCGCGGTGTGAAGGTCGTCTGGAGCTGGATCACACGTCTCGTTCGCCCGATTGGCGCGGCATTCGACAAGTTGCTCGGCGCTCTGCTGGCGATCTATCCCCGGATCCTGCGCTGGTCGCTCCGATCGCGGGGGCTGGTCATCGCCATCGTTGCCGCCATTTTTGCGGGCTCGCTTCTGCTCGTACCCGGTCTCGGCCTCGATCTCATCCCTACGTTCACCCAGGGTGAGTTCCAGTTCACGCTCGATCTTCCGGAGGGCACTCCGCTACAGATCACCGATCGATTCGTGCAGAGCGTACAGACGGCGGTCGCCGGGGATCCGGCGGTGGCCAGCTCCTCGAGTGTGGCCGGTGGCGCTGGCCTTTCGCTCTCGAATACAGGAACGGAAGGCGAAAACAGCGCTCGCCTGCAGGTAGAGATGAAACACGGCTCCCGGGCCAGCGATGAGGATCGAGTGATCGCCGCGATCCGCAACCGTCTCGACGCTTCCGGCATGGCTCGCTACAAGTTCGACCGTCCGACCTACTTTACCTTTCGCACACCGATCGAAGTCGAGGTCTACAGCGACGATCTGAGCGAGCTTCACCGGGCCGCAACAGCTCTGGAAGCGAGCGTCGTGAGAGTGCCGGGACTGGTCGACGTGAAGTCATCCTACGAGATCGGAAATCCGGAATTGCAGGTTCGCTTCAATCGCAGCCAGCTCGCACAGCTCGGGCTGGACCTGGCCCAGGTAGCCGCCACCGTTCGCAACAAGGTGCAGGGCGAGGTGGCCACGCGCTTCACCGAGGGTGATCGCGAAATCGATATCCGCGTGCGTTCGGTGGAAGTGGGCGAAGCAACCCTGGCCGACGTCCATCAGATGATCGTCGGGCAGCGTGACGGCCGGCCTATCTTCCTCGATTCCGTCGCTGAGGTGACGCTGGCCAACGGTCCCAGCGAAATCAGAAGGATCGGCCAGAAACGCGCGGCCGTGATCTCCGGGGCACTCTCGGGAAGAGACATGGGCGCGGTTGCATCCGATGTGCGTCGGGCCATCGCCGCCACTCCCCTTCCCGCGGGCGCTGTAGCCAACCTCAGCGGCCAGGAAGAAGAAATGCAGCGCTCCATCCGATCGCTACTCATGGCTATGGCCCTGGCCATCTTCCTCGTCTACCTGGTCATGGCCTCCCAGTTCGAATCGTTCCGACACCCCTTCGTAATCATCTTCACTCTTCCTCTGGGAGCAATCGGAGTGGTGCTGGCGCTGGCGCTCACGGGGCGATCCATCAGCATCGTGGCCATGATCGGCATCGTCATGCTGGCCGGTATCGTTGTGAATAACGCCATCGTTCTCATCGACGCGGTGAATCAGCTTCGGCGGTCCGGCGTTTCGCGGGATGAGGCGCTGGTGCAGGCCGGAGTCAATCGCCTCCGGCCGATTCTGATGACCTCTCTGACGACGATTCTCGGCCTGCTGCCCATGGCCATGGGACTGGGAGACGGAGCGGAATTGCGCGCACCCCTGGCAATCACCGTGATCGGCGGGCTCACCGTTGCCACAGCGCTCACTCTGGTGGTCATTCCCGTCGTTTATTCGCTTTTGGAGCGGAAAGAACTGGCGCCTGAAACGCGAGTAGTCACCGAAGACAGTCGTGAATGGAGTGCCGTCGAGCTTCCCGCTGAGCCTGCGCGATAGAAGGAGTGGAGCGATGAGTCTTCCCAGCCTGGCCGTCAAGCGGCCCATCACGACGATCATGCTGTTGATCTGCATCATGATCATCGGGGGCATCGCTATCACCCGCCTCCCTCTTGCTCTGCTTCCTGAAGTGGACGCGCCATTCATCGGCGTGCGCATTCCCTATCCCAACTCCAACCCCACACAGATTGAGAAGGAGATCATCAAGCCGGTGGAAGAAGTGCTGGCCACGCTGCCTCATGTGAAACGGCTGCGTGCTACGGCCAGTGCGGACGATGCCGAGATCCAGCTGCAGTTCGACTGGGGACAGGATCTGGACATCATCCGTATGCAGGTAGGAGAGAAGATGGATCAGATCCGTCCCTCCCTGCCTCCGGGTCTGGGACAGATCTTTATCTACTCCTTCAACACCAGCGACATCCCGGTGATCGAGGCCCGCATTTCAGCAAAGGGCGTGGACCTTTCCAGGAACTACGACCTGCTGGAAGCACGCGTCCTGAACCGCCTGCGACGAGTGCCGGGCGTGGCGCGAGTGGACCTCGATGGCGTAGCTCCACGGGAGATCAATATCGACCTTGTGCTCGACAGGATCAAGGAGCACAACGTCGATATAAGTGCTCTCATCCCGCGACTGCAGGGGGCATCGTCGAATCTGGTTCTCGGTCAGGTTACCGACCGCGGGATGCGCTACAGCGTTCGCGCCCTCGGCGCTCTTTCCTCGATCGAAGACATCCGCAACATCCCCATCAACGACCACGGTCTGCGCCTCGGAGACATTGCCGAGATCCGTTACGAAGAACCACCCATCGCTTATGGCAGGCACCTCGACGGAAAGCCCGCAATCGCCCTGAACGTATTCAAGGAATCCACGGCAAACACCGTGGATGTCGTTCACGCGGCGATGAGAGTGATCAACGAAGACATCGCCAAAGATCCGATGCTTGCGGGCATCAGCGTCTTCACCTGGGACGATCAGGCCGAACAGATCACGAGCGGTATCAATGGCCTGACCACTTCGGGAATGGTCGGCGGCCTTCTGGCCGTGCTCATCCTCTACTTCTTTCTCAGGCGTTTCAGCGCCACGCTCATCGTCTCGCTGTCGATCCCCTTTTCCATCATCGCCGCCTGCGCATTTCTGTATTTCATGGGAAAGAACCTGAACGTACTCTCCATGATGGGGCTGATGCTCGGAGTCGGGATGCTGGTTGACAACGCCATCGTCGTACTGGAATCCATCGACCGGCGCCAGCGGGAGATCACAGACACGAAACAGGCTGCCCTGGAAGGCGCAGGGGCCGTGGCCATGGCCGTCGGAGCCTCAACACTGACGTCACTGATCGTCTTTCTGCCGCTCATCGTGGGGGGAACGACCGAGTTGACAGTCTGGCTCGGCGAAGTGGGCATCTCGATCTCGCTGGCGCTCATCTGTTCACTCTTCGCCTCGCTGACCTTGATTCCCCTGATGTCGGCGCACTTCCTCACTCATAAACCGCCAAAACGAAACGCCATCGTGCTCTGGCTCGAGGAGCGATACGTCCGCATCCTTGGCTGGACGCTCAAACACCGCGTGAAGACGTTTGGCATCATCGTTCTGGTGATCGTCATGACCGTCCTGCCGTTCACATTCAAGTGGGTCGAGTTTGCAATTTTCTCCGGACAGAAGAACCGTCGAATCAGACTGTCTTACGAGTTCAGCGGCTTCTCGTACAAGAGCGACTCGGAAAGGGCGGTGAACGTCATCGAGCGATTCCTGAACCAGAACAAGGACCGGTTCATGGTCAAAGGCCTGTACAGCTACTTTTCGGACGACGAGGCATCGACGACAATCACTCTCAGCAGGGAAGATCTCTCCGACAGCGACATCAAGGTGCTGCGCAAGAAAGTTCGCGATGCGCTGCCCCAGATTCCTGGAGCCAGGATCTTCTTCCAGGAGGACTCCGAGGAGGGTGGTAACAGCACCTATTTCGCCGTCAAATTCTTCGGCCAGGATAGTGGCGTGCTCCAGGGCCTCGCCCAGGAAGCGGAGCGCAGACTGGAAACCATCAACGGAGTTGCAGACGTGAGCACCGACCTCACTCAGGGACGGAGCGAGATCCAGGTTGCCATCGATCGGCCGAAGGCGCTGAAGCTGGGGCTCACGGCCCAGGATCTCTCGGACATCTTCGGCTTCACCCTCGGCGGCATGCGTCTTCGGCGCTTCAACGCCGGGGATCACGAAGTCGAAAGCTGGCTGGCTCTGCGTCAGCAGGACCGCACCAATCTCGACGACCTGCGCAAGGTGCAGATCACCACCCGGACCGGGCAGCAGGTTCTTCTCGGCGAGGTGGCTTCGTTCAACATCGTGCGCAAGGCTCAGCAGATTCAGCGCGAGAATCGAAAAGTGCGCGTGGCCGTGCGCGCCACCTACGATGGTAAGGAGTGGCAGAACACCCGTAAAGAGATCACCTCTTTGATGGATGCCTTTGAGATGCCCCCGGGATATTCATGGTCCTGGGACGACCGCGTTCTGGAGCAGGACAATCAGAGCAAAGAGATGGGGATCAATTTCCTTCTGGCCCTGCTGCTCGTCTACATCGTCATGGCCTCGCTATTCGAATCCGTGGCCCAGCCGTTTGCCATTCTCATCTCTATTCCATTCGCGCTTCCCGGAGCCGTCTGGACACTGGCCGCCACCCGCACGCCCTTCAACCTCATGGCCCAGATCGGTCTGCTCATACTCATGGGAATCGTTGTAAACAACGGCATCGTCCTCCTCGACCATCTCAATCAGTTACGTAAGGGTGGGATGAGTCACGAGGAGGCCATTCTTCAGGCAGGACGGGACCGGCTCCGGGCCATCCTGATGACCGCATCCACGACGGTCATCGGTTTGCTTCCACTGGCGCTGGGCGGATCTCTCGTGGGAGGTCTGTTCTACTTTCCGCTGGCCCGCACGGTGATGGGGGGACTGATCTCTTCCACATTTCTCACTCTGATCGTGCTCCCCTACGTGGATCTTGGCGTGGAGGGAGTGGCGAACTGGTTCAAGCGGCTCTGGCGCAATTCGTCTCCAACCAGACTGGCAGCGCCCCCACCGGAAATCGAGATACCCGGCGAGCCGGCCTGATTGCGCCGGAGGTCGAAGATTAAGGAACACGCCGTCCCGAGCGGGGGAACGGCGCAGGCCACGCTGTCGCTGAAATGAATCGCTCTCAAGGAGTGTCATCCCGAAGCGAAGCGAGGGATCTCCGGTGGCGCCAGGACGACCACCACTACACGAGCGCGAGATCCCTCCTCGCTTCGCTCGTTCGGGATGACATTCTTTTCATGACGGGTGGGTTGCGTTCATTAGAATCGAGGAAACGGCGATCGGCGTCTGTGGTCCTCCAGGAATGGGGTTAACTGGCCCGTTTGAAAAGATCAAAATGATATCGTCCTTGAGTCTGCGGTGACTGTCGCTGCTCTCCCACGCCGAAAGGACGGTTCCATGAAACAGATTCAGATTGCGATTGTGTTCGTTCTCACTGCATCCGTCATCTTTGCGGCTGAGGGGAAATGGACTCCGCAGCAGGTTCTGCAGCTTGATCCGGCGTGGCTGAAGAGCCAGGGGTTGGTGCTGTCCCCTGAAAAACTGTGGAATCCTCAGCGTGGAACGGGGCTTCTTGCGGCAGCGATCGATATCGGTGGTTGCTCCTCCGCCTTCGTGTCCGGAACCGGCCTGCTCCTCACCAATCACCACTGCCTGTTTTCGATCCTCCAGCAGCACAGCACTCCGGACAATGACATCATCACCAACGGATTCCTGGCTGGAGAGCCTTCCGAGGAACTTCCCGGTCAGTCGGTCCGGGCTACGATTCCGCGGCATTTCACCGACGTTACTGCGGAGATTCTGGCTTCCGTTCCGAAAAAATCAACGGATCTTGAACGCTACCGAGCGATCGAAAAAACGAAATCAGAACTGGTGGCACGATGCGAACAGCAGGCTGCGGCCCGCTGCAAGGTTGGCACCTTTGACGGCGGTCTTCAATACGTCCTGATCGAAGGATTGGAGTATCCCGACGTCCGTCTGGTTTACGCGCCGCCCCGCTCCGTCGGCGAATTCGGCGGTGAAGTGGACAACTGGATGTGGCCCCGTCACACCGGAGACTTCTCCATCGCCCGCGTCTACGCTTCAGCGGACGGTAAGCCCGCTGCTTATAGCCCGACGAATGTCCCGCTGCACCCGGAGTTCTATTTTCCGATCGCCCAGGGGGATATCAGTCCGGGAGATTTCGCCATGGTTCTGGGATATCCGGGGATTACCTACCGCTCGTACATCGAGGCGGAGATGGCCCAGAAGCGCAACCTCTACTTTCCTCGGCGGGAGGAGGTCTACGGCGAATGGATACGGATTCAAGAAGAAACTACGAAAGGAGACGCGGCCGGAACGATCGCCGTGGCGAACACTCTCAAATCATTGCTGAACCGCTTCAAGAACGCCCAGGGGCAGATCGCCGGGTTCGATCGCGGAGAGATCGTGGCAAAGCAGCACGCCGCCGATCAGGAAGTTCTGACCTGGATCGCCGGGCATCCGCAGTTCGCAGCCGCAAAGCAGGCCTACCGCGAGCTGGAAAAAGTTGAGCGTGACGAAGAAACGACCTGGGAAAGGGACTTTCTCCTCAGGCAACTGCCCACCGGGAACAGTCTCGACGGCGCTTTCGCAGGACCCGGGCTCCTCTCCGCTGCGACGATCATCACCCGCGTTGCCCAATCCAGAGAGAAAAAGAATGAGGATCGGCCGCCCGCGTTCCAGGACCGCAATCTGCCCCGCCTGCGCGACCGCCTCATTCGCGAAGAGAAGAGCTATTTCGCTCCGGCGGACGAGGCCATCATGGCTTCGTGGATACGACGCCTGCTGGCACGGCCGGTAGCGGAGCAGCCGGCAGCAGTGGCGCGGGCATTTGCAGGACTCGATGGTGAGGCGCTGGCGCGAAAGATTCACAGCATGGTCGAAACCTCGCGCCTCGACGAACCAGAGCAGCGGCGGGCGATGTTCGATGAATCGCCGGCCCGTCTCCATGAACGCAGGGATCCGCTGCTTGAACTGGGCTTTGCCCTGGCGGGCGATCTCGAAAGACTGGAAGACAGCGTCGACCGCCGGGAGGGCGCTATTTCACGGTTACGTCCGGAGTGGCGCCGAGCCGTGATCGCTCACGCCGGAACACCGGTTGCGCCGGATGCCAACGGAACTCTTCGCGTCAGCTTCGCAAAAATCGAGGGCTATGCACCGAGGGATGCCGTTGTCTACGAACCACAGACGACACTCTCGGGCATGATTGCCAAACACACAGGCGAGGAGCCATTCGACGTGCCGGAATCAGTTCGTGCCGCCGCTGCATCGAAAACTTCTGGACGATTCGTCGATCCGCAACTGGGCGATATTCCCGTCAATTTTCTGGCCACAGCCGATACAACCGGAGGAAACTCCGGGAGCCCGGTCCTCAACGGCAAGGGAGAGCTGATCGGAATCAACTTTGATCGTGTCTGGGAGAACGTGGCCAACGACTTCGGCTACAACCCTGACATCGCCCGGAATGTAAGCGTGGATGTCCGCTATCTGCTGTGGATGCTGGACAAGGTCTCGCATGCCGGCGCGTTACTGAAGGAGCTTGGAGTGCAGTAGCCGTACCGGTAGCGCAGATTGACCGTCGAGCGAAGTCACGCTGAGCAGGGCGGCGTAGGCGCCAGCGTCACACGGAATGACACGACATGCAGGGCGTGTCATCCTGAAGCGTCGAGCGAGAGTCGCTTCTACCTTCCCGGTTGCTACGCGAGGAAGGGCACGATCTTCGTTGACGAG
>JBDTRY010000127.1:0-10697 GCA_039931435.1 Acidobacteriota bacterium | reverse complement strand
GACCGAAGGATCTCGTCAACGAGAATCGTGCCCTTCATCGAGATGACTACCGGGAAGGTAGAAGAGATCCTTCGCTCGACGCTTCAGGATGACAGGTTTCCAATACGCGATCTTGCGGAGCAACCAGGAGGGTAGAAGGGATCCTTCTCTCCACGCTTCTAATGAAACGCCCATCGTTCTTGCGGGGTCTGGGGAGTTTGTCATCCTGAGCGAGCAAAGCGACCGAAGGATCTCGTCAACGAGAATCGTGCCCTTCATCGAGATGGTCACCGGGAAGGTAGAAGCGATCCTTCGCTCGACGCTTCAGGATGACACGCGGCAGTAGTCGTGGCATGCACCGACACCGGCGCCAGCGCCGTTCCCCCGCTCTGGATGGCAGTTTGGTCGCTCGACGCTCTCATGAAACGAGGGATTCGAACCGAGACCACGGAGTGCCGAAACATTCCGATACAGTGCATCGTTTCAGAATGACTGGAGAGTCGGATGCGATCGTCTCGACACTCAATGGATGAGAGAAAGGAAGACGGCATGGCGCGACAACAGCCTGAAAACCCATCGGTCTCTCTGCTTCTGCGCAGCCTCGATCAGGCCTTCGACCGAAAGTCCTGGCATGGAACGAATCTGCGTGGATCGCTCCGGGGGCTGGGCTTCGATGAAGCGATCTGGCGTCCCGCTCCGGAACGCCACAACATCTGGGAGTTGACCGTTCACGCCTCTTACTGGAAGTACGCCGTGCGCCGGCGTGTCACGGGAGAGAAGCGGGGAGGCTTCACCGTGCGAGGCAGCAACTGGTTTTCCCGTCCTGACGGCCTGGGGGAGGACGACTGGCGGAGGGAGTTGCAACTGCTCAGCGACGAGCACCACGCCTTGCGGTTGGCGGTGTCGCAGTTGAACGACGCGGACCTGAGCCGCAGATCCGGTGAGTACGATTTCGCCGGCCTGATTACGGGATTGGTTGCGCACGATCTCTATCACGCTGGTCAGATCCAATTGATCAAACGACTGCACGCAGATCAGGCATAGCTTTGTTTTGCAAAGTACTTGACACAGGCTCGCCCGGATGAGACGATCCATAGCGATGCCCCCTGAACCAGCCGACGAGCCCGTCGCCCTTCACGAGCATGCGGCCGAGAATCTCCTCTATATCCGCGATGCCATGGAGAGAGCCGGTTCCTTCACGGCAGTCCCCGGATGGGGCGGTGTAGTGATGGGGCTGACCGGGCTGGCGGCATCTCTGATCGCCTCCGGTCAGACGGACCGCGCTTCCTGGCTCATGACCTGGCTGGCAGCGGCCATCGTTGCCGGCAGCGCCGGCGCCTTTGCCGTCGCTCTGAAGTCGCGCGCCGCGGGCGTGGCATTTCTTTCCCGGCCGGCTCGGCAGTTTGCTCTGAGCTTCGCCCCACCAATTCTCGCCGGTGGACTGCTGACGATCGTCCTGGTCCGGGAAGACCTTTTCAACATGCTACCGGGCACCTGGCTGCTTCTCTATGGCGTGGCCGTTGTTACCGCCGGGACGTACTCGGTGCCCGTAGTCCCGCTCATGGGACTGCTCTTTCTCTTTCTGGGAAGCGTGGCCCTGTTCAGTTCTGCGCTCGTCGGAGCGCTGGCCATGGGGCTGGGCTTCGGAGTGCTGCATATCGTCTTCGGAATCATCATCGCCAGGAGGTACGGTGGCTAAACGAAGCCAGGCCTCCGCGGAGCACGAATCCCGGTTGGTAGAAACGGACGCAACCAGAGGGAAGGCCGTGGAGAAGACGGCCGATCTGGATCGCCTCATTCACGAGCGGCTGCGCCTGGGGATGGTCAGCGCCCTGGCAGTGAATGATTCTCTGACCTTCACCGAGTTGAAAACCCTCCTGAAGACCACGGACGGCAACCTCAGTGTTCACGGCCGCAAGCTCGAGGAGGCCGAGTACGTCACCTGTACCAAGTCGTTCGAAGGGCGTGTCCCCAGAAGCCAGTACAGGCTGACGCCCAAGGGCAGGAAGGCGCTTCAGCGATATCTCGATCACATGGAAGCTCTCATCCGGGCAACCCGGCGGAACTAAAAAAATTTAGGCAAATACTTTGCAATACAAAGTTCTTGAAAGGGAAGCAAAATGGACGAGATACCCACCGATTCGCTGCATGCTGCCATCATCATGGATGGCAATGGCCGCTGGGCTGCTGAGCGCGGCTGGCCGCGTACTCGCGGTCATCGGGCCGGCGCCGACTCAGTGCGTGGCGTGATCGAGGCCGCGCCCCATCACGGAATCGCTTTTCTCACTCTCTATGCCTTCTCCTCGGACAACTGGCGCCGGCCGGCAGGAGAGGTCTCGGCACTGATGAGCATGTTCAGCCGGTTCCTTCGCAGCGAGGCGGATCGGTGCCGCGAGAACGGCGTGCGGCTCTCCGTAATCGGGCGCCGCGACAGACTCCGTGACGATCTCCTGGCGGTCATCGATGCCGCGGAGCAGACCACGCTCGGAGCGACGAAGATCCACGTGCAGATTGCCGTGGACTATTCGGCCCGCGATTCCATCGTCCGGGCATCGAGGGCCGGAGGAAATTGCTCCCGCGAGGAGTTCGCCCGGCGCATTGCTGAAGCGAACAACGCCGACCCCTCGGTGCCGCCGGTCGATCTTCTGATCCGCACCGGGCGTGAACAGCGTCTCAGCGACTTCCTTCTCTGGGAGTGCGCGTACGCGGAACTCTATTTCTCAAATCGAATGTGGCCCGACTTCGACGCCGGGGATCTGGCATGCGCCGTGGATGCGTACCGAGGACGCCAGCGGAGGTTCGGCGCCGTCCTTCCTCCGGACGAGCGAGCACCGAGTGCCTCGGTGGAGTGGGGCCCGCATGCCGTCGTTTGATGCAACGATTGTCGGCGCCGGGATCGCCGGGCTTTCCCTGGCACGCGATCTCTCCGCGCGCGGGCTTCGCGTACTTCTGATCGACCGCAAAGCCGACCTCACTGCCTCCGTGCACACGACTGGAATCTTCGTGCGGCGCACGCTCGAGGATTTCGCACTGCCGGATCGCCTCCTTGGTCCTCCGATCCGGAACGTTGTGCTCTATTCTCCAGCCTTGCGGCCGCTGACCCTCAACAGCGACCATGACGAGTTTCGCGTCGGGCGCATGGGACTTCTTTACGCAGAGTTGCTCAGCGCCTGTGTACGGAACGGGGTGCGGTTTTCACCTTCGAGCCGTTTTCTGAACTCTGAAGAATCCGGTCAAGGCTCCAACGTCAGGATCGAATTCCGAGGAAAGCTGCAGTCTCATTCCACCACCATCCTCGTTGGAGCCGACGGTTCTCGGTCTCAGGTAGCCTCGGATCTCGGGCTCAGTGAGAACCGGGAGTGGATCGTTGGCGCGGAAGAGGTGCTGGAGGGCGTGTCGCTCGAGGGGCCGGCTGCCATGCACTGCTTTCTCGATCCCGTCATCGCCCCGGGCTATATCGCCTGGATCGTTCAGGACGGTGAAGAGACGCACCTCGGAGTGGGAGGTTATGGCGAACGGTTCCATGTCCTCGAGGCGTTGCGGAAATTCAGAGTGCGCATCGCCCACCTCTTCGATCTTTCGAAGGCCACGGTCCGGGAACGGAGAGGCGGCCGCATCCCGGTCGGTGGTTTGCTTCCTCGCATCTCGAACGAACGCGGTCTGCTCGTCGGCGACGCGGCCGGTGCGGTGTCCCCGCTCACCGCCGGTGGCTTTGATGGCTCGCTGCGATTGACGCGGTTCGCAGCCGAGGTAATCGCCACAGCTGCCGCGGCGAAGCGAGGCGATGTCCTGACCTCGTACTCGGGGGAGCATTTCCGGACGCGATTCATATCGCGTCGCTGGATGCGCCGCGCCATTTCCGTCTTCGATTCGCCTCTGCTGCTGGAGGGGGCATGCACCATGCTCCGCGTGCCGCCCTTCAGCGCGCTGGCCCGCCACATATTTTTCGGGAGGGGATCATTCCCGGAACCGGCTGCCGAGGTTCTGCGTGCTCTCGCGGATGTCCGCGCCACATCCTGATCCGCGTCCGGTCACGGGGCGTTCTTTACGACGACCATGGGCACTCCCGGAGGTAGCAGGCCGTCGGATAGCCGCGTGGCGGGTCCCATCACCGGACAACCGCCTCGGGCGTCTACCAGTCCTTTCTGCCAGCCGAGAGCTCCGAGTTCTCTGCCGGTGATTCCCGTGTGCGGATCGTATTTCCAGACTCCGAGGCGATGAAGGGTGTACATGGGGAGACCGATGCGGTGAGCCGCCAGTTGATCGTTGAGGTCGTTGTCGCGGGCTCCTGAGGAGCGGTTCGGGTGTGTGTGCACGAAGGCCACGGCGTTGAGTGGTCGCAGTGGAGAGAAGGACAGCTCGTCGCACTGATGGGTTACGGGAACCTGCAGGCAGGAGTAGCTTCCGTCCGCGTCCCGAATGATCCAGGCCCCTCGTTCCTCGCAAGTCGTTCCGAACCGGCTTGCCTTCCAGAGAATGTTCAGCATTCCTCGAAACCTGGCGTCCTCGACGAGGGCGGTGGGGATTTCCTTCGCTGCCTCAGTTCTGCGAGTTTGGCTGGAGACAGTGGCCGGACCTGAGGTGAATGACTCCGATTCGATGGGGCCTGTGGAGTCCGCGCCCGCTCGTTCGGCGGAGACTGCGGGAACAGCAGAAAGCAGCATGGACAGGACGACAACGGCGTTCAGGCGACTCATCCTTCCTCCTCCGGAAGCTGCTGCACGTAATCTACGAAGGTCTTCGGAGACGTTCGCACGATCGATCACGTGCAGGGCATCTTTTGGATACTGATACGCCTATCGGAAGGAGCGGTTAGGGCCTGAAGAGCACCTTTGCAGAGTCGTTTCTGATGTTCACTGCGATGCGTATTGCCGTTGACAGAGTTTGCGCTGCGTTTACCGTTCCGTGCCTGGCGCGGCGTCCGCAGACCTCACCGCAAGACCTCTCCAGCGCTATTCTCGCGTCGCGATGATCAGCGAATCTGTTCTGTCTCGAGCCCGAGATAC
Source organism: Acidobacteriota bacterium (assembly GCA_039931435.1). Classification (GTDB taxonomy): domain Bacteria; phylum Acidobacteriota; class Thermoanaerobaculia; order Gp7-AA8; family Gp7-AA8; genus JBDTRY01. The sequence goes on along the minus strand of JBDTRY010000127.1, from coordinate 5,712 downwards.
ATTATCGACGGGGAGGCAGGGGAGAAAGCGATGGCGTTGATGTCATCGTTGTTGCTGTGGCTTCTGCTCAGCACCCGGGTGGCTGCGTCGTAACGGAACAGGTCCGTTCCATAGCCCTGAAAGTAGGTACCGAAAACGAAGTAGAGGACATCAGGATTGGTAGGGTGCGCGGCCATCACCGGACCGTTGATGAGGTTGACGTCGGCGGACCTGTCCACGACGGCGGCGAAGGATTCGCCACCGTCCACGGAATGAAAGATGTGCCGGCCGCTCGACGGCTCGCCGGCGTCCGACTGCCGGATGTCGAGGGCCATCAGCCAGACCACGTTCCCGTCAGCACGAGAGATGGCGCCGTTGAAAACATTCACCGGGCCGCCGCTGGAAATCCCAGAAGACTCTTTCCACGTGCTGCCGCCGTCGAAGGTGACCCATGCGCCGGCGTTCAGCGTTCCCACGACGATGTGCTCTAGATTGGATGGGTCGAACAGGATTCGGTAGTAAAGAGGAGAGGAGACGCGGATGGTACCGATCTGCTGCCAGGTCTGTCCGGCGTCCAGCGATTCCCAGAGAGTGGAGTCGCCGCCACCGATGCGAACGCGATCATCATTGGCCGGATCCACGGCCGCTCCGAGAATGGGGTTGGCCGGGGCCTTCAGTTTCGTCACCGTCGTTCCATCGACCCTGAAGAAGAACTGCCCGTTGTCCGACCATCCGTAGGCCCGGTTCCCATGTCCGGCGATGAGTGCCGGCGGAAATTCGGCTCCCTCGAGTTCGGCCACGCTCGTCCAGGAACAACCGGCATCCTCCGAGCGGAGAAGGGTGTGGTTGTGAACGGCGAGAAGAGTGTTCGCTGTCTCCAGAGCGACGAGACCGTAGGTGTAGCCGGTCGCAGAGAACAGCTCGCAGGTCGTGGCCAGGGTATTGCCTTCGTCGAGTGAAAAGGTCACCGCAGGTGTCCCCGTGATCACCGGGCACGAAGGACTCCACCAGCGCTGAGGTTGCTGCAAGGGACGGCTTCTGCCTGAGGGTGCGTTGCTGAGCCTTGATTTCGCGAAGCATTGCGAGGCGTGGGCGGAGACCGGGCGACCGCTGGCAGATATGAAGGCGGCGGGGATGGTCAGGGCGACGAGCAAGAGTGATTGCAGCAGACGCTGGTACATGGACGCATTTCCTTCGATCGGGTGGTCGCCGGGCATGATCCGTTCGCTACCGCGGCGCCGTGGTGAGTATAAATGCGAGGGCCTCGCAAGCGACGGGTGGCCGAACCGGGAATCTTCAACGACCGACAATTCTCGCAGCGCGAAGTCATTCCCTGGGGGCGCGCCGTCTCCGGTTTATAAGAAACTCACATGGCGTCCTGTGAGATCGGCTCTGGGGATTCAACAAGCGATGATTCGCAAACGCGTCATTCCGAGCGTGAGCGAGGAATCCCAGAGGGGCGGGTGGTAAGTGCCCCAGGGATCGTGCCTCCCGTCCACTGGGGTCCCTCGCTCTCGCTCGGGATGACGGCGCTCATAGTTTCTTCACCCTGGTTCAGCGCCGCCGCTGCTGGTCCGCTCCGGATGTCACAATGCAGGCGTTGCCGATTTGACGACCCATTTCCTTCTCTTCTCAACCAGTACTTCCTTTACCATGGTTGCGGTGATTCGCTCCCTCGTCCCTCTATTTCTTTCGGTTCTTCTCTCTGCCACTGCGATGGCACAGTGCGACTTCCGTTCGGTCTACGGTGGCGCGTATCGCGAAAGTGCGCTCGATGCCAGCGTCGACGGCAACGATCTATGGGTGGCCACCTCCTTCGGTGTGACCCTCTTCGATCGCTCCGTCTCTCCGCCGCGCGCCATCACGTCCATCGCCATCCCCGGCACGACCAGTCACGTGGAAGCGGCCGGCATCCTGGTTTATGCCGCCAGCGGTTCTTCCGTTTATGCAATCAGGAAATCGGGCCGCGCCCTGCAGATCGCGGGCAGTATCAATCTCGCCCTTCCCATCAACGATCTCCTCTACCTGCCACCCTATCTCTATGCAGCGACATCCACGGGTGTCCTGCAACTCGACCTCCTCAACCCCGTGGCCCCGGTCGTGGCCACTCATCTGAACACCTCCGCCGGACCTGCCCTTCGGCTGGCGAACATCGGCGCGATGCTTTACGTTGCCGACGGCGACAACACCGTAGACGTTTATACCCTGCAGATCGCTCCCCTTCCCCAGAAGGTCGGCGAGTTCAACGCCCTCTCGCAGAACCTGGCCGTGACCGCCGTAGGCGACCGCCTCTACGTCTCGGACGGCTCGCGTACCAACGTGTTCTCGGGAGGAGGCAGTAGCCCGGCGTTCGTGGGAATCGCCAACGGATTGCCCTCGCTGTTTGCGTTTGGCACTTCGGGAGGCGCCCTCTTCACCGCAGGGAGCGACCGCCGGCTCCGTGTTCTCGACTATCTCGACCCGGCGCGACCGGTCACGCTCGTGGACACAGAGGTGCCCTTTACGGCGGGAACGATCAATCGCATCGAAAGCATCACCGGAGCGGGGAATTCCGTGTACGTGGCTGCGGGCGATGCGGGCCTGATCACATATGACGTCCGCGATTTCAAAGCGCCGTTCCCTTTGCGTGTGAATCCGGTCGAGGGAGCAACGTCGGTATTCTCGCTGGGAAATGTCGTCGTTTCTTCAGCCGTCGCCGGCGGTCTTCGCCGCTATTCACAGAACGAGGCTGGGGTACTCACGCTTACGGCGCAATGGCCACAATCCGGCGGCACCTGGGTCGTGCAGGATGGTGCGGGCACGCGTGTGCTTGCTTCTTCAGGGCCGACGCTGACGCTGTGGGACATCGGAACGACCCCGCCTGCATCCATTCGAACGGATTCGTTCGCCTCTCCCATTGCATCCGCAATTCTCCTTTCCGGATCGGCTTATGCCGTGCTTGGTGATCACTCGATCTGGAAGGTCGATCTCAGCTCGGGTGCAGGCGCGCCGGTGCGCGTGGCACTGTCCGATGCTTCACCTTCACTGATCGGAAGGGGGGGAGTGGCGCTCGGCATGGCCGATCTCACCGCCGCCGGGACCACCATCATCCGCTATTTTGCTTCGGGCGATCCGGCCTCGTCCTCGATCGCGGCAACCCTGGAAGGATCGGCAACCAGCGGCCTGGCGATCTCCAGTGACGGCCGCGCGGCCGTGACCACGTTTCGTGGGCTGCAGATTGTCGACTTCCGTTCCGGATCCCCCTCCTCGCGTGTCGTCCCGGGGACGGACACGAACCTTTACAGCGACATTCAGATCACAGGCTCGGACGTTTTTCTCCTTACCTCCAACACTCTCGAAATCCGCGACCTGAATTCGGGCGAGCTGAAGAAAGAGTTTCTTCTTCCCGGCTCTCCGGGCGCGTTCTCGTACTCTGTGGATGGCGGCCAGATCGTATCAATCGCAGCGGCGGATGGAATCCTCTCGGTAAAGGCACTGGGCGAAACCACCCAGCCTTTGCTCCTCGACAGTCCTCGCGCCGAACGATATTTCAGGAAGATCAAATCGAGCGGTAGGCAGCTTCTGCTGACCGACGGCCGCAGTATCGACGTCATGCTCGTTGCCAGCGATGGCCTGCCCGGCCCTCGCCTGCACATTGTCACGTCCGCGACTCCGGCCGATGTTACTGCGATCGACGGCATCGTCTACGCCATCAGCACATCCGGCCGGCTGACCGGATACGGATCGAATGGCACGGTCGTCGCCGATACGCAGATCAACGAAGGCTCGGACCTCGTGGCGAGTTCTCTGACGAATATCGGAGGCGCACTGTATGCCGGGGTCACGCGAGGCTGCCTCAGTGGTGGTTGCGAGAAAAAAACGATCATCTTCCAGGTGACCGGCGGAGGGCTCGTACAGACTGCCGAGCTCGCGGGCGCGCTTGTCGATGCGGCTGTCAGCGGATCGCGGGCCTTCGCCATCTTCGATACTCCCGACGAGGTGCGCGTCCTCAACATCGGCGATCCCTTTCATCCCGTCGTACTGGGCACAAGAGTTTCCGAGGGGAAGCCGGTTTCGATCGACTACTCCACCACCCTGGATACGATCTACGCGCTCGGGGACAGACTCTACGGCTACAGCAGCGTTTCTCTGACAAAAACGGCCGAGTTGCTGGACCCGTACACCGCGGACCTCTCTGGCCGGCTCTCCTATCTCGACCAGACTGTGCGCATCTTCGGGAACTGCGCAATCGTTGCCGGGCGATCGTTTCAACCTTCGATCTTCAGCATTGCCGGAGTCGGGCAGTGGGATGCTGTGTCTTCACCGCCGGTCCCTGCTGCGGTACGATCCATCGTCGTCATCGAGGGACGCATTTATCTGTTGACGGATTATTCGATCGAGATCTGGTCTACGGCAGCGATTCCCGGACGCAGACGGCCGATATAATCGTCCGGCCGCAGCCGAACCTCGGTGGGAATCACTGCTGCATCATCACGCGACGAAAACGAGGACACGTACGATGCCCAAAGTCCGCTTCGAAACCGATGCGAACATCTGTCGCATCACCCTCGACGATGCCCCTCTGCACATTCTCGATATCGAGCTTCTCGGTGACCTGCTTGCCGCATTGCGGCAAGTGCCCGAAGACCGTTCGCTCCTGGTCATCACCGCCAGCGGGGAGAAGGCCTTTTCTGCCGGGGCCAGCGTGCCGGACCATCGTGCCGAAACGGTCGCCGAGATGCTGGGACGGTTTCACGACTGCTTCCGGCTTCTGCACCGCACCGGCCTCGTTACTGTGGCCCTGGTGAACGGTGCTGCCCTCGGCGGCGGATGCGAGCTGGCGCTGGCCTGCGACTTCGTACTGGCATCGGACAAGGCCCGTTTCGGTCAGCCCGAGATCAACCTCGGAGTGTTCCCTCCGGTGGCCGCTTTTCAACTCTCGCGGCAGCTGGCGCCCAGACTGGGGATGGAGCTTCTTCTCACCGGGGACGCCATCAGTGCCGAGACCGCACGCGGCTTCGGACTGGTGAACGCCGTTTTCCCTCAGGCCGAATTTTCTCGTGGCAGCGATGAATGGCTGCAGCGCCTTCTTCGGCAGAGTCCGTCGTCCCTGCGACTTGCCAAGCGCGCCTTCCGGCTCGCCTCCTCCGACGACTTCGAGGAAAAGCTCGCGGAGGTGGAGCAGCTCTACCTGGAGGAGCTGATGAACACCGAAGACGCTGCGGAGGGACTGAACGCCTTCATGGAGAAACGCAGGCCGGTCTGGAAGGGACGCTGAACGCTTAGTGTGCAACCTCGTAGGGCCGCATGGCATGCGGCCGGTATTCCTCGAGGGTGGTGCATCCGGTCCGGGATTCGAGCGTCAGATATAGCCACGGGTACCGACCGCACGCCCGCCGTGCGGCCCTACGAGCGCCTGACGTACCGCGGAGCATGAAGGGCGAAGCTTCGAAGCTTCAACTTGGCATGGCTCAGGCCGAACGTCCGCTTGTAAGACTCAGCTCTACCTGGAGGAGCTGATGAACACCGAAGACGCTGCGGAGGGACTGAACGCCTTCATGGAGAAACGCAGGCCGGTCTGGAAGGGACGCTGAACGCTTAGTGTGCAACCTCGTAGGGCCGCATGGCATGCGGCCGGTATTCCTCGAGGGTGGTGCATCCGGTCCGGGATTCGAGCGTCAGAAATATCCACGGGTACCGGCCGCACGGCTGGCCTGCACCCCAAAAACTGGGCCACTCGTAAGGGCACTTAAC
>JBDTRY010000126.1:0-10790 GCA_039931435.1 Acidobacteriota bacterium | reverse complement strand
GACCGGGCCACGATCTGCTGCATGGCTGGCGAAACGACGACCCACCAGGAGGCTAGCGCTGTGAGCAGCAAGCCGCCGAACATCCAGCCGTAAACCGAACGAATGAACGCCCTCTCGCGGCTGGCGCTGGCGGCCGTCGAGACGTCGATGAAGTTCTGCTGCTGAAGGCGGGGATTCTGCTGGATAGGCGTCATCATGGGAATGTGGCTCCTTGTCGGGGATCATAACAAACGTCTTCGGCAAATATTCGGATTCTGCGACCAACTGCCTGCCGGGAGAGTAACTAAGCCGGAATTTACAATGGGGCACTCAGGTTGTACTGGAAGACAAATCTGATGTAAGGCGACTAAGATTCAGATGAGGTCGTCAGCACACGAAGGAGAAAACAGAGAGATGGCAAAAATCATTGGAATCGACCTCGGAACTACCAACTCCGTGGTCGCCGTCATGGAAGGCAACGAGCCCCAGGTGATCGTCAATCCGGAAGGGAGCCGCATCACCCCATCGGTCGTAGCCTTCGCCAAAGGTGGAGAGCGTCTGGTTGGACAGGTAGCAAAACGCCAGGCCATCACCAACCCGGAGAACACCCTTTATTCGATCAAGCGCTTCATGGGCCGCAAGTACGACGAGGTCTCTGAAGAGATGAAGATGGTTCCCTACAAGGTTGACCGCGCGCCGAACGGCGACGTGCGCGTCGAAATCAACGGAAAGATGTACTCGCCACCGGAGATCTCGGCCATGATCCTGCAGAAACTCAAGCAGGCCGCCGAAGCGTACCTGGGCGAGAAAGTGGACCGGGCCGTCATCACCGTTCCCGCTTACTTCAACGACTCTCAGCGTCAGGCAACCAAGGACGCAGGTGAGATTGCCGGGCTGAAGGTTGAACGGCTGGTCAATGAACCCACTGCCGCCGCATTGGCCTACGGTCTGGACAAGAAGAAGGACGAGACCATCGCCGTATTCGACTTCGGTGGAGGCACGTTCGATATCTCGATCCTCGAGGTCAGCGAAGGCGTCGTGGAGGTCAAGTCAACCAACGGTGACACGCACCTCGGTGGTGACAACATCGATCAGAAGGTGATCGACTGGATCATCGATGAATTCAAGAAGGACCAGGGCATCGATCTGTCGAAAGACAAGATGGCCCTGCAGCGACTGAAGGAAGCCGCGGAAAAAGCCAAAATCGAGCTTTCTTCTACAGTATCGACGGACATCAACCTGCCCTTCATCACCGCGGACGCCTCCGGTCCCAAGCACATGAATCTGGCCTTGTCCCGGGCGAAGTTCGAACAGCTCGTCGGCGACATTCTGCAGAAGACCATGGAGCCGGTGAAACGGGCCATCGCTGATGCCGGAGTCAGCCCCAAGGACATCGACGAGGTGGTCCTGGTCGGTGGATCGACCCGTATTCCGATGGTGCAGAAGCTCGTTCAGGATTATTTCGGCAAGGAGCCGCACAAGGGTGTGAATCCTGATGAAGTCGTGGCGGTTGGTGCAGCCATTCAGGGTGGAGTTCTCGGCGGCGACGTCAAGGATCTCCTCCTTCTCGACGTGACTCCACTTTCGCTCGGAATCGAAACGCTGGGTGGCGTGATGACGCGACTGATCGAACGTAACACCACCATCCCCACGCACAAGTCGGAGACGTTTTCCACCGCTGCGGACAATCAGACCTCGGTGGAAATCAAAGTCCTCCAGGGTGAGCGTGAAATGGCGCGCGACAACAAGCCGCTGGGAGTGTTCAGTCTGGTCGGACTTCCACCGGCGCCGCGAGGCATGCCCCAGATCGAAGTCAGTTTTGATATCGACGCCAACGGCATCATGAATGTCTCGGCCAAAGATCTCGGAACGGGCAAGGAGCAGAAAATCACCATCACCAGCTCCTCGGGTCTGAACAAGGACGAGATCGATCGCCTGGTGAAGGACGCCGAAGCGCACTCTGATGAAGACAAGAAGCGGCGTGAGGAGATCGAGGCCAAGAATCAGCTCGACACTCTCGTCTATTCGACCGAGAAGATGCTCAACGAGAACCGCGAGAAGATCTCCGGATCGGACGTGGGAACGATCGAGACGGCCATCAGCGATGCCAGGAAAGCCATGGAGCAGGGAGGCCTCGAGACTCTTCGTACGGCAACCGATTCTCTGCAGAAGGCTTCGCACAAGATCGCTGAGGTGATGTACAGCCAGGCGCAGAACGCAGGCCCCGGTCAGACTGAAGGCTCGGCAGAATCGCAGGCCGAGGCCGGAAGCGCCGACGACGTCATCGACGCGGAAGTCGTTGACGAAGGAAAACGGTGAGAAACCCTCGGAACGGCGGTCGCGCGATCAGCGCGGCCGCCGCTATCCGGCGTGATTGTGAGGGGAGGCGCTGATGCAACGGAGAAGAGAGGGGTTTGTGATGATCTCGTCGATCTCCGAGCGCTACAACATCCATCCGCAGACCCTGAGGCTTTACGAGCGCGAAGGCCTGCTCAAACCTGAGCGCACCGGGGGCAACACGCGTCTCTACGGTCCCGACGAGATTCGCCGTCTGGAGACCATTCTTGCACTCACGCGCGACCTCGGTGTGAACCTGGCCGGAGTGGAGTTCATCCTGTCCATCTGTGGCGAGATGCAGAAGCTGGAAATGGAAGTAGCGGAGCTTCTCAGGGACATCCGGCAGGGATTGCTCGACAAACGGACCGGAGTGAATCGCACGAACGCCCTGGTGAAGTACATCCCACGGCGCTGACCGCGGCCGGAGACCTGCCAGCCCCGGGCAACAATCACTTCGGACAGTCCTTCGCCCCGCTTGCGGGGAGAAGGTGGAGAGCGACGCGAGCCGGATGAGGGGCGAGAAGCACTGTGCCCGGCTGTCATCCTGAGCGTCGAGCGAAGGATCTCTTCCACCTTCCCGGCTGTCATCCTGAGCGTCGAGCGAAGGATCTCTTCCACCTTCCCGGTTGCCAGCCCAGTCCTCGTTTAAGAGATCCTTCGGTCGCTGCGCTCCCTCCAGGATGACATGCGCCCCAAGTGAGTTTCTTATGAGCACTCCTGGATCGACACGCGACCCCTGCCGGGGTCGGATGCTTACCACCGGCTAATGTCCGGCACCCCTCCGGGGTGAGTCGTTGGTGTCGCGAATACAAGTGTCCGCACTCCTCCGGGGTTAGTTGGTGTCGCAAATCTTCCCGGCGTAGAATGCCGCCATCCCAACGGACCTCTTCCCATGCGACGACACGACGACCATCGCGACGAGCACGATCTGCTCAATCACTATCTGCAGGAGATCTCAAAAATCCCCCGCCTCACTCCCGAACGCGAACGGGAACTCGGTAAACGGGTGCAGGAAAACGATCGTCTGGCGCTCGAGGAACTGGTCAAGTCCAATCTCCGCTTCGTCGTTTCGTACGCCAAGCGCTATCGCAATTCGCACGTGCTCTTTCTCGACCTCATCAATGAGGGCAACATCGGACTGATTCACGCGGCGAAGAAATTCGATCCCGAGAAAAACGTCAAGTTCATTACCTACGCCGTCTGGTGGATCCGGCAATCGATTCTGCACGCATTGTCGGAGCAGGGAGGAGCCTTTCGCCTTCCTCCCAAACGCGCCAATCTCATGTATCGCCTGGAGAAGGCCATCTCCACGGTGGTCACCGAGGAGAACCGGGTTCCCACGACGGACGAGCTGGCCACGGGCCTGGGCGTTACAGCCAAAGAAGTCCAGACATTGCTCCGCGCCAGCCACGAGAACTTCTCGCTGAACGCCGAGATCGACGATGACTCGCACAAGGAATTGGCGGACATTATCGAGCAGACCACGGTGCCCTCCGCGGAGTTCGCCATGGAGGAGCAGTCCACCAGGCGGGAGCTTCTCCAGCAGATCGCTGAGCTCTCTCCGAAGGAGCGGCTGGTCCTCACGCTCCGCCACGGCGTCAGCGACAACATTCCCAAGACGGTCGTCCAGATCGCGGAGTTCCTCAGTAGGAACGCCGAGGATGTGGGATTGGTCCTGAGCCGATCTCTGAAACAGATCTGCGATGCCCTGGGAATCGACGAGAGCGAGCTGGCCACACTGCTGCTTTTCACCAACCCGCAGCCGCAGTACGCGGCGGGCGTCTACTGGGAACGTCTGCGCGATCTGGCCGAGGGGGATTCACGAAGGATCGCCCCGCCGAGGCTCGCTTACCTGGAGAGTCTGAAACAGCATGGCGCGGTTCAGCTGGAAGTGGAGAAGCTGAGCATCGAGGGGCGCACCGTGCTCAAGGTTCGCTTCGGTATTCTTCAGGACGAAGAACTCACCCTGCGGGACATCGGCGAGATTCTCAGTCTCTCGCGGGAGAGGGTTCGTCAGATCGAATCCCGTGCTGAAGCGAAGTGCCGGCGTTTCGTACAGCGCGATCTGACGAGGCGCGCATAGGCATCTGCGCTGCATTGTTGGATCCGGAGCGGATCCGCGCCGAGATGTCTTCACTTTTTCTGATGAGCAGGCGGACGGTTCTTCTGAGCCGGACCGCGAAGGAGCATGCGTGCGTCTTGAACGGCTGACGTCCCCGGAAGAGCTGGAGTGGCGCGAACGCTATGCAAGCAAGAACTGGCTTCTGGGTAAACTGAGTCTGGGCGTAACGCTACCCGAGTACGGCGGCGGCGAAGTGCGCACCGAGGCCATGCATTTCGGCTACTATCTGCAGCCGCTTCATCTCACCGTCTATGGGAGGGAAGAAGTTCCCCGTATCCTTCTGGCCAATCTGGCCAAGCAGCGACCTCCTGTCGACTTCCTGGAATTGGCCGGTGCGGGTATCCGCATTCCACACGCCTTCCCCAAGGGGTTCACGCTGGAGAAGGTACTCCGGCTCGTCCTTCAGGAGATCGGGCGCATTCCGGTAGAGGACGAAATCTAGGCGCTGACAAACAGCAGCGACCAGAGGTCTGCTCGCGTCTCGAATCGCACTGACGGACATTGCTGGATCAGCGAAACGAGGAGATCCTCCGGGCATAAATCGCCGACCCAGACGATTGTTCGCTCAGACGTATGACACCACTGCGCAGGCTCCTTCAGTACTTTGACCTCTTTCGCCTTCCTCTGCTTCTCGGCGGCCTCGCCGTCATCGGTTCTTCCGTCTTCTCCCTGGCCAAGCCGCTCATCGTGGGACGGGCCGTCGACGGCCTGACCGCAGGAGTGAACCGGACAGCGCTGATGCAGTTTGCAGCGCTCTACATCGGCGCCTCGGCGTGTCAGGGCATCTTCCTCTACCTTCAGCGGTGGATCATCATCGGCGTCTCCAGAAAGATGGAGTACACGATGCGCCGGGACTTCTACGGACACCTGCAGTCGCTCCCCATCACCTTCTATAACGAACATCGCACGGGCGACCTCATGTCCCGGGCCACGAACGACCTCTCCTCGGTGCGCATGCTCATCGGCCCGGCGGTGATGCACTCCTTCTCGTCGCTGCTCATCGTGGCCGGAGCCTTCGTCATGATGTTCCGCATCAACCACGCCCTGGCCCTGGTCTCACTGGCCGCCGTTCCGGTAGTGGCCGGGCTGGCAAAGGTCTTCGGAGCACGGATCCACGACCGGTTCAAGGACGTCCAGGATTACTTCGGCGACCTCTCCGCGCGTGTCCAGGAGAACCTCTCCGGCGTACGGGTGGTCCGCGCATTTTCCCAGGAGTCCAACGAGATCTCCACGTTCAAACGCATGAACCGGGAGTACGTGGAACGAAACCGGATTCTCATCAAGCTGACCGCCGTCTTCTACCCCCTGCTCCACGTTCTGATCGGTGTGATGTTCGTCGTGATTTTCTTTCTCGGGACGCGACGGATCATCGGAGGAACGCTCACGCTCGGAGAGTTCGTGGCCTTTCAGTTCTATCTGGGGCGCATGATCTGGCCCCTCATCGCCTTGGGCTGGGTGATCAACCTCTTCCAGCGAGGGATGGCCTCCATGGGCCGGCTCAGTTACGTCTGGGATCAGTCGCCTGCCGCCGATCCCGATGAGCCGTGCATTCCGGCAAGGCCGGAGGGACGGATCGAAGTCCGCAATCTCGATTTCAGCTACGGCACGACGCCGGTTCTTCACGACGTTTCTCTGAGAATCGAGCCGGGGCAGACCATTGGCATCGTAGGCCGGACGGGGAGTGGCAAATCCACATTGCTTTCCCTGCTGACCGGGCTCTACTCGCCGCCTCCCAGATCGATTTTCATCGACGGCTGCGCCCTGGAATCCATCCCTGTGGCCACTTTGCGCAGCATGATCGGGGTGGTTCCCCAGGAGACGTTTCTTTTCTCGGATTCCATCGCTGAGAACATCCGCGTGGGACGGGCCGATGCTGACGACGTGGAGGTTCATGAGGTCGCAGAGTTGGCGGGGCTGGGTGGGGACCTGGTGACGTTCCCCGACGGGATGAATACGGTGGTTGGAGAGAGGGGAATCACGCTGTCCGGGGGTCAGAAGCAACGCACGGCCATCGCCCGGGCCATCGTCCGCGATCCCATGATTCTTCTTCTCGATGACTCGCTCAGTGCCGTGGATACGGCGACCGAAGAACGGATTCTTCGAGCGTTGCGCGAGATCCGGAGGGGCCGCACGGTGGTCGTCGTCTCCCATCGCGTCTCGTCCGTGAAGGACGCCGACGCCATCGTCGTTCTCGACGAGGGCAGGATCGTGGAGAGGGGGACGCACGAGGCTCTCATCGGACTGGGCGGCTACTACGCGAATCTCTACCGGCGGCAGGCTCTCGAGGAAGAGATCGAGGAGATCGCCTGATGGCCGCTGTGGAGCGGCACGAGGACGAAGGCAGCAAGGCATTCGACCGGCACCTGGCGCGGCGCCTTCTGGGGTATCTGCGCCCGCATCGGGCACGGGCCGGAGTGTCGATCGGTCTGGTGATCTTCTCCTCGATTCTGGAACTGGCCGGACCAGCCATCGTGGCCATTGGAATCGATCTGTACGTTCTTCCCGAGGGCGGACGGCGCGGAGGGATCAGCCAGACCGCCGGGAGCTGGCTGGCGGCACACGGGATGGCCTTCGACCCCATCACCGGTCTCAATGTCGCGGCGCTTACCTACCTCAGTGCTCTCCTGATCGGGTTCGGAGTCATCTATACGCAGATGGTGACCATGAATCTCATGGGGCAGTACGTCATGTACGACCTTCGCAAGGAGATCTTCGGGCATCTGCAGCGAATGGACGTTCAGTTCTTCGATCGCAATCCCGTGGGAAGGTTGATCACGCGTGTCACCACCGACGTTGATGCCCTGAATGAAATGTTCACGGCGGGCTTCGTCTCCATCTTCGGAGATGTCTTCGTCCTTCTGGGCATCGTCATGGTCCTCTTCTGGATGAACTGGAAGCTGGCCCTGGTGCTCTTTTCCATCCTTCCTTTCATTCTTCTTGTTTCCATGTGGTTCCGGCGCGGAGCGAGGAAGACCTACCGCAAGGTGCGCGCGCGCATCGCGGCAATCAATGCCTTCCTCCAGGAGCACATCTCCGGGATGAGCGTGGTACAGCTCTTCAACCGCCAGGAAATCGAGGCGGAGAAATTCGACGAACTGAATGCCCGGCATCGCGACGCCAACATCGAATCGATTTTCTACTACTCAGTGTTCTATCCGTGCATCGACCTCATTCAGTCCGTGGGCATCGCCCTGATCATCTGGTACGGCGGCGGACAGGTGGTGAGGGCGACGCTCTCCCTGGGAGCCCTGATCGCCTTCTTCCAGTACGCGCAGCGCTTTTACGAGCCCATCTCCGATCTCTCCGAGAAATACAACATCCTTCAGGCAGCCATGGCCGCCAGCGAACGGATCTTCAAGCTGCTCGATACGCCGGAATTGATCAGGAACGTCGATCGCACGGTTTCCATTGACGATGTGAGCCGCATCGAGTTCCGGAACGTCTGGTTCGCCTACAACGAGGAGGATTGGGTCCTGCGCGACGTCTCCTTCACGACCAGGCGTGGCGAGCGCATCGCCATCGTCGGTCATACCGGTGCGGGCAAGACTACGGTTACCAGTCTTCTACTGCGCTTCTACGAGCCGCAACGCGGGCAGATCCTCATCAACGATGTCGATATCCGCCACATCGAGATCCATGCGCTTCGACGGCTATACGCCATCGTTCAGCAGGACTTCTTTCTGTTCTCCGGTACAATCGGAGAGAACATTTCTCTGGCGGATCCCTCGATCAGCGAGGACACGGTGCGCATGGCCGCCACCCGGGTGCAGGCCGACCGTTTCGTGAACCGCCTCCCCGAAGGCTTTGGTGCACAGGTGCGCGAACGGGGAGCCGGTCTCTCGGTTGGCGAGAAGCAATTGCTGTCGTTCGCGCGGGCTTTGGCCTTCGATCCTCCCGTCCTCATCCTCGACGAGGCTACGTCATCAATCGATACGGAGACGGAGCAGCTCATTCAGCAGGGAATCGAAATCCTCATGGCCGGCCGAACCTCCATCGTCATCGCCCATCGGCTCTCGACGATTCGATCGGCGGACAAGATCCTGGTCTTCCATCATGGCGAGATCCGGGAGCGGGGTACGCATGACGCGCTGATGGCGGCCGAGGGCCTGTACCACAGGCTGTATGAAATCCAGTACCGCCAGGAACGTGTCCTCAGGGCCGGAGCGCTGGTTTGAGTCCGAAGAATTTGATTTTTCGTTTTGTTCCGGTCTATCCTGACTGGCATCGAGTAGACTGAAACGGTGAGGGGAAAGGGGGCGCAGCGGCCAGTGGCCGCGGAATATCGTCTGCGACGGATCGTGGCAACGGTATGCGCAAGGTGAAACCCATGGTGGTCCGTTTTTTTACAAGCCGAAAAGGGAAGAGAAGTAGTCTGATCGCAGGATTCCTTACAAGAAACCGCGTCGATTACGAGTTGGTGGACCTCGACAACTGCAGTGGACCGGAGCGTTCGCTGGTCAATCAGGCCAAGGGTGCTCCGGCCGTTGAAGTGGACGGCCGGATGTTCGTGAACCCGAACGATCACGCTCTGGAGAAGATCCTGCACATCGACGAGCAGGGTTCCAACGACTGAGCGAGAACCGCGCAGACGCTGGTGTGAACAGTCGTTGTATTTTGAGCGACGGGGAAGGTAGAAGAGATCCTTCGCTCGACGCTTCAGGATGACAGTTTCGCTGCAACGTTTCCGAACCCGAGCACACGAGTCCTCCTCGATGAAGTCATCCCGAACGAGCGAAGCGAGGAGGGATCTCCGGTGCGTTCCAGGCTGGCCCTCGGCCCACGTGCGGAGAGATCCCTCGCTTTCGCTTCGGGATGACAAGCCGCGGTAGTTCGGGTCATTTACCGTGACAGCGGCGCCTGCGCCGTTTCCTGCTCAGGCCTCCTGATGGCGATGCAGTTACGCGAGCCCTTTCGCGGCGCAGTCAACTTCTGAAGTACGACTTGTCCAGCGCCCGATACTGGATTGCTTCGGCGAGGTGAGCTTCCTCGATGGACTCCTTTCCGGCCAGGTCGGCAATCGTTCGGGCTACCTTCAGAATGCGGTCGTAGGCGCGGGCTGACAACCCCAGCTTTTCCAGAGCCCGTTCGATCAGGCTGCGGCAGGCAGAATCCAGTACGCAGTATCGGCGCATGTGGCGTGTGGACATCTCGGCGTTGCTCCCGATTGTCAGCTTCCGAAATCGTTCCTGCTGAATGGCGCGGGCAAATTCGACCCTCAATCGAATCGTCTCCGAACTTTCCGCTGCTGAGACCGAGGCGATCTCGTCGGCGGTCAGGGCTGGAACCTCGACCTGCAGATCGATCCTGTCGAGCAGCGGGCCCGAGATCTTAGCCAGGTAGCGCGAGATCTGCTGGGGCGCGCATGTGCACTCTCTCCTGCTGTCGTGAAAGTACCCGCATGGACAGGGATTGAGGGCTCCGGCGAGGGTGAACCTGGAGGGAAAGGTCAGGCTGCGCAGGGCTCTGGAAATCGTGACGAATCCGTCTTCCATCGGTTGGCGAAGGACTTCCAGTACATCACGTCTGAACTCCGGTAGTTCGTCCAGAAAGAGTACGCCGTGGTGGGCCAGGCTCACTTCGCCGGGTCGAGGCGTTGACCCACCGCCGACGAGTCCGGCGTTGGAGATGGTGTGATGAGGAGAGCGAAACGGCCGTCGCGCGACAAGGCCACTTCCGGACGGGAGCACCCCCGCCACGGAATGGATCTTCGTTGTCTCGATCGACTCTTCGAGTGTGAGCAGAGGTAACACGGACGGAAGCCTGCGCGCCAGCATGGTTTTGCCCGAACCCGGAGGTCCGATCATCAATACGTTGTGACCTCCTGCCGCCGCCACTTCCAGTGCGCGTTTGGCCTGCGCCTGACCGCGCACCTCGGCGAAGTCGAGACTGTCCGTGAGTCCTGGAGTGGCGGGTTCCGGCACGGTGGGGTCGATCGGCGACTCGCCGCGCAGGTGATCGAGGAGGGCAGGGAGGTGAGGCACTCCGATCACCCTCACACCGCGCACCGCCGCTGCCTCGGAAGCGTTGGCCAGTGGCACGATCACTTCGCGAATGTCGCGGTCCCCGGCCACGGCCGAGGAAATCGACAGCGCCCCACGAATGGGAGCGAGCATGCCGTCAAGCGAGAGTTCACCGATAAAGAGCCGGCCGTTGAGTTGCTGGTCGTTCAGGTACTCGGCGGCGTGAAGCAGTCCGACTGCCAGCGGCAGGTCGAAGCCGGAGCCTTCCTTCTTGACGTCCGCAGGCGAGAGATTGACGGTGATGTTGCTCTGGGGAAATCGGAGTCCGCAGTTACCCAGAGCCGAGCGTACCCGCGAGTACGCTTCGCGCACTGCAGCGTCGGGTAGCCCGA
>JBDTRY010000125.1:0-10799 GCA_039931435.1 Acidobacteriota bacterium | reverse complement strand
ACCTTCCCGGTTGCCATCCGCAATGAGGGCACGACTTTCGTTGACGAGATCCTTCACTCGCTTTGCTCCCTCAGGATGACAAGCTCCTCAGACCCTGCAAGAACGATGGGCCTGTCATCCTGAAGCGTCGAGCGAAGGATCTTCTACCTTCCCGGTTGCCATCCGCAATGAGGGCACGACTTTCGTTGACGAGATCCTTCGCTCGCTTTGCTCCCTCAGGATGACAAAATCCTCAAACCCAGCAAGAACGATGAGCGTTTCATTAGAAGCGTCGAGCGAAGGATCTCGTCTACCTTCCCGGTTGATCGGAAGCACCGCCACTCCGCCAGCGCGTTGAACCGCGAACACCGAATCGATATCCTTCACCAATGAGCGAAAAGACCGAGCGTTTCAGGGAGCTGCACGAAAGCGGATGCTTCGTCATCCCCAATCCCTGGGATGTAGGAAGTGCGCGCCTTCTCGCCGGGATGGGATTTCATGCGCTGGCAACGAGCAGTTCGGGATTCGCCTGGACCCTCGGTCGCGCTGACAACCACGTCTCACTGGACGAAGCCCTGGCGCATTTCCGCGCCATCAGCAGTGCCGTCGACATTCCGGTCAACGCAGATTTCGAAAGGGGCTTCGCAGTGGAGGCAGAGGGTGTGGCCGCGAATGTCCGTGCCGCTACAGAAACGGGAATCGCCGGACTCTCGATAGAAGACTCCACTGGCGATCCGGCCAGGCCACTTTTCGATTTCGCACTTTCGGTGGAACGCATCCAGGCCGCCCGCCAGGCCATCGATGGGAGTGACACGGGAGTCCTGCTCACGGGACGCTCCGAGGGCTTCATTGCCGGACGACCCGACCTGAGAGAAACGATCCGGCGCCTCTGCGCCTACGCAGACGCAGGCGCCGACTGTCTGTATGCGCCCGGAATCCGCAGCATCTCCGACATCCGCACGGTCGTTCAAGAAGTCGCTCCGAAGGCGTTGAACGTGCTCGTCGGCAGCGACTTCACGACGGTTGCCGAACTCACGGACGCCGGTGTGCGGCGGATCAGCGTCGGAGGGGCTCTGGCCCGCGCAGCCTGGACCGGTTTCCTCAATGCGGCAAGGGAGATTGCCGGCAATGGAACGTTTTGCATCCTCGGCCAATCCATCCCGTTCTCTGAAATCGAAGGGTCGTTTCAGGAGTAGAGTGCAGTTTTCTGTAGGTTGCGATAGCGAACATGGACCCAAAGACGAGGAGATTCTCATGGTCATGATCATCGCGTTCCTGGTGGCTATTGTGGTGCCGGGAATTCTCATCTACGCCGTGACCCGCCCGGACAATTTCCGAGTTCAGCGATCGATGGTCATGAGCGCATCGCCTGCCAGGATTTTCCCGCTGATTGATGACTTTCACCGATGGCACGAGTGGTCCCCGTACGAGAAACTCGACCCGGATATGAAGAAGACTCTCAGCGGCGCTGAGAGCGGAAAAGGAGCGGTGTATGAGTGGGAGGGAAACTCGAAGGCCGGGAAAGGACGGATGGAGATCACCGAGTGCAGCCCGCCTTCCATGATCGCCATGACCCTGGATTTCGACAAACCGTTCAAAGCGCACAACATCTCCGAGTTCACGATGGCTCCGCAGGGCGACGGGACGAACGTAACCTGGGCTATGCACGGGCCGCAGGCGTACGCGGCCAAACTGATGGGAATCTTCATGAACATGGACACGATGGTCGGCAAAGACTTCGAGGCCGGACTGGCGAACATGAAAAGCATCGTGGAGAAATGAGACGCTGCCGGCCGACGCGTCGTTGTGGTCATGACGGTGCGAGCACTTGAAGGAAGTCGTCAACAGGGAGTCGTGCGTTGCGGAGAGACCATCATGTTGATGAAGGAGCAAACACAGTCACGGTCGGCCGACCGGATGCTGAGCTCTTTCGCATCGTGGCCGGCTCGATGTTCATCACCTTCGGAACGATGAAGGTGTTCGGCTACCCTCCCCCCCGGGGTGGCTCGCCCATGCCTCCGTTTAATCTGATGTCTCAGATTGGATTGGCCGGAGTCCTGGAGGTCTTCGGGGTTCTGGCCATCACTCCCGGGCTCTTCACCCGGCGTGTCTGGTCACATCCGACGCACCCACGGATCTGTCATCCTGCGCGGTCGAGCGAAGGATCTCTTCTACCTTCGCGGTTGCCACCGCGTTGAAGGGCACCATTCTCGTTGACGAGATCCTTCGGTCGCTTTGCTCCCTCAAGGATGACAAGTCCTCCACATGCTGCCCGTTTCATCAGAAGCCTCGAGCGAAGGATCTCTTCAACCTTCCCGGTTGCTCGAAACGACCGCCGAACATCGGGCTGTCGGCACTACTAATTTTAAGTTCCGACGCAACTCCCGGGATTCACCCCCGTAAGACCATCCACGCACACCGACTTCTCGAGGTTCCAATGAAGCATCGCTACGCATTTATTTTCTGCGCGCTGGCCATTCTCACTGCATTGTCTGCGACCCAGCTCTCTGCCCAGCCTATCGCTCCTCCTGCCGCCGCCGTATCGAACGCCCACTTCGACGCTGAGGCTGCAACCGCGGCCTACATGGCCACTCTCTCTTCGGAAGCGAGAGCAAACTCAGACAAGTACTTCGTCGGAGGTTACTGGCTGCTGCTCTGGGACTTTCTGGCCGGCCTCCTCGTGGCCTGGCTGTTTCTCGGGACCGGTCTGTCCCGACGGCTGCGAGACTGGAGCGAGCACACCACACGATTCAGGGCGCTGCAGACGGCGATTTACGGGGCCCTTTACATTCTGATTTCAACGGTCGTTCTGCTCCCCTGGGCGGCTTACGAAGGCTACTTCCGCGAGCATCAGTACGGCATGTCCAACCAGAGTTTCGGCGCCTGGTTCAGCGATCAGATGAAGGGTCTGGCCATAGGATTGATCATGGGCACGATCGCCATCGTGGTCATCTATGCCGTATTCCGCCGGGCGCAACGCACCTGGTGGATCTGGGGCTCGCTCGTTACCATCGCCCTGCTGATTTTTGCCGTGGCCATCGGGCCAGTGTATCTGGAGCCGGTCTTCAACAAATTTAAACCGCTGGCCGAAAGTCCGCTCAAGGACCAGATACTCTCCATGGCCCGGGCCAACGAGATTCCGGCCACGGACGTTTATGAGTTCGACGCTTCGAAGCAGACCAGGCGGATGAGTGCCCACGTCAGCGGTCTGTTCGGAACGACCCGCATCAGCATGAATGACAACCTTCTTCATCGCGGTTCACCGGAAGAGATCAAGGCCGTACTGGGTCATGAGATGGGTCATTACGTCCTCAATCACGTTTACAAGGGGATGGTATTTTTCAGCATCATCATCATCGTGGGCTTTGCCTTTCTGCGCTGGTCCTTTGAGCGGCTGCAGCGCAAATCCGGCGAGCGATGGGGCATTCAGAACATTGGCGACGTGGCCGGGCTGCCTCTGTTGATCGTTCTCTTCTCGCTGTTCAGCTTCGCGCTGACACCCGTCCAGAACACGATCGGCAGGTCGATCGAAGCGGAAGCGGACAACTATGGTCTGAACGTTTCCCGGCAGCCGGACGGCTTCGCCCAGGCAGCGCTGCATCTGGCGGAATATCGAAAAATGCAGCCTGGCGCTCTCGAGGAGTGGCTGATGTACGACCACCCGAGTGGGTGGAACCGAATCCACCGGTCTATGGTGTGGAAGCAGGAGCACATTCAGGATGCGGATATCGTTTCGTACGACGCAGAGCACGGAGGTACAGCTTCAGCAAATTGAAAAGGGCGCGTCGGATCGCTCGTTACTCAAAATTACCGCCGGACATTGGAGTGCTCGGCCACTCATTAGCACATCACACAGCCGCTTCTTCGGTCTCTTCCGACGCATGTCGCCGCCCGAAGACCCGGGCCAAAGCACGCTTGAGCCACTCCCCCCCGTCGTAGAGAATCTCGTAGACCGTGGGGATCACAAGAAGAGTGAGCAGCGTTGAAGTGATCGTCCCACCGATCACCGCCCGGCCCAGGGGTGCCCTGAAGTCGCCCCCCTCGCCCGCTCCGATGGCCACGGGAATCATGCCGGCGATCAGCGCGAAGGTGGTCATCAGAATGGGACGTAGCCGCACTCGTCCCGCTTCGATCAACGACTCCCGGAGCGGTTTTCCGGCCTCGTGATTCCACTTGGCGAAGTCGATGAGCAGGATCGCGTTCTTGGCAACGATTCCCATGAGCAGCATCACCCCGATCAGACTCATCAGATTCAGCGTGTCCCGCGTGATGATCAGGGCCAGCACAACACCGATCAGGGAGAGCGGCAGGGATATGAGAATGGCGATGGGATCGAGGAACGATCCGAACTGCACCACCAGGATGAAATACATGAGCATCACTGCCAGCAGTAGCGCCGAGAGGATACCGCCGAACACTTCACTCTGACTCTCGGCCTGACCTCCCTGGGTGATGAACACCCCTGCCGGAAGCCGGACGTTGGCGACCTTCCGCTGGACGTCCCGGAGCACGTCACCCATGGGACGCCCCTCGACGTTGGCACCCACCGAGATGATCTTGTCGCGGTTGAAGTGATCGATTGAGGTCGGTCCCCGACCCTTTGTGATGGAGGCCACCTGACCGACCGGCACGACCGCATTCGAGGCGGTTTCCACGCCAGCCTGGACACCGCCTGCTGGAGTCCCCCCTTTCGCCGCAACCCCGCCGGAATTTCTGGCTACGAGCGGAAGACCAGCAACGTCGGATTCACTGGTTCGCGCATCAGGTGCCAGGCGCACCGTGACATCCCGCGTGCGTCCGGTCGGATCGACCCAGTCGCCGGCATCAACACCGGCGAACCCGGAGCGAAGAGCGTTCGCCACATCCGCCGGCGTGAATCCAAGGGTCGCTGCCAGCGAGCGGTCGAGATCCACTGTCAGTTCCGGACGTTCTCCCCGGGTAGAAAGTCCCACGTCCGTAGCGCCGCGCACGGAGCGCACCTGGTTCATCACGGCGATCGCTGCCTGATTCAGATTTTTCAGGTCGTCGCCCCTGATCTGAATCTGCAACTGCTTTCCTCCTCCACCGCCTGGGCCGGTATTGGCCAGATAGGCCGTGGCCCCGGCAACGTTCCTGATCTGCTCGCGGAGGTCGACGGCCAGTTGCTGCTGTGATCTTGAGCGCTCTTTCTTCGCCTTCAGCTTGATGTAGATACTCCCCGAGTCCACGGTTCCCGAGCCGTCGCTGCTACCCACGTTACTGTAGGTATAGATCACCTCCGGATGTTTACGCGCCAGCACGGCGATCTCTTCAGTCTTGCTCCGGGTGTAATCCAATGTGGACCCGGGGGCGGTCTCCACCGTGATGGTCAGCTCGCTGTTATCGGTCTCCGGAACAAAGCTGCTTCCTCCGATCGTCAATTGCAGACCGATGGCCCCGCCCAGGGCCACGACGATGATGAGCACCATCCACCAGCGATGATCCAGGGCCCAGGCAATGACCCCGGTGTAGCGCTCAGTGAGCCGGTCGAACCCACGATTGAAGCGATCCAGGATTCGAGTGATGGGACTGCGCTTCGATTCTTCCAGCTGCGGGTCCGGCCAGAAAGCGGAAAGCATCGGATCCAGCGAGAATGAGACGAAGAGCGACACCAGAACCGCGGCAGCAATGGTCAGAGCGAAAGGCTTGAACCACTGGCCGGCGAACCCGGGCATGAATGCCACCGGCACGAATACGGCCACGATGGACAACGTCGTTGCCGTCACTGCCACCCCGATCTCGTCCGTTCCCTCGTGAGCTGCTCGCAGATGATCCGCCCCCATTTCCACGTGGCGGACGATGTTCTCCCGCACGACGATGGCATCGTCGATGAGAATACCGATGGCCAGCGACAAGCCGAGCAGTGACATCGTGTTCAGCGTGAACCCGAAGAGCCATACCGGAACGAAGGCCGCCATCACTGAGACCGGCAACGCCAGACCGGTGATCACCGTCGATCGCCAGGAGTTCAGGAAGAGAAAGACCACGAGCACGGTCAGCAACGCTCCTTCCACGAGCGCTTCTTCGACATTTCGAACCGACTGCCGCACACGATCACCGGAGTTGCGAATGACGTCCACCCGCACACCGGGAGGTACGGTCTTGCGAATCTCGGCTATTTTCGCCAGGACCTGATCGGCGACGCGGGTTGTGCTCACCGTGGAGGTCTTGGTGACGTCGATACCTACCGAGGCCGCACCGTTGAGCATGGCCGCGGAACGGGGCTCCGCTGTGCCGTCCACGACATCGGCCACATCTCCGAGACGAACGAGACTTCCGCCACGTGTACTGACGATGATTTTCGAGAAATCACGAGGATCCTCGATGCGTCCCAGAAAGCGAATGGAGTTCTCCTGGAAAGGGCCGGTGATCCGTCCCACGGGCGTGGAGATATTCTGGGTCTGCACAGCCTGCACGACGTCGGTCACGTTCACCCCCATGGAGGCGAGGTCCTTCGGGCGGACGTTGATCTTCACTTCCCGATCGATGTTCCCGGACAACCGCACCTGAGCTACACCGTTCAGTCCCCGGAGCACCTTCGTGATGCCGGGGTCGGCGATCTGCGTGAGTTCAGGAGTCGTCAGCCGGGTCGAAGAGAGCACCAGCGAAACGATGGGCAATGCGTTCGGGTCGAACTTCTGAATGATGGGATCAAGAATCGTCGTCGGCAGCTGGCCGCGGACAGTCGACATCGCGTCCCGGATGTCCTGTGCCGCCTGATCGGCGCTCCTACCGAACTCGAAGATGGCGGTGATGGTGGCGAATCCGTCAATGGACTTGGACTGCACCTTGTCTATGCCGGAGAGCGCGCTGAACTGTTCCTCAAGCGGATCGACCACATCCCGCTCCACCTGATCGGGCGCGGCGCCCGGATACGGAACGAGCACGGTCACCACCGGCGCGTCAATCTGTGGAAATTCGTCAACCTCCAGTTTCATCAGCGCGAACACGCCGAAGATCACCAGAATCATCATGGCCACTACGGTCAGAACTGGCCGCTTGATGGCGCCGTCAGAAATGATCATCGAGCAACGTCTCCGGCCGTGAGGGCCGCCGGAGGCAACTCCACCTGAGTGCCGGCGGCGATCTGCTGGGCCGCACCAACGAGGAGGATGTCGCCGTCACTGACGCCGCTGGTGACCTCCACCTGATCGTTCTGATCGTCGACGACCCCCAGGCTCACGGAGAAATGTTCGACGCGGTTGCCGCGAACGCGCGTCACCGCCGGCGTGGTCATGCGATGGTCGATCGCCGCTGAGGGCACGATCACTCCGACCCGCGAAAGGTTCTCGAGCCGTCCCTCGGCGAACAGACCGCTGGCGAGCTCCCCCGAGGCGTTCGGAATTTCAGCAAACACCTTGATCTGACGGGTGGCAGGATCGGCGACGGGATTGACCCGGGCAATTCTTCCGGTGAAGACCCTGCCCTCAATGCCCTTCACGGTGAACTGGATGGGCGTTCCCACTCTGATCTGGCTGAGGTTGTCCGCAGCGACCGACGCCTCCAGCTGCATCGTGTGCAGATCGACGATCGTGAACAACGCTGCTCCCACCGAAACGACATCCCCCTCGGATACCCAACGCTTGCTGACGATTCCGCTGATCGGAGCTTCGACCGTTGCGTTCCGGGCCTGAACCACGGTCCCGGCACTCTGCGTCTGCAGTTGAGCAAGCTGCGACCTGGCCGAGTCGACCTGCTGCTGAGCAACGTCGACCGTGGCTCGGGCTACGATTCCAGCCTGGTAGAGCGCTCGCTGGCGAGCCAGTTCCTTCTCTGCAAGGGCAACGCTGTTTCGTGCGCTGGCCATGGCCGACTGCTGTGAGCTGCGCTGCGCCGTGATCGCTCCGGGGTCGATGCGCGCAAGCAGCTTTCCTTCCGTGACACGATCCCCTTCCTGCACATTCACATCGAGCAGGGGTCCGGGAATCTCGGCCCGGACATTCGCCTCGGTCTGTGCGGCCAGGCTTCCGCTGAGCCTTGGACCGGTCGTGATGCGCTTCCGCTGTGCGACCACATAATCGCTCGCTCCGATCCTGATGACGCTCGGCTCGGTCGACGACGCCGCGGCCTTCCCTTTACAGCCGGCCAGAGCAAGGATCGACAGGGACAGAACCAGTGCTGCAGTACGCTTCAAATTTTCCTCCGGATTGCTCGACAGACGGCTGTTCGCGCCGCTACCGCCGCGGTGCACCATTCGGCGTTCCCGAATCGATCCGGGAGCGGGTGCGAGACATTCGAGGCCGATTCCTTGCACGCACGGCGCCATGGAGCGTGCTCGTCTCCCGGGGAACGGTGCTGGAAATGGTTGCGCCGGTTAGAAAATGCCGCCGGCGCCCTACCTTCGTTTACACCGATGTCTTTCCGAGCTTCTCGACCCGTACCGCGAGCTTGCTGTCGCCGATCTTCTCCGCTACCGCCCCGAACTCCGGTAATGCACCTCGCCAGCGAATCTCATCGACGTTCCCGAAAAGCGGGGCGTCGATGCGCAGCGTGGCCACATCCTTGAACAGAAGCGCGCGTTCCCTTTGCCCCGTCAGCGCCTCCGGCGGAAAGTCCTCGATCGGCCCGTAGCGCTTAATCAGACTGGCCGCTGTCTTCGAGCCGATGCGGGGAATCCCCGGAAAGCCATCCGCGGCATCGCCAACCAGTGCCAGATAATCGGGGATGAACCGCGGCTCCACTCCGAACTTCGCCCGCACCCCTTCGTGATCGCGGATGTGGCCGCTCTTACGGTCCACCTGCACCACTCTCGATCCGACAACGCATTGCGCCAGGTCCTTGTCTGGTGTCCAGATGCACACTTTCTCGACACGGTCGTCCAGCGCCGCAATGTGCGCTGCGGAAGCCAACGCATCATCGGCCTCGAGGTCAGTCATGGCCCATGTTGCAATACCCATGGCCACCAGTGCTTCTTCCAGTGGATGAAACTGGCGAAGAAGAGCGCCGTCGATGCCAGCGCCCGTCTTGTATCCCGGCCACAGCTGGTTCCGGAACGATTCGATAACGTGGTCGGTGGCCACACCGATATGTGTCGCACCGCCCTCCAGCATTTGTACCACCGTGCGCAGTACGCCGGTGACCGCACCGAACGGTGGATCCGTGCTGCTCCCTCGCCTGATCCCAAAAAAGTGGCGGAACAGTTCGTACGTTCCATCAATGAGATGAACAATCATGAGTGTAAGTCCCGTCCGGGGGGATCGATTCCCCGCTCCTTCAGTCCTGACACAGACCCTCGGTCCGCAAATGAACGGCCGAAAGGCGCCAACGCAATGCCCGCTCTCTTCATTGAGGAATGCGCCCCGGGGTCCACGGTGCGCCGGCAGCGTTGAGCTGTTTTTCGATCTCCGCGAGGTCGACGTCCAGAAGCTGCTGAAGTCGCGAGACGACCCTTGCGCTCTGCTCCTGTGCCAGGGCCAGCGCCTGCCGATGCGTCTCGGTCGGCGGAGAGGTTGTGATCAATCCGTTCACGGCGATCGTTACCCGCTCGATGAGCGACGGTGGCGCTGGCTCGCTGTGAGAGCGTAATACCGGATCGCCATTGATCTCATCGTCCACGTCGTGCAGCGCAGCGTCCAGTGCGTTTACTTTGGCCGCCAGGCCTGGATCCCGGCCGGCAACCTGATCGAGGGCCCGGCGGATGTACTGCACGCGTTCCAGGGCGCTGCTCGTGACCTTATCCGCACCCATCACTGTCCGTTGAAGTTGCGACGCCTTTTTCTGGAAATCGAGAATGGCCGCCCGATCAGTTCCCTGCATGAGGGACAGATAGAGCGGAACGACTGCGAAGGTCTGAGTCTGGCCGATCTTTGTCTCCACACCATCGATTCGCCTGGCCAGCTGCACTTTGTAGCTCCCGGGAGCGGCCAGCGGCCCACCGGGCGGCGGTGAGAACGGATCCGGTTCCGGATCCTTCAGTTCGATGGGAGAGGGGGGCGGGTAGCGAAGATCCCAGGCCACGCGGTGGAATCCGCCCTTCACCGGCCCGGTGATCCGGCGCACCACGTTGCCATCCTCGTCCGAGACAATGAGAACGATCGCCGGATCAAGCTCGCGGGCCTCGGCACGGAGTTGCTCGAGCGTCGGAAGCTGTACACCTTTCGAAGGCTCATTGCCGCCATCTTTTTCTGTCTTCGCTTCCAGCTCCCACCGCTGATTTTTCAGGCTCTTCAACTCATGGTCGAGGTAATAGGTGAAGACGGCGCCGAAAGGAGGGTTGGCCGCGGTGAAGTAAGAGTCTCCCTGGAACGACTTGCCCGGCAGCCCCAACTCCTGGCGTTCCACATAGAGATCCGCATCGCGCGGAGGAAACAATGCCGGACCCGATGACGCCACGGACGAGGACATCGTCCGCAGCAGGCTGTAGTCGTCGAGGATGTAGATCCCTCTTCCGAAGGTGCCTACGACGAGGTCGTTTCGCCGCCTCTGAATCCATAAATCGCGTACGGCAATCGTGGGGAAATTTCCCTTCAGTTGAATCCAGTTCCCGCCGCCGTTCTGCGTGAAGTACAGGCCGTACTCGGTGCCGGCGAACAACAGCTTCGGATCGGCAGCATCCTGTACGACCGCGTACGTGCTGCCTCGCTGCGGCAGATCCCCTGTGATCGATGTCCAGGTCTTTCCGCGATCGGCACTGCGATAGAGATAGGGCTTGAAGTCGCCTGCCTTGTGGTTGTCGAACGCTGCAAACACCGTGTTCGCATCGACGGGCGAAGCTTCGAGCCGCGAGACATAGGAGCGCTCGGGCACTCCGGCTACACGGTCGATTTTTCTCCAGCTCCCACCGCCGTCTTCGGTGACCTGAA
>JBDTRY010000124.1:0-10800 GCA_039931435.1 Acidobacteriota bacterium | reverse complement strand
AGCAGCGCCGGTTGTGATTTCAAGATACTTTTGACACAGTCTCGCGAGAGCGAGGATCCTCAGTGGACGGGGGGCACGATCCCTGGGGCGCTTACCACCCGCCCCTCTGAGATTCCTCGCTCACGCTCGGAATGACGCGTTTGCGAAGCATCGCTTGTTGAATCTCCAGAGCCGACCTTACAGGACGCCATGTGAGTTTCTTACAAGCGGCGAAGCGAGGAGGGATCTTCCGCGAGTGTGAGGCGCGGCCCCTCGCTCCCTTACCGCGTTTCCTGAAACAATGAGGCGGTGCGCCTGGTCACGACTGCAGTGCTCCTTGTCGTTGGGTTGATCGCCACACCGGTCCGAGGCCAGGAAGTTCCCTCACGCCAGGTGAGGGGCCTCGTCATCGATCAAGGAGGCGTGGCGGTTGCGGATGCCATCGTCACCGTGTCGGCCGGCGGGCAGCTGGTTCAGGTGAGGACTAACCACTCAGGCGCATTCGCAGTGACTGTTCCATTCAGCCCGGTCATCGTCTTTTCCGTCTCCAGTGAAGGATCGACTGTCGGGCGGGACATTCCCTTCGAGAAGATCGGCGATCCTCTGCTGTTCAGAATTCCGGCTCTGCAGGAGGCCATTACGGTCACTGCCAATCGATCGGCCAGCCCACTCTCCGACACTCCTGCCAGTGTCTCCATCATCTCTCGCTCCGACATTGAAACCAGTGCCGGAACCACCACTGACGGACTGCTTCGCCGCGTTCCGGGCTTTACGCTTTTTCGCCGCACCGACAGCACCGTCGCTCACCCCACCTCCCAGGGAGTCTCGCTACGCGGAGTGGGAGCGAGTGGCGCCGGGCGCGCCCTCGTTCTCGAGGATGGCGTTCCGCTCAACGATCCGTTCGGCGGCTGGGTTTACTGGGGAAGGGTGCCACGAAGTGCTATCGAGCGCATTGAAGTCCTTCGCGGCGGCGCTTCGGATCTCTACGGGAGCTCGGCGCTCGGCGGGGTGATTCAACTCGTCCGCCGCGACGGGCAGGTCCCGGCCCTCGACACAGAAATCTCCGCGGGCTCACAAAAAACGTCCAGCGGTTCGTTTTTTGCCGCGATGCCGCTGGCCGGGGTGCAAACGACTCTGTCGGCGGAACGCTTCGCTACGGGAGGCTATTTTCTCGTTGGAGAGGATGCCCGCGGGTTCGTCGATCGGCCCGCCTCGTCCGCTCACACCGCCGCGGATATTACCGTCAAAGCTCCGTTCGTTCCGGGGGAGGCATTCGCCCGGTTCTCCTTCTATCGCGAATCCCGGACGAACGGCACCAAGCTTCAGGTAAACGACTCGACCATCCGCCAATTCACCATGGGTGGGGACTGGAACACAGCGACGACAGCGACGTCGGTGCGATCGTTTGTCGAGAATCAGGACTTCGATTCCACGTTCACCTCCGTGGGCGCCCGACGTGACAGCGAACGATTGACACGCGTGCAGAGTGTTCCCGCGGATTCATGGGGTGCCAGCGCCCAGAGGAGCTTCTCACTGCGCGGAACCCATCTCTTTCTCATGGGAGCGGACGCTCGAAACGTCCGTGGCAGGAGCAATGAAACCGTCCTTTCCGGGAGCGCCTCCACCCCCGCCGTGGGAGGTGGCACACAGCGCACCATCGGAATCTTCGTTGAGGACTCGGCGCAGTTCGGGTCGCGCCTGTCGGTCAGTGCCGGAGGTCGATTCGACTCCTGGCAAAATTACCACTCGTTAATCGTGAGCGGAACGAACGAACGCAGGCCGCCGGCGAAGATGGAGACCGCGTTCAGCCCGCGAATGTCGCTCCTGTACCGTTTGCCGAATCAGGTTGCGATTGCAGCCTCTGCCTATGAAGCGTTTCGTGCGCCGACGTTGAACGAGCTATACCGAGGATTTCGAGTAGGAAACATCGAGACGCTACCAAATGAAGACCTTCTCGCCGAGCGAGCCACGGGGGGCGAAGCCGGAATCAACGTTGTTCGCGGTAATGGAACTCTTTCCGGTCGCGGGCGGCTCTTCTGGACCGAGGTCGAAGACACGATCGCCAACGCCACGATCAGTTCGACGCCTTCATTGATTACACGCCAGCGCAGGAACCTCGGCCGAACGCGCTCCCGTGGATTGGAGATGGACCTCGACATTCATCCTCTGGCCCTCTGGACTGTCAGTTCAGGATTCCTCTTCACCGATGCCATCGTGCGGAAGTTTCCTGAAAACACTGCTCTGGAGGGTCTCCGTCTCCCTCAGATTCCGAGGATGCAATGGACGGCAGCGGTTCTCTATGCGGGCCCCAAAGTCAGGTTCGCACTCGACGGCCGCTACTCGGCGTCGCAGTTCGACGATGACGAGAACGCGCTTCCCCTTGACAGCTATCTGGTTGTAGACCTTTTCGTTTCCAGACGGCTACCGAAGTTCCTGGAACTCTTCGTTACGGCTGAGAACCTTTCAGGGGACCGCTACGAGGTCGGTCGAACTCCGTTGCTCACGATCGGTCCGCCACGCCTCCTCCGGGCCGGGATCCGATGGTCGGCCCGCAAGTGACCGTCGTCACTCAAGATTTCTCTACCAGTAGTTTTCGTCAGTCTCACCGGATGCTGGCAGTGAAAGCGGCCGCCGGGCTGGCCGGCGGCCCTTCGATCAGAACGTCGCTTCGATCCGGAGTCTCACCGTGGTCAGGCGTCAGATCCCCTGATCAGTAGCGGTACGTCGCGGCCACTCCCGTCGTCGTCGGCATCTGCCGGGTCGGAACGACCACGACCTCGCCCTGCGCGCGAAGCGTCAGCTCGGCGATGTCGTCGAGCAAGTCGTCCGTGTCGGGATCGGCCAGATCGCCGAAGCGGATCGCACCGCTTTGCGCGTCGATCCGCCCGGGTACCTGACGGTTCTCTTCGATCAGCACGGAGCTGATCCGCCCCCTGGTGGCCGCCTCGGCCACGAGCGACAGATCGTCCGAGGCCAGGCGCCGCGACTTTGCGGTCTCGTACTCGGCGACCATATCGGCGAGGCGAGCTTTGTAGCGCGGCTCGACGAGCTTCCACGCTTCCTGCCGCAGCTCGTCCAGAGTCATCGCGTCCGGATTCTTCATCAGGCCGTCAGCCATGAGCAGCGTGTTGTGGCTGATCTCCCGGAACGGCGTTTGGTACTCGGCCAGCGCGGCCAGCATCAGCGGCAGACCCGAAGGACGGGAGTGGTGCTCGAGGATGCCCCTGTCGATTACGCGGAAGAACCGGTCGCGGTCGATGCTCACTTCGTCCTTCTTCCCCCCGTGCCCGTGATGCGACTCGTGGCCGCCGCCGTACGAAGCCACGGTCTGGTGGGGCTCGGTCAGCTCCCTTCCCAGAGCCTCGGTGATGGTCGACGGCACGTCCGTCAACTCCACCGGGTCGAGCGCGTCGCGGTTGCCCTCGTAGAGCCGGGCCGTGTGACGGTTCAGGCAAAGGATCTGGTAGCGGTCGATCGACTGCACGTTGCTGAGCAACGGCTTCAGGTGAAAGCTGTCGGCCACAACCAGCAGCTCTTCGATGGGACGCTGAAACTCGAAGATCCGGAACTGGTCACGTGTGGCCAGGATGGCCAGCCCGTCGGTGCGGTGCTGCCAGAAATCATCGTCGCGAATCAGGGATTCAAATTTCTCCACCAGCGGACGAAAGGCCCGCGATGGATATTTCCGGGCCAGCGACGCTTCCAACTCCCGCAACAGGTTCCGGTAGCTGATGGGATCCTGCTGGTTGCCGGGGTAATGCCGGTGTGTGGGCTGGTAGAGCGAGATGCACGGCGGCTCATAGCCCTGCAGGAGCGCGAGGACCTGGTTCTTCGTGATCTGTTGCATGGGTCTCCTTTTCCCGCCGGACGCAACATCGTGGCCAACGCCTGAACAGGATGACGCAATCGGGCACGTTGCAGAATGGGGACCAACCGCAAGCCATCTTTCGCGTATTGTTGTGCGAGAATAAAAGAAAGAATGTGAACGAACGCGGAGGGACCGCATGGAAGCACAAGCAAATGAGGAAACAACGAAGCCGGCCTCCCGCCGTGGACTGTGGGCCGTACTCGGAACAGCAGCGGCGATCGCCATCTTTCTGGCCGGTTTCATTCCGGCCACGCTCCGGTCGCGCCAAACCCTGGTGGACTTGCGCGAGCAGTCGGCGCAGACCACGAAGCTGCAGGAGGATCTGGCCCGCACGCAGTACGATCTCGAGGTGTCACGGCTTCGCGGAGATCTGGGGAACGTGCTCTATGAGTCAAACGTTAACAACTACGGAATCGCTGCCAAGCACGCCACGGAGTTCTTCGACGCCCTCCGTGCCGCCTTGAATCGTCCCCAGCTTCCTCCAGTCTCGGACCGCCGCGTGGTGCTCGACTCGATTCTGGCGCGGCGCGACGAGATCTCCGCCGATCTCGCCAAAGCCGACCC
Organism: Acidobacteriota bacterium; assembly: GCA_039931435.1. Lineage (GTDB taxonomy): Bacteria > Acidobacteriota > Thermoanaerobaculia > Gp7-AA8 > Gp7-AA8 > JBDTRY01. Next base: position 6,389 of record JBDTRY010000124.1, on the reverse strand, counting down.
GGTCGTCAAAGACAAACTCTCGGCGATGTACATGGAGTTCGCCAAGGCCACCCGGGACTGAGCCGCAGCCGAACGGCAGCTTGCCCACTTTTGAGGCGGGCTTTGCCGCGCAGACTCCTAGGCGGCGACCGAGTCTCTGGGCTTGATTCGCACCAGAATCACCGAGCCGATGATTCCGGCGCACAACGAAGCTATCAAAATGCCGAGCTTCGCTGAAGTGAGGCGCGCATCACCGGCGAAAGACAGCCCCGCCATAAAAAGGGACATCGTAAACCCGATCCCGGCCAGCCAGCCCGCGCCATGAATATGCGTCCACGAAACACTTTCGGGCAGAGAGGCCAGACCCAAACGAACCGCCAGCCATGAGGCCAGCGTAACGCCAATCGGTTTTCCAAATACCAGGCCGAGCACCACACCGAGCGTTATAGGGTCCCCGACTGCCTTCCCAGGATTGCCGAAGAGTGGAACACCGGCATTGGCCAGCGCAAATAGCGGCATGATCAAGAACGTCACCCAAGGGTGAAGCCCATGCTCCAGTCGATGAAGCGGCGACTGCACTTTTTCGCAGGCATTCTCCAGCGACTCTATCGCCGCCTGCTGTTCTGCGTCGTTCAGAATGTTCAGCGGTTCTGTTGCCGCCGCCCGCTCAAAGTGATCCAGTATGGCGCGGCCATGCCGCAGGAATTCCCGCTGGTTCAGCGCGGTCCGGCTGGGAATCATCAAGGCAAGAAGTACCCCGGCAATGGTCGCGTGCACCCCCGATTCCAGGACTGCCAACCACACCACGATGCCTACGAGTGCGTACGGAAGTGAGTGCCGCACGCCGAGCCGGTTTGCGGCCAGAAGAACTACGAGTCCCAAGCCTGCCAAGCCGAGCGCTCCCCATGAAATTTGTGCCGTGTGGAAAAGAGCGATGACGAGGACGGCGACAATATCATCGATGATAGCCAGCGCCGTCAGGAACACCTTCAGCCCCAGCGGAACGCGATCGCCCAGCATCGCCATCACGCCAATCGCAAAGGCGATGTCGGTGCCCATCGGAATACCCCAGCCCGAAGCACCCGGCCCATTCGGATTGACGGCAATATAGAGAAGCGCCGGAACCATGACGCCACCGAGCGCCGCCACAATAGGAAGGGCCGCTTGCCGGGGTGACGCCAGCTCGCCCACCAGCAACTCGCGCTTGATTTCCAACCCCACCACAAAGAAGAAAATGGCCATCAGCGCGTCGTTCACCCAGAAGTGAAGATCCTTGCTCAAGCCGAAGCTGCTCAGCCCGACCGAGAACTGGGTATGCCACAGAGCTGCATAACTATCTGCCCACGGCGAGTTAGCCCAGACGAGAGCCGCTATCGTACAACTCAGCAGGAGGATGCCGCCGGATGTTTCCCGCGCGGCAAACTTCTGGAAGGGCAGGACGAGCTTGACGATCGGTAGTTGCGGCGTGGTCATGGATTGAGCTTCACGTTGCGGCGCAGCCAAGGCACGAGGTTATCAAATTTGGACGTACCCGCTTGATACAGCCCAAGGATGAAGACATGCGCGTCTTCGGCATCGACCGTTAAATGCGCGCCATTGATGGCAAGAAATGTGTAGGTAGCGGCAAAGGCCGTCCGTTTGTTGCCGTCGATGAAAGGATGGTTTTGAGCGAGGCTCCCCGAGTGCGGCAGCTTCCTCGATGAGATCGAGATTAGGGGAGATCAGGGTCAGGCTTCTACTCTCCATCACCTCTACGCCCGCTGGAGCACAGTCGTTTTGCATCCGGACCAGGGTACATTTGTTGAAGATGCCGCGACGGGATGACTTTTTCAGGAGGCTCAAATGGACTACCCATGGTCGACGAATGATGCTACCGGTTGGAGGTCTCACCAGCGCAATGAGTACTTCTGTCTGAACTGTGCCGAGACATTGAAAAAGACACTGGAAAATGAGCTGACGGATTTCGAAATCAACCAGCCGGGAGGTGTTCGGTGCCAGTCATGCGACCGGGAGTGGGCGGCAGTGCACATTTACGGGCTGAATTGTTCATGCTCGCATTGCGCGAGTGCCGGCACGGGTCCCATGCGCCCGTAGCGGTCCCTCCGAAGGAATCGCTTATGATTCGGCGATGGCAGAGGACTGGAGCCTCGAAGAAGTCGAGGCCACTGTGGCGGACTACTTCTCCATGCTCGAGGCGCAGTGGAAGGGAGAGCAATACAGCAAGTCCGGCCATCGGCGGATGTTGCAATCGATCCTCAAGAATCGCTCCGAGGGAGCGATCGAATTCAAGCACCGGAACATCAGCGCAGTACTTCGAGATGTCTGGTTTCCCTGGGTCGATGGTACAAACCGGCGGGAAATTATCAGGAGCTGCTCGCGGAGGTGGTAACCGCGCGGCTTGGCGAACGACTCGACCTGAAAATCGCTGCAGAATTTGCCACGGATAGCGCGCCGCCTCCGAGATCGGCCCCGGACATCGAATTCATCGAATCGCCAGAGCTGGAGAATCCCGGTTTGTACATTCGCGACGAACCGTCAGCCCACCGATTCCGAGGTGTCCATATCGACTACTTCCAACGGGAATGGCGGAATCGCTCGCTGGGCGCGGCTGGAGAAGCCGTGGTTATGAGGTTCGAGCAGAGGCGGCTCCATTCCGGCGGTCTCCCCAGATTGGCAGACCGGGTGAAGTGGGCTTCGAAGGAACGCGGCGTCGGCCTCGGTTTCGATGTGCTTTCCTTCGAAAATGACGGCCGGGAACGTTTCATTGAAGTGAAAACGACCTCCTTCGCCAGAGAGACTCCGTTTTAACTGACGCGAAATGAGGTCGACTTCTCGAGGGAGTTCGCCTCTCAATATCAGCTCTATCGCCTCTTCACATTCCGCGACCGGCCCAGGGGTTTCGCTCTGAGCGGAGCGCTCGATGAACGTTGCCGATTGGAAGCGAACACTTTCATCGCGGATGTTCGATAGCGCTCATCGGGCAGGAGAACGAAGCCACGAAACACTCACCGGCCTGCGTGCTACCTGGTGAGGTGGCGCAGGGCGGACTTCAGGACTTCCGAGAACTCGGCCTCTCCGGTGAGCTCCTGGCGAGCTTTGTCCACGGCGCCCTGCGCGGCCGCAGGACGGTAGCCGAGGTTCGTCAGGGCGGAGACGACGTCATCGTCGATGCTGGGAGTGCGGGCGGGGGTCGTTTTCACTTCGTCTTTGCCCGGAAGCAGGAGTTTGTCGTGGAGTTCGAGGCAGATTCGCTCGGAGGTCTTTTTGCCAACCCCGGGAATGGACGAAAGCCGTCTGCTGTCGCCGCGAAGAATGGCCTCGGCCAGGTCCTCGGGAGCGATGCCGGAAAGGATGACCTGAGCGAGCCGGGGGCCAATTCCCGAAATGGAGATGAGCTTCTCGAAGATGGCGCGCTCTTCGAGCGTGGCAAAGCCGTAGAGAGCCAGCATGTCCTCGCGAACGTGGGTGTAGATGCGCAGTTCTGCGCGCGAGGCTCCTTCCAGTCTGTAGTAGGTGGAGAGCGGAATGTGCACGAGGTAACCGACACCGCCAGCGAGAATGACAGCGCGGTCCGTCTCCAGCGTGTGGATGGTTCCCTCGAGGTAACCGATCATGGTTCTCCCTTTGCCTGACTCATGCGCGACGCCAGCGCGTACCCTGCGCGGTATCTTCGAGAATGATTCCCTTGGAAAGCAACACATCGCGCAGGCGATCGGACTCGCCGAAATCGCGCTTCTTTCTGGCCTCGTTCCGAGCGGCGATGAGCTGCTCGATTTCTCCGTCGAGATCAGCGTCTTTTTGCGGAAGGATATCGAGGACGCCATCGACGTTCCTGATTACTGCCAGTATCGAACGAGCTTCGGCAGGAGCGAGGTTCCCGGCATCGAGGGCAACGTTTCCATCGCGAATGAGGACGAACAGAGCGGCTAGCGCGCGAGCCGTGTTCAGGTCATCGTCCATGGCATTTTCGAATTCGTTCAGGAATGCGTCGGAGAGCGGGCTTCCCGCTTGCTCCCCGGTCTCGTCCCCATTTCCCGCTTCTCCGAGCCGGATTACGAAGGACTCCAGACGCTCCAGAGCGTGCCTGGCGTCATCGAGGCTCTGCAGCGAGAAATTCAGCTTCGTGCGGTACGGGACCGAGAGCAGGGCGTAGCGGATCTGGAGTGGTGAGTATCCCCCTTCCAGAAGTTCGCGGAGAGTGTGAATGTTTCCGAGCGATTTGGACATCTTCCGCTCGTCGACGTTGAGATGCTCGCCGTGCACCCAGTACTTGACGAAGGGCTTTCCGGTTGCACCCTCGCTCTGGGCGATCTCGTTTTCGTGGTGAGGAAAGATCAGGTCCACGGCTCCGGTATGAATGTCGAACGTCTCGCCCAGGTATTTCATGGACATGGCCGAACACTCGAGATGCCATCCGGGTCTTCCCGCACCCAATGGAGAATCCCAGAACTGCTCGCCTTCCTTCCGCGCTTTCCAGAGGACGAAGTCGCGGGCGTCCTGTTTGTCGTCCGTGTCACTGTCCACGCGACTGAATTCGCTGGAGCGGTCGACCTCCACGCCTGACAGTTTCCCGTATTTCGGAAAGGTACCGATGCGGTAATAGGTCGAACCTTCGGTGAGGTAGGTGTGCCCGGAGCGCGACAGCTTGTCGACCAGATCGAGCATCTCCGGGATGTGCCGCGTGGCCCGCGGATAGATGTCCGCGCGCCGGATGCGAAGGGTGTCGATGTCCTCGAAGAAGGCCTGGACGAACGGCTCGGTGAACGTGTCGAGGTCTACACCCTGTTCCTGCGCCTTGCGGATGATGCGGTCGTCGACGTCGGTGAGGTTCATCACCTGCGTCACCTTGAACTTTTTCCACTGCAGGTACCTCCGGAGCAGATCGCCCCAGAGGAATGTGCGGAGATTTCCCACGTGCACGAAGTTGTACACGGTCGGACCGCACGAATAAATGCGAACATGGCCGGCCTGGAGCGGCTCGATGGTTTCCTTCGAGCGCGTAAGCGTGTTGAAAAGCTTCACTTGCGACATCGCGCGTGAGAGTATCGGCGGGTCGGTTGTACGTCAAGGACGGCGGGTGATAGAACACCGCCGCCGGTTACGGAGCGGCGACGACCGACCACAACATCTCCATGTGGACTCAGAGCGACTTCGATCGCATCCTCGTACGGAAAGCCGTGATCGGAATGGTCCATCTGCGACCACTTCCCGGTGCTCCGCTGTTCGGTGGATCGATGGCCGCCGTCATCGACGCCGCAGCAGCGGACGTGGAGGCGCTTCGACTGGGAGGCGCCGACGCGCTGCTGTTCGAGAATTTTGGCGACCGTCCGTTCCGTCCCGGAGCAGTCGATGCTGTCACCATCAGCACCATGACGGTGGTCATCACCGCCTTGCGGAGCGAGCTGTCGGTGCCCTTCGGCGTCAATGTTCTTCGCAACGACGGCCAGTCCGCGCTGTCAATCGCCGTTGCCACCGGCGCGGCGTTCATTCGCGTGAACGTTCTCATCGGAGCGATGGTCACTGACCAGGGTGTGATCGCGGGCGAAGCGGACAGAATTCTTCGCATGCGAGCGAACCTCGGCGCAGACGTGGCGATTTTTGCCGATCACATGGTCAAGCATGCAGTGCCGCTGGCCCCCGTGGATCCGGCGCAGAGCGCGCGCGACCTTCGTCAGAGGGGTTTGGCGGATGTCCTGGTAGCAAGCGGGCCACGCACCGGCAGTCCACCCGAGATCGAGCATCTGCGGGCGTTGAGAGAGTTGACGGAAGCTCCCATTGTTCTCGGGAGCGGCGTGAATGAAGCCAACGCAGCCAGCTTCGCTTCCAGCGCCGACGGGGCCATCGTTGGTACCTCGGTGAAGATCGGGGGCATCGTCGATCAACCGGTCGACTCAGATCGGGTGAGGCGCGTCGTGGACCGCTTCAAGTCGTCCTGAACCGGAGAAACCGGGCTGGCCTCGGTGGTGCGCGAAATGACACCACTACCACGGCCCGTCATCCCGAAGCGGAGCGAGGGACGACGTGCGTGTAGCGACGGCCGGCCTAACCCGAACCGGAAATCCCTCCTCGCTTGCTCGCTTGTAAGAAACTCACATGGCGTCCTGTGAGGTCGGCTCTTGAGATTGACCAGGCGATGCTTCGCAAACGCGTCATTCCGAGCGTGAGCGAGGAAACCCAGAGGGGCGGGTGGTAAGCGTCCCAGGGATCGTGCCCCCCGTCCACTGGGGTCCCTCGCTCTCGCTCGGGATGACGGCGCTCATTGTTTCTTCACCCTGGTTCAGCGCCGCCGCCGTGCCCTCGCTTGCAAGAAACTCCCATGGCGTCCCGTGAGGCCGGCTCTGGAGATTCAACAAGCGATGCTTCGCAAACGCGTCATTCCGAGCGTGAGCGAGGAAACTCAGAGGGGCGGG
>JBDTRY010000123.1:0-10802 GCA_039931435.1 Acidobacteriota bacterium | reverse complement strand
CTCTCGCTCGGGATGACGGCGTTCATCGTTTCTTCACCCTGGTTCAGCGCCCCGCTGTGCCCTCGCTTGTAAGAAACTCACATAGGGATAGAGTTTCTTCACCCTGGTCCAGCGCCTGCGCTGTTGGTCCGCTCCGGATGACATGCCGCGAGGAGTGCGCCTGCGTCTCAGCGGATGCTGGATTTCCTGTTTCCTGCGAAGCGGATACCAGCGAGAGAACGTCCTCATTTTTCTTGACGGGTCGCGATTCTCTAAACGCTTTTCGCCGCCTCCAACTCTTGACAAAGTCCAGAGTTGGAACTTAACTACTCGAGTAATCCCCGCCATGAAGCCCGATATTGCACACATCCTCGAGAAACATGCCATCCAGCCCTCGGCCCAGCGCGTGGCCGTCGCCGAGTACGTACTCCATACAACGGAACATCCCTCGGCCGACAAAGTGTGGGCCGGCGTACAGAAAACCTTTCCCATGATCTCCCGAGCCACCGTCTACAACACCCTCCATCTCTTCGTGGAGAGGGGGCTGCTTCGGGAGCTGCACCTCGCTCCGGACTCGGTGCTCTTCGATCCGAAGATTGAGCGCCATCACCACTTCATCGACGACGAAACCGGCCGGATCCACGACATCCCCTGGAATCAGATCGAAGTGAGCACCGCAAAACCGCCTGCGGGCTTCGAGGTTGACGACTATCAGGTCGTCATGCGCGGTCGCCGCCGTCGCGCTCGACGCTGAATTCTCTTTTTTCCAACCGTAATTCGACAACGTCTAACTCAGAAGAACCGACGCCGTAAATCACCGACCACCCAGAGAGGAGAAGTTCACGTGCCCGACAAGGAACACACAAAAAGCACCAGCGAAAGCGAAAATCCCGTCATCCCCTCCCCCACTCCCAAACGAGGCCGGCCCAGAACAAACAAGGACTGGTGGCCCGATCAACTCGACCTCTCCGTGCTTCATACCCATTCCCACCTGTCCAACCCCATGGAGGACGACTTCAACTACGCCGAACAGTTCAAGTCACTGGACGTCGACGCACTGCGGCAGGACCTCACAACACTGATGACTACCTCACAGGACTGGTGGCCCGCTGACTACGGACACTACGGTCCGCTCTTCATCCGCCTGTCATGGCATGCCGCCGGAACCTACCGCATCGCCGATGGCCGCGGCGGTGCCGGCGACGGCCAGCAGCGCTTCGCGCCTCTGAACAGCTGGCCCGACAACGCCAACCTGGACAAGGCCCGGCGTCTGCTCTGGCCGTTGAAGAAGAAATACGGGCAGAAGGTCTCCTGGGCTGATCTTCTCGTGCTGGCCGGCAACATGGCCATGGAGTCGATGGGATTCAAGACCTTCGGCTTCGCCTTCGGGCGGCCCGACGTGTGGGAGCCGGAAGACATCTTCTGGGGCCCCGAGGACACCTGGCTTGGAGACGAGCGCTACAGCGGCGACCGGGAACTGACCGGTCCAGTCGGCGCCGTGCAGATGGGGCTGATCTACGTGAACCCTGAAGGGCCGGGCGGCAAGCCCGATCCGCTCGCTGCAGCTCGCGACATCCGCGATACCTTCGCCCGCATGGCCATGAACGACGAGGAGACGGTTGCCCTGATCGTCGGCGGCCACTCGTTCGGAAAGAGCCACGGCGCAGCGCCTGCTCCCGATAACGTCGGTCCCGAGCCGGAGGCAGCCCCTCTCGAAGACCAGGGCTTCGGCTGGAAGAACAAACACGGCAGCGGCACGGGCGTGAACACCATCACCAGCGGCCTGGAGGGGGCGTGGACCGATAACCCCACGAAGTGGGACAACGGATTCCTGGAGAACCTCTATAAGTACGAATGGGAGCTGACCACCAGCCCCGCCGGAGCGAAGCAGTGGACTCCGAAAAATCCCGAGGCAAAAGATACGGTGCCTGATGCGCACGATCCGGCTAAGCGGCACGCGCCGATGATGCTCACCACCGATCTTGCCCTGCGTGAGGATCCGATCTACGCTTCGATCACCAAACGTTTTCATGACAATCCGGACCAGCTCGCCGACGCCTTCGCCAGGGCCTGGTTCAAACTGCTTCATCGCGACATGGGTCCCCTGGCGCGTTACCTCGGGCCATCGATTCCCGAGCCTCAACTGTGGCAGGACCCTGTGCCCGCGGTCGATCATGAGCTGATCGGCGCAGAGGACATCAGCGCCCTGAAGAAAAAGATTCTGGACTGCGGTCTGTCCATCGCCGAGTTGGTCTCCACTGCCTGGAATGCGGCGGCCAGTTTCCGCGGCACCGACAAGCGTGGGGGAGCGAATGGAGCACGGATCCGTCTCGCCCCACAGAAAGACTGGGAGAGCAACGAGCCGAAACAACTGGCGAAGGTGCTGAGGGCCCTCGAGGGGGTCCAGAAGGAGTTCAACGGCTCAGGCGGGAAGAAGGTTTCGCTGGCCGATCTGATTGTCCTCGGGGGGTGCGCGGCCGTGGAGAAGGCAGCGAAGAACGCCGGGCACGACATCACCGTGCCCTTCAGCCCCGGTCGTACGGACGCTTCGCAGGAACAGACCGACGTGGACGCGTTCGAAGTGCTCGAACCGACCGGTGACGGGTTCCGCAACTACTTCCGCGCCGGGGACCCGCTGTCGCCGGAGACCCGTCTGCTGGACCGGGCCAACCTGTTGAAGCTGACTGCGCCGGAGATGACCGTTCTCGTAGGCGGTATGAGAACGCTGAACGCCAACTACGGGCAATCGAAGCACGGCATCTTCACGGACAAGCCCGAGACGCTCGGCAACGACTTTTTCGTGAACCTGCTCGACATCAGCACTGCATGGAGACCGACTGCTTCCGACGAGAACGTGTACGAGGGCCGCGATCGCGTCACGGGCAAGGCGAAGTGGACGGCCACGGGCGCCGACCTGGTCTTCGGAGCGCACTCGCAGCTCCGGGCGCTGGCGGAGGTGTACGCCAGCGACGACGGGAAGGAAAAGTTCGTGCGGGACTTCGTCGCCGCCTGGAACAAGGTGATGAATCTCGATCGCTTCGATCTCATCGCGCAGGGCAACGGCCATCGTCCTGCCGCGTCGAAGGGCTAGCACATACTGCTTCAAACAGGCGAAGGCGGTTCGCAAGGGCCGCCTTCGCCAGTTTTCCGCCGCGGCCATCCAGGCACCACCCTCGCCGGATACCGGCCGCATGCCATGCGGCCCTACGAGGTTGCAACCACAGGCCGTAGGGCCGCACGGCGTGCGGCCGGTACCCCGGGCCATTCCAGACTGCTTTGCGGACAGTAGAAGGGCTGGATACGAGGTTCTTCTGCACTCATACTGCACCGGAGGTCCTGACACTTGCCTGAAAGCACAATGAGCGTCATCGGTCGCGTCAGTGAACTGGTGAGGTATCCGGTGAAGTCCATGGCCGGAACTCCATTAGAGTCGGCACATCTCGGATTCCACGGGATCGCCGGCGACCGGCGATTCGCCTTTCGTAGACAGGGCGACAGTAGTGGCTTTCCCTTTCTCACCGCCGGCCGTTTCCCCGAGCTGCTGACGTATCAGCCGGTGGGACGGACCGAGGTCAACGGCGAGCCGCTGCCTACTCATGTCCGAACTCCATCAGGACAGGAGCTCGAGCTTCGCAGCGATGAGCTGCGTAACGAGATTGCCAGCAGATCCGGGCACGAGGTGGAGTTGATGATGCTCAGGCACGGCATTTTCGATGATGCGCCGGTATCGCTAATCAGCCTGGCCACGATCTCTGCAATCGGGCGCGAAGCCGGCATGGAGATCGATCGCCGGCGGATGCGCGCGAACATCTTCCTCGAGACCGACAACGCGGAGCCATTTCTCGAGGACGCCTGGGTCGGCGGAACGATCCTCTTCGGTGAGGGCGAGGACGCGCCGGCGGTGAGCATCACCACACGCGACGAGCGCTGTGTGATGGTCAACCTCGATCCCGACTCGGGACGGCAGGACGCGCGCGTCATGAAGGCCGTCGTGCGCATGAACGGAAACAACGCGGGGATCTACGCAACCGTGGTGCGCGCCGGTTCGATTCATGCCGGACAGACTGTTCGCCTGGTGCAGAACCTCGCCACCGCAAATGGCTGATACGCCATGACGTCGAGGGCTCCAGGCCGAGCCGCGGGTCACTGCTGATTTCGAGCCGGCGTTAATGCGCTATATTCGCCCTCATGAGAAACGCACTGTGCCTCGCAGCCCTGCTCCTCACTCCTTGTGCCTTCGCCCAGTCCCGTCCCGTACACACGTTCTCCATCGTGGCCCGCGACGCGAAGACCGGGGAGATGGGCGTGGCCGTGCAATCCCACTGGTTCGCCGTGGGCCAGATCGTTCCATGGGCCGAGGCGGGCGTGGGTGCCGTGGCCACGCAAAGCTTTGTTGATCCCACCTACGGAGAGCTCGGCCTTGATCTGCTGCGGGCCGGAAAGAACGCGCCGGACGCCCTGCGTGGATTGCTCATGGCCGATGCGTCATGCGAGGTCCGCCAGGTGGCGATGATCGATGTCACCGGTACAGTGGCCACCTTCACCGGCTCCCACGACATCCAGGCGGCAGGTGGCATCGCCGGCGGCGGTGCTTCCGGCACGAACCTTCCGTGTGGCGCCGCGGGCGGAGCATTCACCGCCGGCCAGGACTTCGCCGTGCAGGCCAATCTCATGTCCAACGAGCGCATCTGGCCGGCGATGGACAAGGCCTTTCGCGAAGCGCAGGGAGATCTTGCTGACCGCATGCTGGCCGCGCTCGACGCGGCGCAGGCGGCGGGCGGCGACATCCGCGGAAAACAATCCGCGGCCATCATCGTCGTCACTGGCAAGCCCACCGGCAAACGCTGGATGGACGAGATCTTCAGCCTCCGCGTCGACGACAATCCCGCACCGCTCACCGAGCTTCGTCGCCTTGTTGCCCTGCAGCGCGCCTACAACCACATGAACGCCGGCGATCTGGCCACGGAACACAAGGACAACGAGGGTGCCCTGCGCGAATATTCGGCAGCCGAGCAGATTGCCTCCTCCACCGCAGGCGTTCCACAAAGCCGCTACGCGGAGATGGTCTACTGGCACGCCGTGGCTCTAGTGAACATGAAACGGGTCGACGAGGCTCTGCCCCTATTCGCCAAAGTGTTTGCACTGGAGCCGGGCTGGCGAGAACTGACCCCGCGCCTTCCCCACGCCGGCCTCCTCCCGGACGACGCTCTGCTCATCTCCAGAATCGTCGCCGCGGGCAAAACGCGCTAGGAGTCTGCGCGGCAGAAACGCCCGACCGCGAGAGAGTGGAGCGGCGAGTCCAGATTCGATCCGATTCGAGCGAGCATAGTGGTTCTATGTGACGAGAATCGGGTCGAATGTGGGCCGCCGATCCGCTCTCGCAGCAGGGCGCCTTTCTGCCGCGCAGACTCCTAGTTTCGTTCTTCATGAGAAAACGACGCGAGACCGACCACAGGAAAGCCGAGCGCCAGCAGCAAGTCATGCCGCGGGGCACTCAACTATGAGTAAGCGGGCTGTCATCATCAGGCTCTCTACGGTCGCGGCAGCAGTTCCAGTCTGGTTCGGAGGCGGCTATCTGTAGCGGCTGCTTCCGGCGCGCGTCAGCGGCTGCGGATTAGGATTCTGAGAACGTTTGTTACCATGGGTCCGGCGCATGGCGGAATCGTCCCCGCAACGCGCAACGGCATTCCCATGAAACGCGTATACCTCACGTTCGCAGTGGCCTTGTTTGCACTGGCTGCAACGCCCGAAGTAAGGGCGTCGGCACCATGTGCGGCGAGCGCTTCGACAGCGCTGGTCTCCACGCTGCTGGCCCAGGCCCCGGGACTGCGCGCCGACGTTCTCCGGCTGGCTCTGGAGGCGACCGAATGCGCGGCAGGGCGCGGTCTCGTCACCCGACCGAATGTTCTGACCGTGATCGACTACTCCCTTCCTTCCTCCGAGCCCCGGCTCTTCGTCTTCGATCTCAACGGGCAGAAACTGCTCTTCCGTGAGCTGGTCGCTCACGGAAAGACCAGCGGCGGTGATCACGCCGATTTTTTCTCCAACAAACAGAAGAGCCTGGCCACAAGTCTGGGTCTGTTCGTGACCGCTGATCCCTACGTCGGGAAGAACGGCTACTCGCTGAGACTGCGTGGGCTGGAAAAAGGGATCAACGATCAAGCCTGGAGCCGCTCGATCGTTCTTCACGGCGCCTCCTATGTCAGCAGGTCTGCGATCCAGGCACTGGGCCGGCTGGGCCGGAGCTGGGGTTGTCCGGCAGTGCGGAAGGAAATCGCCGGCAAAGTCATCGACACCCTGCGCGGTGGCAGCCCGATCTTCGCCTACTATCCCGACAGAAACTGGCTCTCGACGTCAGCGTTCGTCGCGCACTAGGGCTTCCAGGCATCAGCATCGTCGGCGCGACTCAATCTGTCCATGTTGATCGCCCTTACCAGAGCTGTTCCCCATTCCATCGCATCCTGCGAACTGACGCATCTCGTCCGTCAACCCATCGATTACGCGGTCGCCGTTGCGCAACACGATCTTTATGAAGCGATGCTGGCCTCGCTGGGCTGCACCGTCGAGCGGCTGCCCGACGAGCCCGGGATGCCCGACTCGGTCTTCGTGGAAGATACAGCGATCATTCTGGACGAACTGGCGGTCATGACCCGCCCGGGAGCGGAGTCGAGACGTGCGGAAGTTGCCACTGCCGCCGCAATTCTGGGGAAGTATCTCCCGCTCCGTTACATGGGCCCCCACGGAACGCTCGATGGCGGTGACGTTCTTCGCCTCGGGCGGACGCTTTTTGTCGGTCTCTCCGGCCGGACCAGTGATGGCGGAATCAAGGATCTTCAGCGGCTCGTCGAGCCCCACGGATACTCCGTGATCCGTGTCGTCTTCAACGGTTGTCTTCACTTGAAGAGTGCCGTGACCGAGATCGCCCCCGAGGTTCTGCTTCTGAATCCGGACTGGGTGGACGCACGGCAGTTCGGAGCGATTGATTCGATCGAGGTGGATGCGGAGGAACCGGGCGCCGGGAACGCTCTACGTATCGGAGATTCCGTCGTCTGTGCGGCCGAATTTCCCAGGACGGTTGGGAAGGTGGAACGTTCCGGCCTCGCGGTTCGCGTCGTGGAAGCGGGCGAACTGGCCAAAGCAGAAGGTGGATTGACCTGCGGCAGCCTGATCGTTGCCCGTCCTTAGGAATAATGGCGCCATCGGGGCTGACCCTAGGCGTGGCCTTCCAGTTGCCACACACCCGGCCACACCCGATACTACCGATTCGTGCTTCGGGGTCCCCACATCGCTTCCGCTGACGTTCTCTCCGTTCTCCGGCGCTTCTGGGGCTATGACTCGCTCCGGCCGTTGCAGGCGCGGGCCATCGCCGCTGTACTGGGCCGCCGCGACTCCGTCGTGGTCATGCCCACGGGCGGAGGAAAATCTCTCTGCTACCAGTTGCCTCCGCTGCTCACTCTCGAACTGACTGTCGTGGTCTCGCCGCTGATCTCCCTGATGAAGGATCAAGTGGACTCTCTCCGCGAACTCGGCGTCGAAGCGCGCCAGTTGAACAGCACCACCTCACCAGATGAAAAACGTGAGATCGCCGCGCTGGCCCGAAGCGGCGCGCTGCGACTTCTGTTCGTTTCACCGGAACGACTGGCATCCGAACGCCTGCAGCAGTTCCTCCGCCAACTGGACGTGCGCACCTTCGCCATCGACGAGGCACACTGCATCAGCCATTGGGGACACGACTTCCGCCCCGAGTACCGCCAGATGGGAGAGCTTCGCCAGAAATTTCCGCAGGCCGCCTTTCACGCCTACACCGCCACGGCCACCGTCCGCGTTCGCGAAGACATCGCCTCGCAATTGAGTCTCTCCGATCCGGAGCTTCTCGTTGGAAGCTTCGACCGTCCCAACCTCACCTACCGCGTGCTCCCGCGCCGCGAGAAACTCCGTCAGGCTCTGGCCATCGTGGAAAAGCATCCGGGAGAAGCGGGGATCGTCTACTGCATCACGCGCAAGGAAGTAGACGAATTCTCCGCCACATTGCAGCGCTCCGGAATCGCCGCCCGTCCCTACCATGCCGGCCTCAGTTCCGAGGAGAGGAGCAGAACGCAGGAAGCCTTCGCCAACGAGGAATGCAACCTGGTGGTAGCAACGGTAGCCTTTGGAATGGGAATCGACCGCTCCAACATCCGCTTCGTCCTGCATACGGGCCTTCCCAAATCGATCGAGCACTATCAGCAGGAGACGGGGCGCGCCGGAAGGGACGGCCTCGAGGCCGAATGCGTTCTCTTCTATTCAGGTGCCGACGTACTGTTATGGAGAACCATCCTCGAGCGCTCCAACATCGAAGCCGGCGGCGATGAAGAGATTTTCCGTGCGGCAATGCGCCACGTGGATTCCATGGATCGCTACGCCCGCGGATCGATCTGCCGGCACCGCGCTCTGGTACAGCACTTCGGCGAAAGGCATGACGGGAATGCTCCATGTGCGGCTTGCGACATATGTCTGGGAGAGATCGAAGAAGTGGGTGAGGCGCTCGTCATCAGCCAGAAAATTCTCTCCTGCATCGCTCGGGCGGGCCAGCGCTTCGGAGCAGGCCAGATCATCTCCATCCTGCGCGGTGAGCAGACCGAGAGAGTGGCCGCCCTCGGGCACGATCGCCTGAGCACCTTCGGCACTCTGTCGTCCTTTTCCCATGCGGATCTTCGCGACTGGATCCACCAGCTCATCGGACAGGGAGCGCTGCACCAGGAAGGAGATCGTTATCCGATCCTGACTATCACCGCGGAAGGGCGTTCACTTCTGCGAGGGGAGAGCGCCGTGCGTCTGGTGCAGCTGGCGCGGAAGGAGCCCGTACGGAAAAAACGTCGCGGAGCGGGTCGCGAGGGCCAGGACTGGGAGGGTGTGGACAGCGCCCTTTTCGAGGCCTTGCGGGAAATGCGGCGCACCCTGGCGAAGGAGCGAGGCGTTCCGCCGTTCGTCATTCTGGGCGACCGCACGCTACGGGAGATCGCACGATTGCAACCGCGTTCCTTGACGATGCTGCGCGAGGTCTACGGGATCGGCGAACGGAAGCTGACCGACTTCGGATCGATGATTCTCCGGATCGTTGCAGCGAGCAGCGCATCGGCGCACGGTTCATAAGAAACAACTGGACCGCGCCCGAAGAATCAGTGATCGCGGCGTTTGCCTTCCATGACCGGTTCCTTTGATTTCGTTTTTCCCATCATTGCATCCAGGCTCCACAAACCGGAACCTCGTGCGGCGATGTAGAGAAAAAGAAAGCTGTAGACCACCGCCAGCTCACCCTTGTTCACCACCGGATTGAATCCATTCGGTGCGTGGGCCTTGAAGAATGCCGCGGCCATCTCGCCGCTGGCCAGGAAGGCAGCGACGGACGTAAAAAGACCGCCGGCAACCAGCAACCCGCAGACGAGCTCGATGACCCCGGCGGCCACCATCAGAGGCTCGTGTACCTGCGTTCCACCCATCGCTCCGAATAGTTTCTGCGCTCCATGAATGGCAAACAGCAGCCCGGCCACGATTCGCAGCAATGCAAAGAGTTGCTCGGAGAAAGGCCTTAAAAATCGCATCGAGTCCTCCAGACGGCAGCAAAGCAATGGAAGATCCATTCCACACCCACGACGGAAACCTCTGATACCGTGGCCCCATGCGCCAACGGACGCTGACAGCTGTGCTCGTTGTGTGCCTGGCCCTGGCCGGGGCTGTCCTTCTCCGCGAGTTGCGCGCCGACACCCGCAAGTCCCCTCCAACGGTGGAGATCGACTCGGTGAAACGCGAGATCCGCTTCAAGGCCACGGCGCACCCCAGTCACCTTTCCCGCAAGTTCGTGCAGCCAGGTCACCACGCAATCGTCTGGTCCGGTGGCAGGGCCCGATTCGGAGCCCTGTTTGAAAGTGCCGCGAGCGATCACGATATCCGCGTAGCCCTTCGAGCGCTGGGTGCCTCAGCCGGAGAGAACCTTACCGAGCAGACGTGGACCGCGCGGAGCGACCTGGGCAATCCAGAACCGGACAAGCGGGTAGAAGGATCAGCCGTGGACGTTTTCGTGGAATGGCCCGGCAGCAACGGAGCCGTCCCCCTTTCCATCCTGATCCTTGAGAACGGCAAGCCGGCGAACTTCGACTTCCGCTTCGGCGGAAACGAGCGCTATCAGAAGGATTTCAAGTCCGGGTGCATCGTCTGCGACTACTCCTGCCCCGGGGGCGCCATTGGAAATCACAACCGCACGATCCGCGACGAAGAACGGCTGGGAGAGATCTTCACGGTCAACAGCGCACGCGTTCCGAAGGAAGGAACCGTCGTGACCATCGTCTTGCGACCGCGGGCGGTGTCAGTAAAATGACGGGAACGTCACGGGCGTAATCCCGAAGCGAACCGTCATCTCTGAGTGAGGAACGGCGCAGGCGCCTGGTATCGCGGGAAATGACACGATTACTACGGCGTGTCATCCTGAAGCGTCGAGCGAAGGATCTCTTCTACTTTCCCGGTTGCGACGCGAGTAAGGGCACGACTCTCGTTGACGAGATCCTTCGGTCGCTGCGCTCCCTCGAGGATGACAAGATCCCTACATTCCGCAAGAACGGCGGACGTTTCATTAGGAGAGTCGAGCGAAGGATCTCTTCTACTTCCCGGTTGCGACGCGAGTAAGGGCACGACACTCGTTGACGAGATCCTTCGGTCGCTGCGCTCCCTCGAGGATGACAAGCTCCCTACCCTCCGCAAGAACGGCGGACGTTTCATTAGAAGCGTCGAGCGGAGGATCTCTTCTACTTTCCCGGTTGCGACGCGAGTAAGGGCACGACTCTCGTTGA
>JBDTRY010000122.1:0-10858 GCA_039931435.1 Acidobacteriota bacterium | reverse complement strand
CGGTTCCCGAGTCTCTGCTGCCACGCTTCGAGCTATCGAACCGGGGAACACAGATTTCAGCCCGCCGTGAACCGTGGCGTGTGCGCGTGGTCGGACAGGGGCTCGGATCCTGGTGGGTTGATGTACCTCCGCAGACCGATAGTCTCACGGTGACGTGTTTTCCCGCTGTCGGTCGGAAGGTTACAGTGAATGGCGGGAAGCCTCCCGAAACGGCGGCGAACCTGGCTCTGGGCCCCCCGCAGACTCTGCTGGCGAAAGAAAATCGGTGGGCAATCTACGCCGCAGAGAACAACCTTTGGTCGATCCCCGCGTTGCCACCACAGTCGGCTGTAGCTGCCGTCGTTTCCGCGGACGACTGGTCCCCAGCAGTCTTCGAGGCAACTGTCGAAGGTCTGCCCGCGGATATTCGGTTGAGCCGTGGTGCTTCGATCGCAGGTCGAGTGGTCAACGGGGAAGGTGCGGGCCTCCCTGACGTCATTATTACGGCCACCGGCTGGATCAAGGATGGACTTCCGGCTGAGTTCGCATTGAAGACGGTGACGGATGACAAGGGCAAGTGGCGAATCGAGCATGTACCCTATCTGGCCCAGGCGGCTCTCACATTTGCGTCCGAAGGATTTGCCTCCGTCCAACGAAATTTCGCCGTCATTACTGAGAACATCAATGCCGGCGAGACCACACTCACTTTAGGCGGCACTCTGAATGTCCTCGTCAAGGGAACCGACGGAAGGCCCGTGGAAGGGGCCACAGTTGAGAGGCGGGGCGAAAGCCGCCCGTTCGTCAGCAGCGACTCGGGATGGGCTATCGTTCGCGGGCTACCGTCGGCAGTTCGAGTCCGACTCTTCATCGGAGCAGATGGATTCATCTCTCAATACCTCGATGTCGATTCGCCGCTACCGAAGCAGATTGAGGTCGTCCTCCGGGGTGCCCTGACGATTCGGGGAACATTTCTGCGGGAGGATAGTCTGCCGGTGCAGTCTCCAAAGGGACTGCTCCGAGTGGTCAACAACGAACGAACGTTATCCCTGGAGCCGGACGGCTCGTTTGTCGTGCAGGTCGAGCCCGACGTGAGCGCTCAACTCGTACTCAGCGGTAGCAACGTCCAGCAGGTCGTGGTGCCGATCGAGCCGGGACGGGAGCGGGAAACTCGAAACCTCGGCATCGTTCCGGGACCGATCGGGCGAACGATCGAGGGACGCATACTCAACGCTTCTGATGACACGCCACTCCAGGGCGTTCGTGTCTGGAGCACTCACCCTTCCGCCACCGGCGAGTTGCTTCCCTGGATTCGTGGCCAGATAGTCGAAACTCGAACGGGCGCAGACGGATTGTTTTCCCTATCCGGTGTCGAAGGTTCGAACTGCCGCCTGAGGTTCGAAGCTCCAGGAAAGGCCCCTGTACGAAGAGATGTAGTAGTGAATGCGGATTCGCCGGTCACAGTTCTCGACACAGTCCGCATGGAGGAAGGGGCGGCGGTCATCGTGCGTAGTGATGATCGGGATGCTGGAGAGGCCCAGGTGCACCAAGGCGAGGAATGGAATGACATCGACACGTTGACTGTGACCATGTCCGCCGGAGAGGCCAGGTTTGAACATGTCTCTGCTGGACCGGCGGTTGCCACAACGGGCTCTTCCGGCCGGGTCGAATGCCAAAAGAACTTCGTCGTGCCGCCATCAGGCATCAAGATCGTGCGATGTGACGAAAAGCCTCCCGAGATTCGGGGAGTTGTCCTGGTAGGGAACACACCGGCAGGCGAGGGAGTGCTCGTATTCTCCAGCCCCGGTGGAGACGGTGGCGTGATCATGAACCGCACCAGCGGTTCGGGGATCCGCCAACAACGCACCTACGGTACAGGTCCGCCGGCAGTCACAGTTTCTGCAGATGGTGACGGCAGATTTTCGACCACGGCACTCCGGAGCGGACGTTGGGATGCCTCGTGGTTTCCTGCCGCTGGAGGCTCGGCGCCCAGTACAGTGGTGGATGTGCCGGCTGAGCCCTCGGCGGTGATTTTCGTTCGGGTCGAGAGTTCCCTTCTTGCCGGCCGGGTTCTGGATGGCGAAGGAAACCCGGCCGCCGGAGCAAGGGTGACAGATCGGGCAACGAGAACCGTGGTCATGACCGGCCCGGATGGTGCGTTTCGCTTCTCGGGATTACCTTGGGGATTGCGCGAGGTTCGCGCAGCCACTCCTCGTCTTGCCAGTGCTTCTCTCTCCGTAGAGCTTCGGCCCGATCAGCCTACTCCGCCCGTGACCCTCATGCTTGACGAGAAGCTGCGGGAGGAGCAGGAAGTCAAGGTCGTCGGGCCGGAAGGCAAACCCGCTCCGGGAGCGTTTGTCTTCCTGGAAACCTCCAGCGGTGAGGGTCGGCTTCTCACTACGGATACCACCGGTGTTGCCGTTGCTGTGTTCCCTTCGGGCCTCAGTGGATCGCTTCGGGCATCAGCATTCGGAAACGGAAGCTGGGTGTTCGGTACATGGCGGGCCGTGCCAGAACAGTCACTCGTCATTGAGATTCCGGCATCGAGCTCGTTGGAGATTCGATCCTCACGGCTCGCTGCCATTGAGATCACGACTGAGAACGGATGGGCACTTAGGCCGCTTTTTGTTCGCCTCGGAATTGGGCTTACGGTCTCACCGGAAGCACCATTACTCGTATCGGGACTCCCTCCTGGGAATTTCACCGTGACTGCCGAGGGAACTTCGTATGAGGTGAGCATCATGAGAGGGGCGCCTACTGTTCTCAGACTTGCGGGTGCAAAGTAGCATCTTGCGATCGCTCCGTTGTTGTTTGCTACAGACACCGAGGTATGGAGTGAAACCTGTCTACTGGTCTTGGCCTGATCCCCGAAAACTGATCCTGCTACGAAAATGAGGATCACGTCACTCTAGCGAAGATAGTCCGGCAGGATACAAATGCGCCGGCAGACCTTTGCGTGCTCTGCGCCGTCGGACGCGCAGTCCACATCTTCACAGCGGACTCGGAATTCATAAGCCGGCGGCCGCGAAGGGGATGGACATATCCATGTACGGGGCATTGGTGTAGCCGGAGGGAGTCTTCCCGTAGCCTGAAGCGCGGTGGAGGATGATCTTGTCGGAGTGGTCGTAGCCGGAACTGGTCATGCCCAGGAGACCGAAGATCCGCTCCTGAACGTTCTGTTCGTACGTTTTGCCGGTCAGTTCTTCGATGATGGCCCCGAGGAGGAAGTAGCCCGAGTTGCTGTAATTGAACTTCGTTCCGGGCTCGAACTCAAGGTCGCCGCTGGCGTACTTCTGAATGAAATCGACGGTTGTGTACGGATCCCTGGAGACATCGGTCATGAATCCGGGAAGGGCCGTGTAGTTCGGAATTCCGGAGGTGTGTGTGAGCAGATTCCTGATCGTAATTCTGTCGCCGGTGTCCTTGCGGTACTGGGGAAGGTATCTGCTCATCGGAGCGTCGAGCTCGATTTTTCCCTCCTGGACCAGTTGCATGATGACCATGGAGGTGAACTGCTTGGTGATCGAGCCCAGACGGAATTTCGTGTCGGGGGTGTTGGGGATATTCCACTCGAAGTTGGCCTTGCCATAGCCCTTGGCCAGGATCACTTTGCCATGTTCGGCCACGAGCGCCGAGCCGTTGAATCTCCGCTGCTCATTGAATTTCGACAGTACGGCCGCGAGGTCCGCGGCCTTGTCTGCGTACAGAGAGGTTGTGGAAGCAAGAAGGGCGACGGAAACGGCGAGGGGGATCAGTCTCGAGAACTTGCGCACGGAGGATCTCCTTGCCGCAAGTCTAAACAATTCTGCCAGCCCGCGCTGCGGGAGAATCCTCGGCTCGAACTCCGCTGGCGTGAAACTCCCGCCGGGTCAGTGCAGCGCTACCGTCTGCCTGGTCGTGCCGTTCCCGTGCTGTCCCATTCCCGAGAACGTTGTCTGATCCTCGTACACCGCCAGCACGAGTGAGTCGCCGGAACGGACGAAGGACCAGTGCTGCTTTCGAGTGGAGGTTCCTCGGAAGATGAGGAAACCGGCGGAGATCTTCTGCGATCTGGCCGCCGCCAACGGAAGGTTGTCGTCCCCGATCCACAGCGTCATCTGATCTTCCAGGTACTTCACGTCGCCGATGTGAAATCCTTCTTTCTCCCGCTCTTCCTTCATGGCCAGCACGAGAATGCGCACCGGACGCTGTTGCCACGTACCCTTCTGCTCGCGTACGACGGTGCCGCGGCGGAGAACTCCGATGAGGTAATCCGAGTAATCCAGCGAGTCGGCCACATTCACCAGCGAGACGTTCTTCGTGGCCTGACGATTCGCATTCCGGATCGAATCCGGATTTCGACTGCCCTCGACGGCCATCTGCGCCAGCACGGTGGGTGTGAGGACGACGTGCAGGCCGGCAGCGTCCCGCGTCACTTCCACCGAGGTACTCACATCGGTCTTGAAGTTGGCAAAGCGCCCCTCGGTGTCGTTCACTTCGGCAGTCGACCAGGTTGCGTGCAATGGCGACGATCCCTTCAGGGTTGCGAGAGCGGCCCTGAGGTCGGCGAAGGTATCGCCCTGTGCAGGCAAGGCAAGAGCCAGGGCCAGGAGAGCTGCGGATGCGGTCCGATTTCTGGGCATGGATGGATATTCGCGAATTTGTGTCGAACGCAGGCGATGCGTGCCGCCTGAGAGCAGAACATCCGGATAGGCGCCTGGTCGTGGCTCTGTTTCCTGAACATGCCACGCCCGTCCCTTCATCCCGAAGGAGTGAAGAAGGAGGGATCTTGGGCTGGTTCAACGACCCCGTCCCGAGTGGCGCCGGAGATCCTCGCCTTCGGCTTCGGGATGACACGCATCCTGAGCAGCGCCGCTATTACAAGCGAGGGCAAAGCGGGGCGCTGAACCACGGTGAAGAAACACGATGAGCGCCGTCATCCCGAGCGGGAGCGAGGGACCCCAGTGGATGGGGGGCACGATCCCCAGGGCGCTTACCACCCGCCCCTTTGGGATTCCTCGCTCACGCTCGGAATGACGCGACTACGAAGCCGAGGCTCTAGGCTCGAGGCTCGATAGACCGATTCAGGAGCGAACGTTGCGAACTTGTCATCCCGAACGAGCGAAGCGAGGAGGGATCTCCCGCTCGTTCAACGATACCGCGAGTACCACAGGAGATCCCTCGCCTTCGGCTTCGGGATGACACGCATCCTGAGCAGCGCCGTTCTTACAAGCGAAGGTACTGCACCCACTTGTTTCCGGGCCGTGACTTCGACGGCGAATCGTGCATGCCATACTCCCGTGCCATGCGAATGATCGTCATTGCTCTGACCGTTACTCTGCTTTCTTCTTCTCTGTTTGCCGCCGATGCGGCTGGCGAAGCCCGTGCGTCGGAAACGGCGTTCGCCAAGGCGTTTGCCGACCGGAACGCCGACGCATTTTTCAGCTTTCTTACCGACGATGCGGTGTTCCTCGGCGGAAAGTCGACCCTGTCCGGGAAGGCGCGCGTCCGTGAGGTGTGGTCGCAGTTCTTTGCGGACAAGGCCGCGCCGTTCAGCTGGTCTCCCGAACGCGTTGTGACCAACGCCGAGGGAACGCTCGCCTTGTCCCTGGGACCGGTGCTGGACGACAAGGGAACGCATATCTCCAACTACTCATCCGTGTGGCAGAAGCAGGCGGACGGCTCGTGGAAAATCGTGTTTGACGGTCCCGGAGCTCCGGTCTGCGCTCCGGCGTCGTCTCCCGAGAAGAAGTAGGCGCGATCGGCGGCAAGGGGCGAGAGGCGAGAGGCTCCAGACGATCATGAGCGAGCGCAGGCGACGCGCGTCATCCCGAACGTGAGTGAGGGATCCCAGAGGTGTGGGTGGCAAAGGCTCAGGGCTCGTGCCCCCCGGCCACTGGGATCCCTCGCTCACCTTCGGGATGACGGCTGGCCAGGGCCGGGATCGAGTTTCTTACAAACGAGCGCAGCGAGGAGGGATCCCCGGGGGGTTCAACAATTCTGCGAGTACCGCCGGAGATCCCTCGCCTTCGGGTTCGGGATGACAAGATCGAGAGCGATCGAGCGATCGAAATCCGAGCGGCGAGATGAGAGAGGCGACTCACTTCCTCTGCGATCTGCTATAACGCCGCGACATGCCACCGACGGTACTGCTGTCCTGTGAGGCCCTGGGAAAGGCCTATGGCTCCCGGCCGCTCTTCGATGCCCTGACATTCTCGCTTTCCGAGGGCGATCACGTCGGTCTGATCGGCCCGAACGGATCGGGTAAATCGACACTGTTGAAAATTCTCGCGGGAACGGAGACCGCCGACTCGGGCACGCGCGCTCTTCGAAAGAACACACGGGTCGGTTACGTTCCGCAGGACCCGGTCTTCAATCCGGGCAAGACGGTCGAAAATGTGCTCATGGAGGCTCTGGCCGATGACCACTCTCTCGATGAATACGAGAAGTCGGCCCGCGTGGGCATTGCACTGGGCAAGTCGGGATTCGATGATCCCGCTGCACGAACGGAGGTCCTCTCCGGAGGATGGCGTAAACGGCTGGCAGTGGTTCGCGAGTTGATCGGAGAGCCGGACATCCTTCTTCTTGATGAGCCGACGAACCACCTCGACGTCGAGGGCATCCTCTGGCTGGAGTCGCTGCTGAAGAGCGAGCCGGAGGCCTTCATCGTCGTCAGTCACGATCGCTATTTTCTCGAGAACACTGCCAGGCGGATGCTGGAGTTGAACCGGGTCTACGCCGACGGGATGCTACAGACGACGGGGAGATACAGCGAATTTCTCGAGAAGCGCGACGAGCTGCTCCGCAACCAGGCCAGCTATCAGGAAACGCTGGCCAACCTGGTACGACGGGAGATGGAGTGGCTGCGCCGCGGACCGAAAGCGCGCACGACCAAGTCGAAGTCCCGCATTCAGTCCGCCGAAAAGCTCATCGGCGAGCTGCAGGAGAGCCGTTCGCGTTCTGTCGTCTCGGCCGCAGGGATCGACTTCACGGCCTCGGAGCGGAAGACGAAGCGGCTCCTCGTGGGCACGGAGATCAGCCGCACCATGGGCTCGCGCAGGATCATTTCCGGGCTCGATCTGCTTCTGACGCCCGGGACACGGCTGGGAGTTCTGGGACCGAACGGCTCCGGAAAAACGACGCTTCTACGCATGATTACCGGAGAGATCGAGCCGGACTCCGGAACGATTCAGAGAGCGGAAGGCCTGAGGGTCGTTTATTTCGAACAGAACCGGGAGAGCCTTGATCCCGACATCACGCTCAAACGTGCCCTGGCGCCGGAAGGTGATTCGGTTCTCTATCGGGATCGTTCCATTCACGTCGCGGCCTGGGCGGCGCGCTTTCTTTTCCGCGGCGAGCAACTGGAGACAGCTGTCTCACGACTCTCAGGGGGAGAAAAGGCACGGATCGTTCTGGCCCGGCTGATGCTTCAGCCGGCGGACCTTCTCGTGCTCGACGAACCAACGAACGATCTGGATATCCCCACGCTCGACGTGCTCGAGGAATCTCTGCTCGACTTTCCGGGGGCGCTCGTGCTGGTGACCCACGACCGCTACATGATCGATCGCGTTTCCACTCGGATTCTGGCGCTCGACGGGCGGGGAGGTGCGGAGTACTACGCCGATTACGATCAGTGGGAGACGGACCGGGGACGAATGCGAAGTTCGTCTTCTGGCAATGCGCAGTCTGGAACGGAACCGAACGGCAAGACAAAATCCCGCGGCAAGAGGCTTTCCTACAAGGAACAGCGGGAGTGGGAGGGGATGGAGGCGACGCTGCTCGCTGCGGAAACGAAGCTGGAGCATGCCAGGATTGCGGCTGAGGATCCGGCCATCGCTGCGGACGCGGGAATTCTGCAGAAGCGATTCGAGGAGGCGGCCACCGCGCAGAGTGAGGTCGAGAAACTCTATGCGCGCTGGGCCGAGCTCGAGGCGAAGCTGGGATAGTACTTTCCCATCGCGGTCGATTCGATATCCGACCGGCGGCCCTGAAAACGCGGTTGTAGAGATCGGTTACTCGAGTTTGTGCAGCTCGCCGTCGAGAAACTTCAATGCGTTCTCGAGGGCGGCGCGGTGAACAGGCGTGCTGCTCGTCTCGAGGTCCGTGGCCACGCGACGGCGTGACATCTCCAGACTCTGACGTTTGGTGGCACGTTCCAGCTCGTCCTGGGGCAAACGCCCCCGGGCATCATCGAGCTCATTACGACGGTCTTCGATCTGCGACTCTACGGATTTACTTTCCCAACCTCTTGCCATATCGGGATTATGTCACGTTCATTGTGGTGTGATCAAAGTGACGTGCTGGGTCTCGTTGTTCGTGACGGACACAAACGCCCAGATCTTCTCCTCGGGGGAGTCCGGGATGAGCTTGATGCGCAGTTTGTTTGCCGAGCGCAGCTGGGGAAGTTGCGCTGTGAGATCGCCGATCTCCCCATACGGCGGAGGCTGGATAGAAGCGCCAGGGCCTTCCACCCCCACGGCGGCTTCCGCCAGCATTCGATTGTCATCCATGTCGTAGAACATGACTTGCACGAGTTCGTGCTGAGGCCCGGGCTGGCGGTAGATACGGAGAGTCGATCGGAACCGGTCGTCCGTAGGAATGTTCATCAAATCCATACTCGTCCGGAACTCCCGTTCGCGCACCACCGGCATTTCCGTGCCGTAGGTGAGTGATTGCCGAGAGATGTCCTTGACCCGTAGATTAACCGCCACGTCGTCTGCGTGGCCCGTCTCAACATACAGCCAGGCGGGCGAAAACACAGTCGGCGAGATACCAATCTGGAACGTCGTTTCTGGTTCGCGGGTAAAATCGGGCGCAGGTAGCGGGGACATCTGCGACGGCTCCGGTCCAATCCAGATCGGGACGCTTGCGGTGTTCCGGGTAACCAGTTCCGTAGTCCATATGGAGCCAAATGATCCAGGAATTGTTGCTCCGATGAGAAGCGGAAGGAGAAGCCGCTCTGTATCGACGAATGGTCCCGGACCCACATCGAGAGGCGCAAGCGATCTGTCGAACGGAGCGGTGGATTTCCTCGCTTTTTGAAGGCCGGAGCCGGCAACGAGCGTTTCGCCGTCGAGGGCCACGAGACTGTCTGTAAGAACATCCGCCGCGGGAAGCGCTTGCGGAACCAGCAGGAGCAACAGAACGCAGGCGAACAGGCGACCGATCATCTGGATCTCCTTCTGGTTTCGTTCAATTGCATCCATTCGTCACGGCCATAGGCAGGCTCGATCCCGACGAGAGCTGTGAGTTTTGCGATCAGGATCTGCCGCCGTTTTTAATCGGATAGGCAGGAGACATCCTTCGCTCGACGCTTCAAACTTATGATTGCGCCCGTGCGATTCCCCGCTCGTCATCCCGACGAGCTCGTCCGGGATGACACGTTGGCGGTTCGTTGGGATGTGGGGCGCAAGACGCAGCGAGTGGACGACAGGGGGCTGAGGCACCGTGCGACCACCGGTGGCGCGCCCCTCATCCGGCTCGCTTCGCTCGCCACCTTCTCCCCGCGAGCGGGGCGAAGGACTGCCGCGGTGAATTCGCGTCGCGCCCCCCCCGTCTCTCGTCTCTCGTTTCAACCCTTTTCGGCAAGCTGCGGCCGTGCTGGCCTTGCCGCTCCCCGATGCTCCCGGCCGCACGAACAGGGCCCGTCCGGGTCGTTCGCGCCCGGTTCGTAGCCAAGCACCGGAGCAAGCCATCGTTCGACGACGGCCAGTGGCACATCCTTGCGGAGGTGGTAGTCGAATACCTGATCGCGTCCGACCTTGCCGACGGAAAAATAGCGTGACTGCGGATGTCCGAAATACCAGCCGCTCACAGCCGCGGCGGGCGACATGGCGAAATGTTCGGTCAGCGTCACGCCAATCTCTGCCTCCGCGTTCAGGAGATCGAACAAGGCACGCTTTTCCGAGTGATCGGGACAGGCGGGGTAGCCTGGTGCCGGACGGATGCCCCGGTATTTCTCGCGGCGAAGTTCGTCCTGCGTCAGATTCTCATCACCACCATAGCCCCACTCGTCGCGAACCCGCTTGTGCAGCCACTCTGCTGCCGCTTCTGCCAGGCGATCGGCAAGCGCCTTGGTCATGATGGCCCCGTAGTCGTCGTGATCTTTCTCGAAGCTGGTCACGAGCTCGGCCACACCGATGCCGGCTGTGACGACGAAAGCGCCAGCGTAGTCGGGTAAACCGCTGTCACGGGGCGCTACGAAGTCCGCGAGGGCGAAATCCGGTTGCGCCGGACCCTTGTCTGCCTGCTGGCGAAGCGTGTGGATCACAGCCAGGGAATCGGATCGGGATTCATCGGCATAGAGCACCACGTCATCTCCGACAGCATTGGCGGGGAAGATGCCGTAGCGGACGCGGGCCGTGAGAAGGCGTCCGGCCACGATTCGCTCCAGCAGTTGCTGAGCGTCCTCGAAGAGTTCCCGGGCCCGAGGGCCGACTTCCGGTTCATCGAAGATTGCCGGATAGGTTCCCCGCAATTCCCATGCATGAAAGAACGGAGTCCAGTCGATGAACGGAATCAGTTCCTGCAGTGACGGTTCCAGAGAGCGCACTCCCACGAACGAGGGCTTCTCCACCGATGACGAATTCCAGTCGATGCTCAGTTTCCGGGCTCTGGCCTCGGCAATGGAAAGAAGCTTCAAGTCCTGCTGCCGGTCGCGCGCGGAGACTCGGAGTTTTTCCTGCTCGAGCCGGTTCAGCCGATCGAACTCCGGACGCCGCTCCGAGTCGATGATGCTGCCCACGACCTGCACGCAGCGGGAGGCGTCGAGCACGTGCACCGTGGGGCCGCTGTACGCGGGAGCGATCCTGATCGCCGTGTGTAGCTTGCTGGTGGTGGCCCCGCCGATCATCAGCGGCAACTGGAAATGCAGCCGTTCCATCTCCCGGGCCACATGCACCAT
>JBDTRY010000121.1:0-10881 GCA_039931435.1 Acidobacteriota bacterium | reverse complement strand
TCGGCAAGATGGTCGAACAGTTTCTGGCCGCGGCGTTCACCGCGCATCCCTACGGAGTACCTGGCCTGGGCTGGCCGTCGGACCTGGAGGCATTCTCGGCCACAGATGCCAGGAACTTTTTCGACAAGTACTACATCCCGGCCAATATGGTCGTGGCCATTGCCGGCGACGTTACTCCCTCGGAAGTCGTTCCCGTCGTCGAGAAGTACTTCGGTCGGATTCCGGCACGGCCGGTTCCGGAACCGCTGCGAACCCGGGAACCTGAACAGACGGCCGAACGCGCCGTTACCCTCCGCGAATCGGCGCAACCGTTTTACCTGGAGGGGTACCACAAGGACGATGCTCTCAGCCCCGACGACGTCGTCTACGACGTGATCAGCGATCTGATGTCCAGCGGGCGCACTTCGCGCCTCTACCGAGCTCTGGTTCGGGATAAGAAGATCGCCGCATTCTCGGCGGGCTTCAATAATTTTCCGGGGAACAAGTATCCGAACGAATTTGCCTTTTTCGCGGTTCCGACGCCGGGCCATACCCCCGAGGAATTGCGTGACGCGATTCACAGCGAGATCGAACGGCTGAAGACAGAGGATGTCACAGACGACGAGCTTCGCATGGTCAAGACGCGGGCCAAGGCCAACCTGATCCGCAGCCTGGACAGCAATGCAGGCCTCGCCCAGCAACTGGCCACGGCACAGTCCCGATACGGCGACTGGCGCGAAGTTTTCAGGCAGGTCGATGCGATCGACAAAGTAACCAAGGCTGACATTCGCCGCGTTGCGAACAAAACCTTCAAAGAGGCGAACCGCACCGTAGCCATGATCGAAACGGCGGAAGCAAAGTCCGCCAAGCCACAACAGCAGGAAAAACCGCCGTCGCCCGCCAAACCGGGTGCCTCCAGGGGAGAGAACTGAGATGACGATCAAGCGAAGCAACTCGATGCTGGCGGTTCTCTCGATGATGGCCATGGCCTTGCCTTCACTGGCATGGTCCCAGGTCAAGGACTGGAAAGACCTCAAGTTTCCACCGCTGCACAAGATCGACATCCAGGAGCCCAGGCGAATCGATCTGCCGAACGGCATGATCATCCTCCTGCAGGAAGACCATGAACTGCCGCTGATCAGTGGGACGGCGGTGGTGCGTGGCGGATCGCGCGAAGAACCGGCAGAAAAGGCAGGACTGATCGACGTGTACGGTGACGTCTGGCGCACCGGTGGAACAACCTCGAAGACCGGCGACGAGCTCGATGACGTCCTCGAGAGCCGCGCCGCCAAAGTGGAAACGGGCGGAGACATCGACTCCACGACGATCTCCTTCGACGCGCTGAAAGGCGACTTCGACTCCGTCTTTGCCATCTTCGTGGACCTTCTTCGAAACCCCGCTTTCCGCGAAGACAAGCTCGGTCTTGCGAAGGATCAGATCAATACCGGGATTTCCAGGCGGAACGACGATCCTGCCCAGATCGCCGGACGGGAGTCCCAGAAGCTGGCCTACGGCGCCAACAGTCCCTATGCCCGAACGGCGGAGTACTACACGGTGCAGGCCATTACACGGGACGATCTCGTAGCCTGGCACAAACGCTACGTGCAGCCGAACAACATCATTCTTGGAATCGCCGGCGACTTCGACCCGGCGCAGATGGAGCAGAAGCTGCGGAAGCAGTTTCAGTCATGGCCGAAGGGGCCCGCGGCAACACCCCCGCAGATCGCCATCGAGAAGCCGACGCCCGGCATCTATTTCGTTCCAAAGGAAGACATCAATCAGAGCTCGATCCGCATGGTGGCCGCGGGAACGATGAAGAACGATCCCGACTACTACACTCTGCAGGTCCTGAACGAGATTCTCAGCGGCGGTTTCTCGTCCCGGCTGGTGAACAACATCCGTTCTAAAAAGGGTCTGGCCTACTCCGTGGGAGGAGGCGTAGGCACAAGCTTCGATCACCCCGGAATCTTCTCCCTGGCCATGGGCACGAAAAGCCAGACCACCGCCGCCGCCATCGATGCTTTGAACGAAGAACTGGACAACCTCGTGAAGTCTCCGCCCACTGAAGCAGAGTTGAATCGGGCGCAGGAATCCATCCTCAATTCGTTCATCTTTTCTTATGACTCCAAACAGAAAATCCTGCAGGAGCAGATGAGCCTGACCTTCTATGGCTATCCGGCCGATTTTCTGGAGCGCTTCCGGTCCGGGGTGGAAAAGGTCACGACCCAGGACCTGGCGCGGGTGGCGAAGAAATTCGTGCACCGCAATGAATTCGCTGTTCTTGTCGTGGGCAAGCCTGCCGACTTCGACCGGCCCCTGTCCTCCTTCGGGACCGTGAAGACAATCGACATCACCATTCCGGAAGCTGCTCCGTCCGCAAAAGGTTCCGCGGCCGCAGCTCCCTCCGCTACCGGCAACCAGGAAGGCCGGGATGCGGTTGCAAAAGTCCTGGCGTCGATGGGAGGCAAGGCAAAGGTCGCAGGGATCAATGCCGTCAGCCAGAAAGCACAGGTCGTGGCAAAGACGCCTCAGGGCGACATGCCCCTGACAGTGGAATCCATGGACGTCTTTCCGGATCGAAGCTATCAGAAGATGATCACTCCCATGGGTGCAATGACCATGGTCGTCACCTCGGCCTCCGCATTCATGAGCACTCCGGGCGGATCACAGGACATGCCCGCGTCGCAGAAGGAAGAGCAGATGCGCGAGCTCCGTCGCGATCCGATCTACGTTCTTCAGCACGCGGATGACGCGGGCGTGACGTTCACCGCTGCAGGAACCGAGAAGATTGGCGACGTCACCGCGCAGATCGTGGATGTCAGTAACGGGGGCGTGGACGTTCGTTGGTATGTAGACCTCTCCAACGGCCACATCATCCGCACATCAAACAAGACCATGACGCAGTCCGGTCCGGGAACGCAGGTCGTCGATTACAGCGACTGGCGAACCGTAAGTGGTGTTTCTGTGGCCTTCAAACGGGTCATCACTGTGAATGGTCAACCGCGGGGTTCGGTGACTGTCGAGGATTTTCAGATCAACCCGGCGGTCGATTCGAAATTGTTCGAGAAGCCGCCGGCCTGAGCCCGACGCTACTTTCGTTGCAGGATCCAGAAGAGCAGGGAAAGAACGAATGAGAGGATCAGTGAAGTCATCAGCGGGAAGTAGAAACGGACGTTTCCACGCTTGAACATGAAGTCGCCCGGGAGGCGACCGAATCCCAGCTTTCCGAAAAAGAGCAGAACGACACCGGTCAGCAGAATGACGGCGCCGACAACGATGAGCAGCCTACCGATTTCGTTCATCGGCTTCAATGTTCCCACAAACCAGCTCAGAGAGAAGGGCCCGACCTTATCCAGCGGAAGGGCGAGGTAGAATTCGAAACGAGGTTCCTCGATGAAACGAACTTGCGTCCTCTTCGTGTTTCTCTCTTTTCTGTCATCACTGCTGCTTGCCGCGGATTCGAACCGTTTCGACCCGTCCGGATCCGATGGCGCCGCCGTGGCTGTCGCCGATCAGGTGATGAAAGCCCTCGGTGGCACCAGAGCCTGGGACGACGCCCATTTTCTGCGGTTCGATTTCGTATCGGAGCGCGACGGTAAACAGAACGTCATCCGCTCCCACTGGTGGGACAAATGGTCCGGCCGCCACCGCGTCGAGGGAAAGACGAAGGACGGTGAGCCCTACGTCGTCATCGAGAACATCAACACGCACGCGGGAGGTCAGGCCTGGAAGAACGGCGTGAAGCTTTCCGGCGATGAAGAACGGAAATTCCTGGACTCCGCGTACGGAGCGTGGGTGAACGATACGTACTGGTTGCTCATGCCTTTCAAGATGAAAGATCCCGGGGTAAATCTGAAAGATGGCGGCGTGGAGACCCTCGACGGGAAGTCCTGGGACAAGGTACTGCTGACGTTCGAGAACGTCGGCCTCACTCCGAAGGACCGCTACTTCGTCTCGGTCAATCGCTCCACGCACCTCGTTGACCAGTGGTGCTTCATCCTCAACGGTGAAGATGTTCCGCCAACCTGCTACCAGTGGAAGGGTTGGGCAAAATACGGCCCGATCATGCTTGCGCCGGAACGGGACGCGGTCGGAACCGACCGCAAACTTCTCTTCGGGAATCTCGCCGTGACGAACGATATGCCGGCTGCGGTGTTCGAGTCTCCGGAAGCAGTGAAGTAGCGGGCGCGGGCGCTCCCTCTAGGCAGACTGCCGGACATGCCCGCCGTCTTTGGTAGGGCCGCATGGCATGCGGCCGGTACCAGGGTCGCAACGGCCTCGCGGGAATCGGGAAGAATAACGGCCGCACGCCGTGCGGCCCTACCAAGGGCGGCGGGAAGCGACTGTTCGCTCCCCTGCATTCGTGAAAGCGGCGCCGTGAAGGCGCCGCTTTCACGAATGCTGCAAATGAACCTCAGTAGATCAGTTTCACAGCTGCCTGGATCGTTCGCGGATCGGCGGCAACGGTGGGGCGGCCGAAGTTCGCCTGCTGCACGAGACTTCCGCTGACCAGACTGTAGTAAGTCTGGCTCACGCCGATGATGTTGTGGTGGTTGGTTACGTTGAAGACCTCACCGATTAACTGAACGTGCAGTCCGCCACCCACTGAAACGTCCTTCGTGATCCGGGGATCGATGGAGAAGTAGTCCGGCAGCCTGAACGTGTTCCGGGCGAAACCGGGAGCACGATCGTTGCGGCTGTTCTGATCAGTGTTCAGATCGGTGTTGATCAACCCCGAGTAGGGCTGGCCGGTCTGGTAGGTGACGATACCGCTCAGAGACCAGCCCTTCAGGAAGGCGTCCGCGTAGCCGAAGCTCTTACCGTAGTCGAGGTTCCAGACACCGCTCAGGACGGCACGATGGCGAACGTCGTTATCGCTGTAGGCATAGTCGCCGGCGATGTTCAGCGGATCCTGAATGTATTTGGCATCGTCGGAACCGCCGGGTACTACCGCCGTGGCATCAGGCCGGTCGTCTTTGGCCTTGGAGTACGTGTAGGAGGCGTTCGCCGTCCAGTTGTTCGAGAAACGCTTCTTCACGTCCAAGGTCAGCCCGTCGTACTTCGAATGGGCGCTGCTCTGAAAGAGAATGATTCGTCCGAAGTTCGTGAAGGGGCGGCCTGTGTACTTTGTGAACGTGGCCGTACCATCCCCGGTGATGGGCAGCGTGGCCGTCGTGGGGTTGCTGACATTGATGTCGATCGATCTGGTCAGATCGTCACCCTTGAGGTACTGATAGGTCAGTCCCACAGACAGGTCGTTGGTCAACCCGTGCTCGACGCCAAGGCTGGCCTGCTGCACTTTCGGGTTCTGGAAATCCGGGTCGAAGGCGAAGATCGTTGGCTTGGGCAGTGTCACGCCTGTCGGAAGTGAGGCAAACGTGTTCGGGTACGTCGGAACCTGCGTTCCGGTGAAGGTAATGGTCTGCACGTTGATGCCGTTGTTCGAATGCGCCGTACCGATGACGATCGAAGGAACACGCCCGTAGAAAATTCCGTAGCCGCCCCGGAAGACCGTCTGCGGAATTGCTTTCGGCGTCCAGGCGAATCCCAGGCGCGGACCGATGTTGTTGCCGTCCACCGGTACCCTGCTGGTGTCGATCCCTGCCGCGGCCAGCTGCGGATCGGGATTTTTCACATCCGGTTGGGCAATCCCCTGCCGGTCGTAGCGCAATCCCAGGTTGAGGGTGATGTCACTCATCACATGCCACTCATCCTGGACGAAGAGAGCGGTCTCCTTGAGGTCAGGATGTGTGGTCGCTCCCGTGGTGCCTGGCCCGGGGAAGGCCTGAACGTACCTTGTGGGAACGCCGGCGTTAAACTGGGCCAGACTGTCGAAGGTATAGGAGCCGGAAAAATTGCCGGGAAAGAAGTTCAGGATGTCGTCCTTGCTGTAATCGAACCCGCCCTTGAGCGTGTGCGCTCCGGCCACCCAGGTCATCGTATCCGCGATCTGGTTCCGCTTGATCGTGGTTTCACGGGGACTGAAAAAGTTGCGGCCGATGGTCAGCACGGTCTGGCCGTTCTGGCGGACGATGGCTTCCGGGCGCGTGCTGTTGGCCAGGCCGGGCTCGCTATCCTTGGCATACTGCCCGCGTACTTCGTTGAACACCGAAGTCGTGATCGGTGTGGTGAAGTTGGCCGTGAACGTATCCGTGTTCACCAGCGAATTGCCGGAATGCTGTTCGGCGACCGTGATTCCGCTGCTCTCGAAGTTCGTTCCCGTGAATTTCTGGCGGTTGTACCGGAAGGACAGATGGTTCCTGCCAAATTCACTGTCGGTCTTCAGGAGATAAACGTCCTGGTCCTGCCCCCGGGTATAGGATCCGCCCAAAGCCCGCAGCGTGGCCAAACCGGCCTGCGTCGCGGCATCGGTGGGAATCGTTCCCGACAGATTGAGAACGACCGGATTCTCGATTGTGTTGCGTTGCGCATCGTAGTTGAGGAAGAAGAAGTGCTTGTCACGAACGATGGGCCCGCCGAGGCTCGCTCCGTACTGATCAAAATCGTAGGGGCCCTTGGGGCGATTGTTGATCTGACTGATGTAGTCGATCGAGCGAAGGCCCTTGGTGCGCTTGAAGAAGAATCCGCTGCCGTGCAGCTCGTTCGAGCCTGACTTGGTAATGACGTTGATGATCGCTCCGCCAGCCCGCCCATACTCCGCGGAATAGGCGTTCGTGTTGATCTGAAACTCGCGTACGGCGTCCTGCGAAAACTGATAAGGAGCGCGCCCCGAACCGGTGCGTCCCAGCGATTGCCCGAAGAAGGTGTTGTCGTTGTTCGCTCCGTCGACGACCAGGCTGTTCAGCGTTCCACGCTGACCACCAAAACTGAGGTCGCCCTGGCGGACGTCCTTGACAACGCCCGGCGTCGTCAATGCAAAGTCCAGGAAGTTCCGGCCGTTGACCGGTAGATTGGTTACCATTTGTTCATTGACGACCGTGCTCACCTGCGAGCGGTTGATCTCGATGAGCGGCGCGGCGGCGGTGACGGTCACCGTCTCCTCCAACCCGACCTGAAGAGTGATGTTCAGGGTGACGTCGGAGGCAACGTTGACGCCGATGTCCGAATAGCGCACCGGCCTGAAGCCGTCGAGGGTGGCACTGACTTCGTACGTTCCGGCCGGAATCAGCGGAATGGCATAGTTACCCGCTGAATTGGTGACGGTTGTCCTGGTCAGCCCGGTGTTCTTCTCGACGGCTGTGATCGTCACCCCGGGAACCACTGCACCGCTGCCGTCGGAGACGATTCCGGCGATGGAGCCTTTACTGCTCTGCGAATAAACCGCAGGCACGGCAAACAAGGCAACGAGACACATACAGAGCAGAACACGCGTCTGTGAAGCAACTCTCATAACGCTCCTTCGAGACTTCGGTTTCAGTTGTTTTAGGGAGGACTCAGCCGTTGGACCACGCCCGGATCGGCGGAAGAATAGCATGGAGTCTCCGTCTCGTAACGGCAATTTAACAGGACGTACCAGGCCGGACCGGACCACCGGATTTTCCCCGCGCGTCGACGAAGAAAATTCGCTGGCGCGATCGGCTGCGCGGGCTGGAAGGTGTCGTGCATCAGAGTCCCCGTACGTCAGCTGCAGCGAACACATCAATAGGGGAATTCCGGAGGTTATCCTTGCCCATTCAGTCCCTCAATCCTGCTACAGGACAGCTGCTTCAGACGTTTTCGTCGCTGAACGAATCCGAAATCGAGCGAAGGATGGCGCTGGCCGTGGAGGCCTTCGCCCTTCATCGCCGCACCAGCTTCGCCGATCGCTCCCGAAGGTTGATGCAGGCCGCGTCAATTCTCGATGAAGAAAAGGATCGCTTCGGGACAATCATGACCAGGGAGATGGGCAAACCGATCGCCTCGGCCGTGGCAGAAGCGGAAAAATGCGCAACGGTGTGTCGCTACTACGCCGAACACGCCGAAAAATTTCTGGCAGATGAGGATGTCCGCACGGAGGCCGCTCGGAGTTACATTCGTTACGAGCCCCTCGGTCCCGTACTGGCGGTCATGCCATGGAACTTTCCGTTCTGGCAGGTCTTCCGGTTCGCAGCGCCAGCGATCATGGCCGGCAATGTCGGTCTGCTCAAGCACTCCTCGAACGTGCCGCAGTGTGCGCTGGCCATCGAAGAAATCTTCCTGCGGGCGGGATTCGAGGAGGGCGTTTTTCAGACTTTACTCATCGGCTCCGAAGGGGTGCAGCGCGTCCTGGAGGATCCCAGAATCAGGGCGGCCACGCTGACCGGTAGTGAGCCGGCGGGTAAAAGCGTCGCCGCAACGGCCGGAAAACACATCAAGAAAACTGTTCTGGAGCTGGGCGGAAGCGACCCCTTCATCGTCACCCCGTCGGCCGATCTCGAGACCGCCGTGGAAACCGCGGTGAAAGCGCGCGTGATCAACAACGGCCAGTCCTGCATCGCCGCCAAGCGATTCATCGTGTTCGACGAAATCGCTGAGGAGTTCCAGGACAGGTTCGTGGCAGCGATGAACAGCCTCCGCGTGGGCGACCCCATGGATCCGTCCGTGGACATCGGTCCGCTGGCAACGGAGAGCATCACCGACGATCTGGAAAAGCAGGTCGACGATTCCGTGCGCCTGGGGGCGAGGATCCTCACCGGCGGCAAACGGCTGCGCGAGGCGGGCACGAACTTCTTCGAACCGACCGTTCTGGTCGATATCCCGGACGATGCGCCGGCCTGGGGCGAAGAATTGTTCGGACCGGTGGCCTCGCTTTTTCGCGTCAGCGATCTCGACGAAGCCATCGCCCTGGCGAACAGCACCACGTTCGGGCTGGGCGCCAGCGCCTGGACCAACGACGAGGACGAGCGCCGGCGATTGATCGAGGAAATCGAAGCCGGACAGGTCTTCATCAACGCCATGGTCGCTTCCGACCCCCGGCTACCGTTCGGCGGGGTCAAGAACTCAGGCTACGGCCGCGAGTTGGGGGAGTTCGGGATCCGCGAGTTCGTAAACGTGAAGACGATTTACATCGCCGCGGAACGGAGCGAACGAGGCTCCGACACCGAATGAGCGGAAATAAGTGGTGTTCGATGGCTCCGGCAGTAGGACTCGAACCTACGACCCACGGATTAACAGTCCGTTGCTCTACCAACTGAGCTATGCCGGAATTCGAAGAGGGGGCCGCAACATAGCAAACGCGATTCTGCGGCGTCAAGAATTGCAGGGTGGAAAACCGGGCGCCTCCCGGATTTATTCACAGATCGCGGGAGGCCGGAATCCCAGCATCGTTGGCAGGCTGGTCCATCGTCCGCAGAACCTCACCAAGCCTGGCGAACAGCTCGGCCATGTCGGTCTTGTCGTAGCGGATGAGCGTGATCTCCGGATCGCCGGCCACCATCGCCGAACAACGCTGCGTCCTCCCCGCGCGGTACAGGCAGATCACTGGGATCCGGAACCGGTAGCGAGCCGCGGCAACTTCGTATCCCACGCCAGTAGAGGGCGTCGAGACCTCAGCCACGAGGACGCCTCCCAGCCGGGAGATCTCCTCGATCCAGGCAAGATCTCGTTCAAAAATCTCCTGATCGCCGAGGGGTTCGCCCCCACCATGGAGCTCGGGGTTGGTGACCTCGCCGGCGATTACGTGATGCCCGCCGGTACGCAGATTCTCGACGATGGCCCGGTAGAGGTCCACGTCATCGCGGCCGCCACTGATTGATCCCGAGAAGTAGATGTGCATAAAAGGTCCGTAATTCAACACGCAGCGCTTCTGAGCGGGGAGCGTATCGCATCTCATTGCGTTGTCCAGCCGTTTCTGACGTCCACGGGACGTCCGAGGGCGCTGCAGCATGTACAATTTCCCTCCCGTGTCCCGCGAAATCGTCATCAACGCCACGAAACACGAATCCCGCATCGCCGTGATCGACGAGGGGCAGGTCGTGGAGCTCTGGGTGGAACGCCACCGTCACCGCACCCTCGTCGGGAACATCTACAAGGGCCGCGTCACCAAGGTCCTCCCGGGGATGCAGTCAGCCTTCGTCGACCTCGGTATCGAGCGCGACGCGTTTCTTTATGTGGCCGACGTCGTCGAGGATTTCGAGGAGTACGAGAACGACAGCCGTGAGGATCTGCAGCTGGACGTTCCCGCCGTTCCCCGTCCGGAGACCTCCATCGCCGACCTTCTCCGCGAAGGGCAGGAAATCACGGTGCAGGTGGCCAAGGACTCCATCGCCGGCAAGGGTGCACGCATCACGACCCACGTCACCCTGCCCGGCCGTTTTCTGGTGTACATGCCCACGGTCAGTCATATCGGCGTTTCCCGGCGGATCGAAAACGAGGAGGAGAGGGCCCGGCTCAAGGGCATCCTGGAGGACATCCGCGAAGACATCAGCGGCGGATTCATCGTGCGCACGGCCGGCGAAGAGCGGGAACCTGAAGAATTCGCCGCCGACCTCCGCTACCTCACGGATCTCTGGGATCAGATCCGGCGGCGTACTGAGAAAGCTTCCGCTCCGCACGCCGTCCACCACGATCTGGACCTCGTGCTGCGGACGATCAGGGACGTCCTCTCTCCTGAATTCAAGACTGTCTGGGTGGACTCGGTCGAGGAGTACCAGCGCATCGTCGAGTTTCTCGATCAGATTCAGCCCAACCTCGTCTCCTGCGTGCGCCTTTACCGGCGCGACGAGCCGATTTTCGACGATTTCGGAATCGAGCCGGAGATCGAAAAGGCACTTAAGTCGAAGGTCTGGCTGAAGTCCGGCGGATATATCGTCATCAATCAGACCGAAGCGCTCGTGGCCATCGACGTGAACACCGGAAAATACGTCGGGAAGAAGAATCTCGAGGAGACGGTCTTCCGCACCAATCTCGAGGCCATCCGCGAGATCGTCCGTCAGGTCCGGCTGCGCGATCTGGGCGGGATCATCGTTCTTGACTTCATCGACA
>JBDTRY010000120.1:0-10918 GCA_039931435.1 Acidobacteriota bacterium | reverse complement strand
CCCTCTCCCCGCAAGCGGGGCGAGGGACTGATCTCGGCTGCTTTGTCGTACGCGCCCGGACTGATTGCGCCTGCTTTGTCGTGTGCGCCACCCCCTCCGCAAAGCTTCGCGAGGACTGTACGCTGATGCCGGGGTGGGTCGGACGTGATAACGTTCATGGAAATTGACGGTCCAGGGGTTCTCTCTGCCTGAACAACCTTCCAACGTTGCCATAGCAGCCAGCGGACTCTCTCGACGATTCGGCCGTCGCTGGGCTCTGGCTGACGTCAGCTTCCGCATTCCTCGCGGGCACGCTGCCCTGGTTGCCGGACGCAACGGATCGGGCAAGTCCACCCTCTTCCGCCTTCTCTCCACCGCCATCTCACCGACAACCGGCACGGCCACGATCGAAGGGCAGGACGTGACTGCCGAAACGGAAGAGGTGCGCCGCCGGGTGGCCTTCCTCTCCCATCAGGCGAACACCTACGAATCGCTGACGGCGCTGCAGAACCTCGAGGTTTTCGCCCGTCATCTGGGAACGGATACCGGGCGGGATCGCCTTCTCGATTTTCTGGACGAAGTCAGTCTTGCGGAACGGGCTCATGATCCGATCTCCACATTTTCGGCTGGGATGCGCAAGCGGCTGTCCATCGCCAGGCTGTTCCTTCAGGACGCCTCGGTGGTCATGCTCGATGAGCCTTACGCTCAACTTGATCCTCCCGGGTTCAAACTGATCGACCGGCTCTTCCGGAAAATGAGAGATCGAGGGACGACGGTTCTGCTTTCGACGCACCTTCTCGAACGAGGTGCGGCGATGTGCGATGATGGGCTGTTGCTGCGTGAGGGCCGGTTGGTCTGGACAGGCCCGGCCGCCGCTCTGCCCGGAGAAGGAGCGATGGAGATCGCCGGCATTCCCGAGGAAGTGAACTGATGCAGCTGGCCGCGGCGGTTCGCAAAGAGGTGCTTCTTCAATGGAGAAGCCGCGGGCATTTTCTGGCCGTGTTCGCCTTCGGGGCCACAGCGCTTCTCCTCTTCAGTTTCGCCATCGGCCCGAACGCTCAAGCCCTGCGTCTGTTTGCAGCCGGTTTTCTCTGGCTGGCGCTGCTTCTCGGTTCTACTCTGGCGCTTTCGGAGAGCTTTCAATATGAAATGGATCACCGGGCGATGGAGGGATTGCTGCTTCTGCCTACTACCGCGCGCTCGATCTACTACGGGAAAGCGCTGACGAACTGGCTTCAGCTCTCCATCCTGGGAGTCGCCCTGGTTCCTGTCATGGTCGTGCTCTACGACGCCGGCACATCGATGGTTCCGCAGTTGATCGCAGTGATCGTTCTCGGCAGCGCCGGACTGTCTGCGCCAGGAACATTCTACGCAGGCATGGCCGCGCAGACGAAGGCCAGACAGACACTGCTCCCTCTGCTGCTTTTTCCGCTCGTCGTGCCCGTGCTGCTGGCTGCGGTGAAGGCAACCTCGCTGCTGATCCTCGGCGATCCGATGAATCAGTCCCGCTCCTGGGTGCTCCTGCTGGTGGCCTTCAACGCCATTTACTGGTCCCTGTGCGGACTGATGTTCACTCTGGTGGTGGAAGAATGAAAGGTAGTGCTCTGGCCTCGCGCCCTTCGGTACCAGGTACTTCGAGAGTGCCCGCGGCATTTCTCATTGCCGGTGCGGCTCTCCTCCTGGCCGGTTCCTGGCTTGGGCTCTTCGTCGCTCCTCCCGAGCACTACATGGGCGATGTACAGAGGATCATGTACGTGCACGTACCCACCGCCTGGAATGCGATGCTGGCTCTGACATGGTCGTTCGTCTGCGCTTTGATGTTTCTCTGGCGCAGCGACTGGAAGTGGGACGCGCGGATGGAGAGCGCTATCGAGATCGGCG
Organism: Acidobacteriota bacterium; assembly: GCA_039931435.1. Classification (GTDB taxonomy): domain Bacteria; phylum Acidobacteriota; class Thermoanaerobaculia; order Gp7-AA8; family Gp7-AA8; genus JBDTRY01. The sequence continues at coordinate 9,058 of JBDTRY010000120.1, read as the reverse complement.
TGTTGCTTTCGCTCCTTCTCTGCATTCAGGGATCGGTATGGGCCAAGCCCACCTGGGGTGTGTGGTGGGACTGGGATCCCAGGCTGACGACGATGGCCGTGCTCGTCTTTGCGTACTTCGGCGTATTGACGCTTCGCCGGTTCGTGGACGATCCGGTCCGGAGGGCGACATGGTCGGCAGCAGCGACGATCGTGGCCTCGGCCGACGTTCCCATCGTTTATTACTCGGTTCGCTGGTGGAACTCGCTGCATCAATTGCAGTCCAGTCCGGCCACCGTCTCCAGGTCTTTCTATCTTCCGCTGCGAATGAACGCCTTCGGGATTCTGTTTGTGATGATTGGTCTGATGATGCTCAGAACACGCCTGGCAAAGCTTCATTTGCGGAGCGAGCTTGCTCCGCCGCTGATTTCGTCCCATCCGGTGTCCGATAGCGAGCCGCGTTTGCCCGGGGGTGCCCGATGAATGGGGCAATCCAGGGTGGCTGGGGATATGTCTGGACAGCGTACGGCGTCACCGCCCTCATGCTGATCGGATATGCTGTTTCCGTTTGGCTCCGTCTCCGCGCAGAGCGCCGTCGCCTCGCTGAAGACACGCCGGGAATTCAATAAAATCGCGGAAGATCGATCATGAATGACACGACAAGGAAGCCGGGCAGGTTTCGCGGGCGGCTTTTCGCCATCATCGCCATCACAGTGGCTGCAGCCGCGTTCCTGGTGATCACCGCGGGCGGCATCGGGAAGAATCTCGTCTACTACTGGGGGCCCAGTGAGCTTCGGAGCGCTGGACCCAAAGCGGTCGGTGCCACGATCAGGCTGGGCGGGCTGGTTCGTACGGGATCGGTAGCATTCAATGCCCAGAGCACGGATCTGCAGTTCGACGTCACCGACGGCCGCGCCACCGTGCATGTGAAATCGACCGGTGTGCCGCCGCAGATGTTCCGCGAAGGGATCGGGGTGGTCGTGGAGGGAACGATGAATCCGGCCGGCTACTTCGAGAGCAATCGCCTGATGGTTTCTCACAACAATGAATATCGCGCGCCGGGAGATCGCGAAAAAGTCGATACACGGAAACTGATGAGTACCACCAAAGGGATTCCGGAACAGGGAGAGGCGCCGTGACGCCCCTGCTCGGAAGGGTGCTTGTTCTTCTGGCGCTGTTCTGTGCGGCCGCAGGGTCGGTGATCGCCTTTTCCGCCGGAGCGAGGCGTTCCCTCACGGGCTACCAGTGGGCCAGAAAATTCGCGTATTCGTTCTGTGGGTTCATGGTCGCGGCGAATGTGCTCATGACCTACGCCCTGGTGACGCACGACTTCTCGGTGAGCTATGTAGCCCAGGTCGGCTCGCGAAGCGTTCCGCTCTGGGTGAGCTTCGTCAGCCTCTGGTCATCGCTGGAGGGTTCGATTCTGTTCTGGGGCCTGATCCTCAGTCTCTATATCGCGGCAGCCACGTTCGCCAATCGCGACCAGCATCTGGAGTACATGCCCTACGCCACCGGCGTCTGGCTGGCCTGCGCGACGTTCTTCAGCTTTCTCATCTCAGGACCCGCGCAACCATTTCTGACGATGACTCCTGTTCCTGCAGACGGGCCGGGCCCCAACCCGCTGCTTCAGAACCACATTCTCATGGCCATCCATCCGCCATTCCTCTATCTCGGCTATGTGGGAATGACCATTCCCTTCGGCCTGGCTTCTGCGGCCCTTCTCACGGGAAAGCTTGGACATTCATTTCTGCGGCCACTGCGCACGTGGCTTCTCGTGCCCTGGATCTTTCAGACCTGCGCCATCGTCCTCGGTGGTTGGTGGGCCTACGAGGTTCTGGGGTGGGGCGGCTACTGGGCCTGGGATCCGGTCGAGAACGCCTCACTCCTTCCATGGCTGACGGCCACCGCCGCGGTGCACTCGCTGGTCGTGCTGGAACGGAAGGGATTTCTCAAGGGCTGGACCGTGACCCTGATCATGTCCACATTTCTGCTGACGATTCTGGGGACGTTCATGACTCGGTCCGGAGTGTTCAACTCCGTTCATTCGTTCACTCAGAGCTCGATCGGTCCGACGATCCTGGTTTTCCTCGCGCTGGCCCTGATCTGGACGGTCGTGCTGCTGGCCAGCCGGGTCGACACCCTGATTGCGGAAGGAACGCTCGACGATCCGCTGAGCCGCGAGAGCGCGTTTCTGGTCAACAATCTGCTTTTTGTCCTGCTGACCTTCACCATCCTCATCGGAACGGTGTTCCCGCTCGTCGTCGAAGCGATGAAAGGTGTGCAGATGAGCGTGGGGCGTCCCTACTTCGACAGGATGTCCGTGCCCATCGGCGTGGCCCTGCTCTTTCTCATGGGAGTAGGGCCGGCGCTTCCCTGGGGGCGATCGTCGGGCCGGCAGATGCTGCGTTCCCTTCTTCCGCCGCTGATCGGCGGCGTGGCGCTGGCCTCTATCGGCGCCGCCATGGGTGTACGAAATCCATGGACTCTCCTCACGCTCTTCTTTGGCGGTTACACGGCGCAGGTGACGATGCGTGAGATGTGGCGGCCGATGGTGCAGAGGATGCGCAAGCACGGCGACAAACCACTGGAGGCCTTCGTGGAAGGGCAGCTGCGCCGCGGACGCCGGCGATTCGGCGCCTACATCGTGCATTCCGGAGCTGTGGTGGTGTTCATCTCCATCGCCGTCAGTAGCACGATGCAGACGTCCAGGCAGGTCCATCTTCGATCGGGGGAATCGACGACGCTCGGGCCTTACACCCTGAAGTTCCTGGGAGTTGAGGAACGGCCTGAGCCGAACCGGCAGAGCACGATCGCCCGGGTTGCCGTCAGCAGGAACGGGAAGCAGCTTGCCGTCATGACACCGCGCATGAATCAGTATCTGACTCAGCGTGAACCGGTGGGAACGCCCGACGTTCGCACCTCACTCTCCAGCGATCTGTACCTGTCGATCCTCAATGTCGATCCCGCCACGCAGACGGTCGGGTTTCTGGCTCTGATCAATCCAATGGTGGGGTGGATCTGGATTGCCACGGCGGTCATGGCCTTTGGCGGCGTCATTGCGCTGGTCTCACCCCGCAAAGCAGCGGAACGGTCCGCGCTTGCGCCGTCTACGAACTTCGGCGCGCCGGTTCATGGCCCGGGAAGTGAGCCTGTGGTCGAGGGATCGTCGTGAACCGGAAGGTTTTGATCGGCGGGTTGTTCATCATCGTTCCCGTCGTGGCCGTTCTTCTTCTCAGTCTCGGGAACGACCCTCAGCGCATTCGATCCCCGCTGATCGGTCATCATGCCCCGCCGTTCACGCTGCGCGAGAGCGGTTCCTCCGCGATCATAGCTCTCGACGATCTTCGTGGGTCACCGGTTGTCGTCAATTTCTGGGCCACCTGGTGCGTGCCCTGTTTCGAAGAGCATCAGTTTCTCGTGGCCGAGGCTGCGAATCATCCCGAGGTGAAATTCGTGGGGATCGTCTTCGATGACCAGGAGCGTACGATTCAGGATTTTCTGGCGAGGAACGGAACCGGCTATCCGCATCTCCTGGATGCCGGTGGCCGGACGGCGATTGCTTATGGCATTTACGGCGTCCCCGAGAGTTTCTTTCTCGACCGCAGGGGCGTCATCGTGGCCAAACATGAGGGACCGATGACCGAGGACGTCTTCGGCGCCGGTTTGAAAAAGGCGACCGCGGAATGATGCGTTTGCGCCCTGGCTCGCTCCGGAGGTTTCCGGCGATCGTGTTCATGATTCTCCTGCTGCTTCCCGCCGCCCCCGTCCTCGCTTCACGACTACCACGAGCGTGTCATCCCGAAGTGAAGCGAGGGATCTCCCGCGCGTGTAACGACGACCAGCCTTACACTCGCGGGAGATCCCTCCCCGTTTCGCTCGTGAGACTGTGTCAAAGCCAGGTGAATCTCAAAGAAGGACGATCTCGTAGGGCCGCCCGGCGTGCGGCCGGTATTCTTCGGGAATGGTGCATACAGTCAACGATTCAACAAAGTGGAATGGCAAAAGGTACCGGCCGCACGCCGTGCGGCCCTACGAGCAACAGCATCGCCGGCTGTGATTTCAAGATAGTTTCGCCACAGTCTCTCGTTCGGGATGACATGTTTCCTGAAATGGGTCCGGTGAAACACACGCGCGAAATCTCCAATCCTGTCATCCTTGAGGGAGCGGAGCGACCGAAGGATCTCTTCAACGAATATCGAGCTTCCTTGCTCGTAGCGACCGGTAAGGTAGAAGAGATCCTTCGCTCGACGCTCAGGATGACAGGCGCCAGCGGCCGATTCATTCCTCGCGACACCAGCGCCTGCGCCGTTCTCACGCTCGGGATGACCGCGATCCGGATTGTGGGGTCATTCCAGGCGCAAGGTCTCCCGCCGGGTTCCCCTGCTCAGGAAGATGTCGTGCGGGTGGTCGGCGCTCCCGCTGGTCCGCGCAGGAGCGGCGATGTTCTCGAGCAGAAATCGAGAGAAGTCTCCTCGCTATTGCGATGCCCTGTCTGTCAGGGGCTGGCAATCTCCGACTCTCCCTCGACGATGGCCAGAGACATGAAGATGCAGGTACACGATCTGCTCGCGGCCGGCTACAGCGAAGAGCAGATCATGCGCTACTTCGAGAATTCCTACGGTGAGTTCGTCCGTCTGAAGCCATCGCTGCGGGGAATGAACTGGCTGGTCTGGTTTGCGCCGCTGCTCATTCTTCTGGCCGGCGCGGCCATCGTTGTCGGGATGGCCCGCCGCCACCCCGCCCGATCAGTCGAGGGTGCCGCCGGCGCCGAAGGGCTCATCGAGAATGATCTGGAGCCGTATCTTCGCCGCGTTCGCGAGCTGGCTTACGGACGTGCCGAGGGAGTCCTGCCGGAAGAGGCAGCGGTGACGCCTGCGTCTGGACCTCGCACGTGATGGACAGTGGGACTCTTGCCACGTGGCTTCCGGCAGTCGCCGTCCTTGCCTGCGGTCTTGTTGCCGGGGTCGTCGTTCTTCTGCGGCTCCGAAGGGAGCGATTGCCGAAGGGGAACATCGCCGGCAGGGATCTCGATCTTCGCGATCTGACCGAAAAGAAGGAAGCGCTGCTGCAGCAACTGCGAGATTTCGACGAATTCGAGCCGAAGAAATCTGCTTCACAACTCGCGGACGATCGACGAGCGTTGGAAGTCGAGGCGGCGAGAGTGCTGCGATCGATTGACAAGATCCCCGCCCCTGACACTCAGTCCTTGCCCGAAGGCGGACCGTCTGCATCGACCGGACGCCAGTCCTCGAAAGCGGGATTTTTCTGGGGCGTGGCTACAACTGCTGCCCTCGCTGCTCTGCTGTTTTTCGTGTCGCAAAGCATTCGCACTCGGGAAAACCCCGCGGCTCCGGTGACCGGCGGCGCTCCTTCGTCCACCGAGCTTCCGCCAGGAGTGAATCTCGAGACCCTTGTCAGCGCGGTGCAGAAGAATCCGGACGACCTCAATGCCCATCTGGAACTTGCCTACGCCTACCTGCTGCAGCGGGACATGATCAAGGCTTTCGAACAGACAAGCTTCGTTCTGCAGCGTTCTCCCGGAAATGCCCGCGCGCTCAGCTACCAGGCGCTGGTTCGGCTGGCCATGGGGGATGCTGTACAAGCCGAGGCCATGTTGAAGGAGGCCATCCGAAACGAGCCTGATCTGCTGGAAGCCTGGGTTCACCTGGCCATCGTCTATGCGCAGACCGGACGGATGAAGGAGGCCGAGGACGCGATCGCTGAAGGAGCACGCCGGCACCCCGACCAGGCCGCTGCTCTCCAGGAAGTCCTCACCGAGCTTCGCGCGGCCGCCGCTCAGAATTCCGCGAGTCCTTCCGTTGATTCATCGACGGAGAAAATGGAGCCTGCCACCGATGGGCAGACCATCACGGGAGAGATTGTGGTCGAGGGAGGCCGAGCGATTCCAATGGGTGCGGTGGTCTTCGTGCTTGCCCGGGAGGCCGGCGTGAGCAGTGGTCCGCCCAAAGCGGTGACGCGGCTTGCTGCCGATCATTTTCCGCTGCAGTTCATGTTGAGCAGTGCCAACTCCATGCTCGGGCAGCCTTTGCCCGGACGCGTAAGGCTCGAGGTGCACGTCGATTCCGATGGCAATCCACTGACGAAACAGGACTCCGATCTGACAGCAGTCGTCGACAATCTCGCCGTGCCTGCCAGCGACGTGCAAGTCGTCGTGAAGTGAGGTTCAGTTCGCGGTACGCTGATCAGCCGACCGAGGGCGCCATGGGCTCATTCGCTCGATCTTCGACCCGAAACGTACGCGGTCAGGCGTAATCGCGGCGGTCGACGACGAGGAGAAGCAGGCAGCCCGTTGCGGTGGCGTTCGCCGCGTGATCCGTTCCGCCATCGGCATGAAGAAAGTCGCCGGCGCGATAGTGGTCCGGCCCAACCGACAGATCCCCTTCGAGGATGTAACACTCTTCGGAGCCGTGGTGGTGATGTGCTGGATAGACCGTGCCCGGATCCATTCTCATGAGCAGGGTCACGTAACCTTTTTCCGATTCAGCTGCCAGCTCGCGGACGTGCACGCCGCTCACCTGCGGATTATCAACCCATGGGCTCTCTCCGGGCCGCAGGACTCGTCTCCGCGGCGCCTTGGCCCGCTCGGCGGAAATCAGGGTCATCAACTCCTGCTTCAGGCGGGCAGGAGGAGCGACCGGGGCGGGTGACTGTCCGATCAGTGCGGCTGCCTCGACGAAGCGAGCTGCTTCCCGGCGGAGCTCGTCGCCGGCCTGGGCCATCGCGGTCTGAAACTGTCGCTCCTCGTCGGGTTCGAGGACGCCGAGCGCCGCCAGTGCTGCGAAGTCAAGAAGTTCAGATTCAGTCATTTCGCAGTTCCGTCTGCGCCGGGTAACCCCAGCCGCAACTCGGCCATTCCATCGTGAATGCCGGTGCGCACGTCCTTGACCGGCATGCCCAGTTCGCGTGAAAGATCGCTGACACTGTAACCGCGCAAGTAGGCCATTTCAAGAAGACGACGGCGTGCGGGATCGAGCAGGTTCAGAGGATTCCGCGTGTCGCTGTCGTGGGCGGAGGAGACGACACCGAGGTTGCTGGCCTGACGGAGATTCTCGGCGTCCGTGTTTGCCGGGGCGGCCGAGAGGCTGCGCTCCCGGAGCCTGGCCACCGCGAGGTCCCGGGCGTTGCGCACGAGTTGGGGTGCGACCTCGCCCGATGACGACAGTCGTGTGGGATCTTTCCAGATGCATCTAAACGTTTCCAGGAGCACGGCCTCGGCTTCCTTTTCGCCTCCGAGAATGCGAAGGCTGATCGTAAAGACGGCGGTGCTGTGCTCGTCGTACAGCTCTGCCAGAGCGCTTTCGTCCCGCGACACCAGTCGCTCGAGCATACGCCGGTTCCTGGCCGGGTTCGCTCTCTCTGCCGAGTGATTGATCATTGTTGTGCTTAGGCCGGGGAGTAGCAAGGTGGATGCCGGACTCTGCCTGACCCCTCTGCCCGTCCCGTGGCGATGGCCGGATCCCCAGCTTGTGACAATCAACGGACCATGTTAGAAGAGAACGCCGATTCGGAGGTCCAGTGCTCGATTCCCTGCTGTTTGCGGTGGTCATTCTGGCCGGGGTGATCGCCATCGCCGTCCTTTGCTACGTGTGGATGAAAAACTCCCGCGCCTCGCAAACGCGCATGGAGAGCTACGACCGGCAGATCGTCACGCTGCTGGAAAAGCAGAACGAGATCCTGCTGACGATGTCCGAGAGGCTGAATCAGAGCGGTCAGGGAAGGTAAAGATGCGTTATCTCGTCACCGGCGGCGCCGGTTTCATCGGATCGAACTTCATTCGTTTTCTCTTCACGAAGTATGGGGAGGGGGCGCAGGTCGTCAACCTCGACAAACTCACTTACGCCGGCATCCGGGAGAACCTCGCCGAGTACGAGGGCCAGCCGAACTACCGCTTCCTTCAGGGAGATATTGCCGATCCGGAAGCCGTTGCCGAGGCCTACAAGGGGGTGGACGGAAGCGGAACCGACGTCGTCGTGAATTTTGCGGCCGAAACACACGTGGACCGCTCGCTGATGGAGGCCGGCACCTTCATTGCCACGGACGTTCACGGTGTGCTCGTGCTCCTGGAAGAAGCGCGCAAACATACCCCGGCACTGAAGCGCTTCATCCAGATTTCGACCGATGAGGTCTACGGCTCCATCGATACCGGATCGTTTACGGAGAACGATCCTCTCAATCCGCGCAACCCATATTCGGCGTCGAAGGCCGGTGGTGACCGCATGGCCTACGCCTATGCGCAGACCTACGAGCTTCCGGTCATCGTCACCCGGGCCTCGAACAACTTCGGTCCCTTTCAATATCCGGAGAAACTCATTCCGCTCTTCGTCACCAACGCCATCGACGATCTTCCGCTACCGCTTTACGGCGATGGCCGCAACGTTCGCGACTGGCTCTTTGTTGATGACCACTGTGCCGCGGTCGATTTTCTCATCGAGCACGGCGAGAACAGCCAGACCTACAACATCGGCGGTGGCAACGAGCTGGAGAATCGGGATATCACGCGCATGATCCTCGAGAGCACTGGCAAACCGGAGACCCTCATCCGCCGCGTCGCCGACCGTCAGGGTCACGACCGGCGCTACTCTCTCGACTCTTCCCGGCTGGAGAGACTGGGATTCAAGGCCTCCACTCCATTCGAAGAAGCGCTCGGGAAAACGATCGCCTGGTATGTTCAGAACGAGCCATGGTGGCGTTCGATCAAAGAGAAGAGCGCCGAGTTCAAGGCGTACTACGAGAAGCAGTACGCGAACCGGTAGGGTGGGCGAGGCTCTAAGAAACTCAACTCGGGATAGAGTTGTTTTACTCTGGTTCAGCGTTGCCGCTGTTGCTCCGGGCATGACAGGCGTGCATTCGCCGAAGTCCGCGTAGCGGGGCGACACAACCTTAGCCCCCGGCTTCAGCCGGGGGTCGTCGTCGCCGCCCCATGCAAAGCCCGCGTAGCGGGCGACACAACCGCGATCCCGGCTTCAACCAGGGAGTTAACGTTCGTTCTGATCCTTCATCCTCACGACATTTCGATCCACGAGACTATTTGGACGTGATCCGGAGTGTCGCCCGCTACG
>JBDTRY010000119.1:0-11081 GCA_039931435.1 Acidobacteriota bacterium | reverse complement strand
TTGTCATCCCGAGCGAGAGCGAGGGACCCCAGTGGACGGGGGGCACGATCCCTGGAGCGCTTACCACCCGCCCCTCTGGGATTCCTCGTTCACGCTCGGAATGACGCGTTTGCGAAGCATCGCTTGTTGAACCTCCAGAGCCGACCTTACAGGACGCCATGTGAGTTTCTTACAAGCGGCGACCGAAGGATCTCTTCAACCTTCTCCGTTGCGAGACCGAACCGAACATGGACATTCGACCTCAGGAAAAATTTCCACTCTCAACGGAGCAGTCGTTCCAGGCGCCGGGCATCACCTGCGATGGCCCGTTCGGATTTCTGCTTCATCGAGAGATAGAGCCGCAACGCCTTCGCTCCCGTGTCCGTCAGCGTCGCACCGCCACCCCCCGCCCCTCCCACCTTCGTCACCACGAGCGGGTCGCGAAATTCGGCGTTCATGGTTTCCACAAGATCCCAGGCCCGTTTGTAAGACATGGAAAGGCTACGGGCGGCTTCGGCCAGAGCACCCGTGCGGGCGATGGCCTCGAGGAGAGCCACTTTCCCCGGACCAAGGGCAATGGAGGAACCGCGCATCACGCGGATACGGGGTATTGTTTGAGCTTCAAGGAGTTTTTGTGAACCGGCCATAGTGTTCCCCGATCGAGCTCTCCCGCTCATGCTGCCCATGGGCGTTACCCCTTCCCTCCTCCGCCGAGACCATCCCTCTACTGCAGGCGGGCCACGATCTCCTTGAACCGGGGTTCCCCGCGGATCGGATCGAGATCGGAATCGTTGTCAATCCAGTCTTTCGCACCGGCCAGGAACCCGAGGTCGATGGCCCGGTCGAGGCAGTCGAGCGCCTGTTCGTTTTTTGCCAGCGAAGCGTACGTGCAGGCGGCATTGTAGAGAATGATGGGCTCGTCGGGATCGATGGCCAGGGCACGCTCGACCCATTCATTGGCTTTTTCCGGTTCCCCGAGGTAGGACAGAGCCGCCGAACCCAGGGTCCAGGCTCGCGTGTCCTCCGGATGGAGATTGAGATGTTTCTTGGACGCCTCGATCCCCTCGATCATGGCGTTCTTCGCCTTCGAATCCTCGCCCAGGCCCCGGTAGATCCCTGCCAGCAGCAGCCAGGCAAAAAAGGCCTCCGGGGTGATGGCACAGGCCTTCTCGTAATGCGCGGCCGCTTCGCGGAGATTCCCCTGAGGAAGCATCACGCGGCCGTAAACATAATGAGCATCAAAGAGCGAGGGATTGAGCTCGATGGCCCGCTTCAGTTCCCGCTCGGCCTCTTCATAATTTTTCGTCAGTGAAAGCGCCATGCCTCGGGCCACCCTGGCCTCGGCCAGATCGGGTTCAAGTTCCACCGCCTTGCGGCTGGCCTCCTCGGCTTCGGCGATGGCCTCGTCGCCGTGTCCGAAGTAGAGACGGAGAAAGGAGCTGCAATCGGCCAGGCCGGCATAGGCCCTTGCATAGGAAGGGTAGACATCGATGGCCTTTGAAAACATCTGCCGGGCGATTTCGTAACCCTTGCGCCGATGCTGGTGAAAGAACTGACGCCCCTGCAGGTAGTACTCGTAGGCTTCGACCTCTTTCGCTGAAGCCTTCTCCTGCTGCGGCTGCTGCTTGCCCACGAGAGTGACCTGCAGAGCACCGGCGATGTTCTGCGCGATCTCGTCCTGGATGGCGAAGATGTCCTCCATGTCCCGGTCGTAGCGCTCATACCAGAGCCGGTAGCCGTCAGCGACGTTGATGAGCTGGGCCTGGACGCGCACTCGATCGCCGGCCTTTCGCACGCTCCCTTCAAGAACCGACTTCACGTTCAGCTTCTCTCCGATATCGCGGATGTCCATGCTGCTTCCCTTGAACTGGAACGAGGATGTACGGGAGGCAACGTGAAGGTCGCCGATCTGGCTGAGGGCACCGAGAAGCTCTTCTGCGATCCCGTCGCAGAAATACTCCTGATCCTTCTGCGGGCTCATGTCCACAAAGGGAAGCACGGCGATGGACTTTCTGGTTTTTTCAGCGACGCGCTGGACTGTACGGCTTCCGGAATCCACGTCGGCCTGCAGGTCCTGGAGCTCGGCGATGAGCTCGCTCATCTTTTCGTAGCGTGCTCTTGGAGATTTGGCCAGCATGCGTGCGATGACGCGCTCGAGTTTGGCTGGCAGTCCTGGCCGCACGGACGAGATGCGAGCCGGGTCCGTGCTGAGGATGGAGTGGATGATCGATTCGGCGCGCTCCCCGGGAAACGGGAGCTTACCAGTGACCATTTCGTAGAGCACCACCCCCAGCGCCCATATGTCGGTGCGATGGTCGACCGCTTCACTTCTGATCTGCTCGGGGGACATGTATCCCGGAGTGCCGATTGATGAATCGGGTCGGGTCAGCCCTGCCCGGCTGGCGAGTTTGGCCAGACCGAAGTCGAGGATCTTCACGGTTTCCTGAGCGGTGATCATGATGTTTCCCGGCTTGACGTCGCGATGGATGATCAATTCCTCATGCGCAGCGGAAAGTCCGCGGGCCACCTGCGTGGTGAAATTCACGGCCCGCTCCACTTCCAGCGGACCTCGGCGAATGATCTGTTCGAGCGTCTCGCCATCGTAGAAGGCCATGGCGATGAACATCTCGCCATCTTCACTCTCGTCGATTTCGAAAATGGTGCAGATATTGGGATGGTCCAGCGACGAAGCGGCGCGTGCTTCCTGCATGAAACGCTCGCGCACACTATCCTCGGAGCCCAGGGCGGCAGAGAGAAACTTCAGGGCAACCGGGCGGGCCAGCTTAGTGTCGAGAGCCTTGTAAACGACGCCCATTCCGCCCTCTCCGAGTTTTTCACCAATTTCATAATGTTTGGTCGTTTTTTGCACGTGCGAAGGATACAGCACTCCATGAAGTTGCCGGCTCGGGGAGTGCAATCCACGACGACATCGGAGCGACGCCTTCCAGGCGTCCGGAAGGCAAGGATGCCGTCTCTCCATGCGCGAGCGCGATCGATGTTCGGAGCGACGCCTTCCAGGCGTCTGGACGGGCGGCGTCCCGCGCCGCCCTTCCCGGGAACGCGGCGGCTGGAAGCCGCCGGTCTGGACGGCAGGATGCCGTCTCTCCATGCGCGAGCGCGATTCTCACAAGCGAATGCAGCGAGTATGGGCAAGGAAATCAGCGAACGCCTTGACACTGGGGGCACCACCACGTGCCGCGTACATCCCGGCCCTGCCTCGCGTACTCGATCGTTGTTCCACAGCGGAGACAGGGCTGCCCGGCCCGCGAGTAGACCCAGAGCTTCTCCCGCGGGTTCAGACGTCCAGTCGTGGAGCGTCCCGGGAGTCCGCTGCCGTCACCGACGTTCAATCGCATGAGCTTCTCCGTGTTTGCCAGAATGCGTTCGATGTCCTCATCGCTAAGAGTTCCAACGAGACGAAACGGATTGATCGCAGAGACGAAGAGAATCTCCGACTTGAAAACGTTCCCAACACCCGAGATCAGCCGCTGGTTGAGCAGGGCCTCGGCGATCTCCAGTTCGGGACGGGACCGGATTCTTCCTGCCGCTTCATTACGATCAAAGGAGGGAGCAAGGGCGTCCGGTCCGATGGCTTGCAGGTCGCTCTGTCTCGACAGCGTCGCGTCCGTTAGAAATTCAGCCACCGGAATGGAGAATCCCACAGCAACGAAGCTCGGCGTTTCGATGACGATGCGCACATCGACAGCGCGCCCCCGCCATCGCTCGCCCGGTCTGTAGAGGTGCCAGCTCCCGCTCATACGCATGTGCGTTCGCAGATGCAGCCCGCCCGAAAAATCGATGATGAGATGCTTTCCCACGGAGCGCACTGCCTCGACGGTGCGGCAGGTGAGTGGAGAGTCGTCGTGCACTCGGGTCAGTTGCGGGAGCACGGAACGGAAGCCGGTCACCGAGGCGCCGGCCAGCGCTTCATTCATGCGCAGGGCCGCGCGAAAGATCGTGTCCCCTTCAGGCATGGGATGCCGTCCTTGTCAGCGCTCATTCAAGCTGGCCACGGTCCGGCGCAGTTGCATCCCCATTCCCGTCGACACGAATCCCTGCTCGACGAGGAATCGCGCCAGGAGCGACTGTGAGGCCTCAACGCCGTCGACCGCCGTGATGAGAGTGGCTCGCGTAGTTCCGCTGTTCACCCCCTCGGCCAGCTCCTTCGCCACAGCAGCAGCAAATTGCGAACGTTCCGGCTCGTTCTCGGGAAGCATCAGAGAAATCTCCTTTCCGCCACGGGCGATGTATGCGGCCGCCATACCCTGAACCAGAATGACGCGCGCCCCGACGGTCCGCGTCGGACCTCGGCCGCTGTCCGAAGTCTGGGGCCAGCGAAGGCTGCTCCCGTACGGATTGGCAGGATCCGTGGCGGCAAGCTGCACGATCTGATTGTCTTCATTTTCGTTGCGCAAAGATCGCAGCAGGTCCAGAGCTCCCGGAATAGCGAACTGCGTTGCGGCCAGACCCTCTACAAAATAGCCACGTCGCACGCGTCCGCTCTGCTCCATCCCCTTCAGAACTTCGTACACAGAACTGAATCCTCCCGGAATGTTCTCCGCGGCCACCGCCTCTCGGGTGAGAACTCCGTAGCGATTGAGGAGCTGCTGCGCGAGGGCAGCGCTTTTTTCTGTGGGGGTGGGAGTGCGCAGAAGGAGCGATTCGATGAGCGACCATCGTCCTTCTCCGGCAGGAGGCGTCGATCCTCCGCGTCGGGAACGAAAGGCGACGGCAGTTCGCTTGCGACTCCTGGCCCGAGTGAAGGCGCGCAGAGCGTGAAATGTATCGTTCGTGACGAATCCGCGCCAGACCAGATTCCAGAGAGCGGTGATCGTGTCATTAGGAAATCCATCACCGATTCCGAGGTGAATTGAGGCGAAGAACGACGCTCCGCTCTGGCGCAGATGGAGAAGAATGGCCTCTTCCTTTTCACTGAGCGAAAGATCGCTGGAAGCGGACCGGTGAAGCAGTGGAACGGAATCCGTGAGATACAACCCGAGCCGGCCGTCCCGCTCGCCGAGAGGTTCGAGGCCGATCCAGACCACTTCCCCTGCTGCCGAGAGAGTATCCAGATCCGAAGGCGAATAGCCACCCAGCCGGGCAGGCAGGATCTCCGTTTCGAGGATCGACGCTGCCAGAGGACTGCCCTGCAGCGACTCGATCGCTTCCAGCAGAGGATTGAGACCGCCACGACGCCCAGCGATTCCCTGCCAGGATAGTTGCATCCTGCCCAGAATTTTCGGCTCGACAGGTTCTATTTCGTGGCGAAGAGCCGCCAGCGAACGACGTCTCAGAGCGCGCAGAACATTCGAATCGCAGAATTCTCGTTGCGTTCCACCGGGCCTGAACTCGCCCTCGATGATTCGTCCGCTTTGCACGAAGTGCTGCAGCACCATCTCCACGGTCTGGCGTCCGAGGGCGAAGCGCTGGCCGGCCTCGAGGGAGGTGAACGGTCCATGCGTTCTGGCGTAACGGGAGAGCAGGTCTCCCAGCGGGTCCGCGACCGGCTGGAGCAGCCGCTGCGGAAGGCCTGTTGGAAGCGGAGCGCCCAGCGCGTCCCGGTAACGGCTAGAATCCTCGACGGCGATGAATCTGGGTTGACCGGCAACCTTGATTTCGATGACACGCCTGGCCAGGAGCAGTTCTGCAACCATGGCATCGGAGTCCGGCGCGCTGCAACGGGCCCGGATCTCATCACTGCTGAGATCTCCTATTGAGAGCAGAAGGTCGTGGATGCCATCTGCATGACGAACCTGGTACTCCGGATCCGTTCGCTGCAGGCGTCTCTCGGTCAGTTCGATCGCTTCGCTGTCGAGCAGTTCCCGAAGCTCTGCCTCGCCCAGCAGCTCGCGCAGTTGCGATTGATCGATGGAGAGCGCCTGGGCACGGCGCTCCGCCAGCGGAGCGTCTCCGTCATAGAGAAAGCTCGCCACGTAACGGAAGAGGAGCGAGCCGGCGAATGGTGACGGCCGGTCCATATCCACCGTGACGAGTTGCATGGTCCGGTTCTCGATGCTCTTCAGGAGCTGCCTCAGTGCCGGCATATCGAAAACGTCCATCAGACACTCACGGTATGTCTCCAGAAGCATGGGAAACGATCCGAACCTCGCGGCAACAGCGAGAAGGTCGGCTGAACGTTTCCGCTGCTGCCAGAGAGGAGAGCGGCGGTCCGGCCGGCCGCGCCGCGGCAGAAGAAGAGCACGCGTGGCCACTTCCCGGAATCGCGCGGCAAAGAGTGAGCTGCCTCCGAGCTGCCGCACCACGAGATCCTCAACCTCGTCCGAGCCAGGGACGAGAAGCAGCGGATCCGGGGGTGCCTCCGTCTCCGGAAACCGGATGATGAATCCGTCGTCACTCCACATGCTTTCCACCTCAAGGGACGTCTCGCGGCGAACCCTGGCCACGGCTGCCATGGCCCACGCCGCGTGCACCCTTCCGCCAAGAGGGGAAAGGAGACAAAGTCGCCACGACCCCAATTCGTCCATGGAGCGCTCGATGACGATGGTGCGATCGTCCGGAACGGTCCCGGCAGCTGCACGCTGATCCGTTACGTACTGCACGAGATTTCTGGCTGCCAGCCTGTCGAGGTCGTGTTCTCTGGCAAGGGCTTGCTCCGATGCATCCGCATCGCCGGCAGCGATCATGCGGATGAGCTCTCCCATACGCTGCCCGAGTTGCACGGTCCGGCCCGCCGAATCGCCGTGCCAGAACGGCATTTTCCCCGGCTGCCCCGGAGCGGGCGAGACCAGCACACGATCGTGCGTGATCTCTTCGATCCTCCAGCTCGAGGCCCCGAGAACGAATGTCTCTCCCCGCCTGGACTCGAAGACCATTTCCTCATCGAGCTCACCGACCCGGGCCGTACCCGTTTCGGCGCCGGCCAGAAATACTCCGTACAACCCGCGATCCGGAATCGTTCCGCCATTGAGCACCGCCACCTGCCGGGCACCGGGCCTTGCCTTCAGGGTGTCCTCCAGCCGGTTCCACGTCAGCCGTGGTCGAAGCTCGGCGAATTCGTCGGACGGATAGACTCCGGAGAGCATGTCCAGCACACCGTCGAAGATCGATCGCGTCAACGCAGCGTAGGGAGCAGCGCAGCGAAGTGTGGTGAAGAGATCGTCCGTGGTCCAGTCCTCCATGGAGACCATGGCCACGATCTGCTGGGCCAGCACATCAAGAGCGTTTCGTGGATAGCGGATTGGCTCGATCCGACCGCTGTGCATGGCCTCCGTCAAGGCGGCGCAGGCCAAAAGGTCGCCGCGGTACTTCGGAAAGATGATCCCCTCGCTGACCGCACCCACCTGATGACTGGCTCTGCCGATCCTCTGCATGCCACTGGCGATCGATGGCGGCGCCTCGATCTGGATGACGAGGTCGATCGCTCCCATGTCGATTCCCAGCTCGAGCGAGGATGTGGCCACGAGCGCCGGGAGCAGACCGGACTTCAGTCGATCCTCGATCTCCGTGCGCTGGGCGCGGGCGATCGAACCGTGGTGGGCGTTGACGATCGCTTCACCGGCCAGTTCGTTGAGCGCTGCGGCCAGCCGCTCGGCCAGCCGCCGGCTGTTCACGAAAATGAGCGTGGAACGATGCGCGCGGATGAGCTCCAGCAGACGGGGATGAATCGCCGGCCAGATGGAAACTCCGCGTCCTGACGAAGAGGCAGGTCCGCTGGGGATCGAAGCGGGCATGGGCTGTTGCATGTCTTCGACGGGAACCTCGACCACGAGCGAGAGTCGTTTCTTTTCTCCGGTATCAACGATCGTCACCGGGCGAAACGACGCAGGAGGCCCGCCATCGTTGAATTCGTTCTCGAGTTCGACGAGCGACGTCTCGTCAGAAGCGAGCGGATTCGTTGAAATCGAAGCGTGAGCTACGGCAGGAATTGCTCCTCCCAGGAATCGGGCTACTTCCTCGAGGGGATGCTGCGTCGCTGAGAGCCCGATGCGCTGCGGTGGATGGGAACAGATTTTCTCCAGACGCTCGAGAGAGATCGCCAGGTGCGATCCTCGCTTGCTGGGAACGAGGGCGTGAATCTCGTCGACGATCACGGTTTCGACGGAACGGAGAAGCTCGCGGGCGTTCGAGGTAAGAATGAGGTAGAGCGACTCCGGGGTGGTGATGAGGATGTCCGAGGGGTGGCGCAGAAAGCGGGCGCGCTCGCTCTGAGGAGTGTCGCCTGAGCGGATGGAAATCGTAGGGATGTGAAAGGAAGTGCCCTCTGCGGCGGCCACGTTGGCGATCCCGGCGATCGGAGCCCGGAGATTCCGCTCCACGTCGACAGCCAGAGCCTTGAGAGGAGAAACGTAAAGGACGCGGCACCGCTCCTTCGCATCCGGCTCGGCAGAGAACATGAGGCGATTGATGCACCAGAGGAATGCCGACAGGGTCTTGCCGCTGCCAGTAGGCGCGAGAATGAGCGTGGACTGACCGCCGGAAATCGCTTCCCAGCCGAGCGTCTGGGCCGCCGTCGGCGAGGCGAAGGAATCCTCGAACCACCGCCGCACGGAGGGATGAAACGGTGAGAGTGCCATGTGAGACTTGCCGGTATGGGAGGTTGTTTTCATGCCGTTTCCAGGATTGATCCCGCGGCTGCCTCTGCCGGTTGTGTCCGGCAGTGAGCCTCTTCACATTGCTGGACAGTGGTCCCGCTCACTGCAAGAATAGGCGCACGCCATGACAGCAAACGCGAGCGTGCGATGCGACTGAAGGTACTTGGTGCCTATGGAGCCGCTGATGCAACGCACAATCTGACCGGCTATCTCCTTGAAGACCGTATCGCTGTCGATGCCGGCACGATGACCTCCAAGCTGAGTCTGGCTCAGCAGTCGCGGATCGAATCCATCTTCATCACCCACGCCCACGCCGACCACATCCGTGACCTGCCACACCTGATCGTGAACCGCTTCAATGTCAACGCACCGCCCCTCAATATCATTGCCTCCCGCGAGGTCATGGAGCGCTTGACTGGATACGTGTTCAACGGAGAGGTGTGGCCTGACTTCGAAAAGATCCTCTCACCGGAGACGGGAAAACCGGCGATCAACTACCGGGCCATCGTCAGCGGCAAGCGCACGAAAATCGGCGACATCTACTTCACCGCTGTCAACGTCAACCATTCCGTGCCGGCCGCCGGCGTAATCCTGGAGATCGCCGGCCAGGCCATCGTTTTCACGGGAGACACCTCGTCCACGACTCAGATCTGGAAAAAAGCCAACAGCACGGACAACGTTCTGGCTGTCGTCACGGAAGCGTCGTTTCCGAACGACTACCAGCAGCTCGCCTTCGACAGCGGCCACCTGACGCCGGAAACTCTGGAAAAGGAGCTTCCGAAAATCGAACGCGACATCCCCATCTACGCCAGCCATCGCAAAATACCTTTTGATGCGAAAATAGAATCGGAGATCAGAAACATCCGGGACCGGCGGGCGCGGGTGCTGGTGGAAAAACAGTACACACTCTGATCCGGCTCCGTATTCTCAACCATGGCTGCCCCTTCTGTAACGGTAATCATTCATACGCTCAACGAAGCGGACCAGATCAGTGACTGCATTCTCTCTGTGCAGTGGGCCGACGAGATCTACCTGATCGACTCCCACTCAACCGACGGCACAGTGGAGCTGGTCCGGTCCCGTTTCCCCGATGTCCGGGTCGAGCAGCGACAGTCGCTGGGGTCGGCTTCCCAGAAGAATTACGCCATGGACCGCGCCAGAAATGAGTGGGTCTTTGTGGTCGATGCCGACGAACGCGTTCCCGACTCCCTGCGCGACGAAATCGGGGAGGTACTGAGTGGCAATCCTCAGTTCTGGGCCTATGCCGTCGGGCGGCGCAATTTCGTTCTGGGGAAGGAAGTGCATTACGGCGGCTTGCAGCGCGACCGGGTCAAGCGACTGTTTCATCGCCGGCACGCCCGGTATCCGAACCGCCGCGTGCACGCCGATCTGGTCGTGGACGGTTCCACGGGCTTGCTGCATCGCAAGCTTCTGCACTTCTATGTTCGTTCTTTCGATCACATGATCGAAAAGATGACCCGGTACGGTGTATGGGGGGGCGCTCAGCTTTATGTGGAAGGGCAGCGCACGCGCAGCCACCGCATCATCGGGCACGCCGTCGTCCGTTTCCTTCGTGACTACATTCTGAATTTCGGATTTCTCGACGGCACGAGGGGACTGATCGTCGTAGGCATGCACGTTTATTACACCTTCTGGAAGTATTCGAAGCTCTGGGAGTACTCCGAGCTCGAACGCCAGGGTAAGGAAGTAAAGCTCCCGCCGTTCGACGTGGCCGAGGAGCGATGGGTGCTTCCCTGGCAACAGAAGAAGCCAGGCTGACGAATCTCAGAGTTTCTGATCCCGGTCCGGGCTACCCGGTAAAGAATTCTCGTCCGCGGTCGACTCGGCTTTGCCCTCTTCCCATTTTCTCAGGGCTCCTGTGGGGGAGCGGTTCTCCAGCCTGGGCTGGATGAGAATGCTCGCGCAGAGATCGGCCACTCCCCAGGCTACGAAGCAGGTAACTGCGATTGTGAAGAACTGGGCGGGCTCGTTGAGGCGCAGGAGAAAGCAGAGAGAGAAGGGAACGATGATTCCCATCGTGATCAAGCCGACAATGACCCTCAATCCGCGCACGCACCTATTTCAGCACATTCCTCTTGTGAATGGCGATGTCGTGGAAGGCCGCCGCCACTGGCTCGATCAGCGTGAAACGGAGACCGTCCTCAACTCGGCGATTCTGCCAGTGACCTGCTCGTGAAAATCCTGCTGGGATTCCTGAACCCTCTGCACGTAATTCTGAGTTTCCCGGTACGGAGGGATTCCCTGAAACTTCCGCACCGTTCCCTCACCGGCGTTGTACGCGGCAATCGCTTGCTCCTGATTGCCCTCGAAGCGCTCAGTGAGGTACTTCAGATACTTGGCGCCCGCCTTCACGTTCTCTGCGGGATTCATCAGATTCCTGGCCCCCATCCACCGTCCGGTTTTTGGAACAAGCTGCATCAGACCCTGTGCGCCAACCTGCGACACCGCATTCGGCTTGAAGTGGGACTCGGTCTGAACCACTGCCGCCACGAATTCGGGCTGAAGGTTGTTGGCCTTCGCTTCCCGATA
>JBDTRY010000118.1:0-11112 GCA_039931435.1 Acidobacteriota bacterium | reverse complement strand
CTTCCCTTCGACGCTCAGCGCGGAAAGACTCGTCGTCGAAGCGTGCTCGGACCTCACCTTTTTCGCCTGTCGTGTGCTCGAGAAATCTCGCATATTGTTCCAGCAGCGAATGTACGCGATCTTGGACTTCGGGTGAGCAGTTCGGCTCGTTAGCAATGGCGATCAGTCTTTCGATTGGCTGCATCTGCACGACCTGGACGGCTTCCTCGGGAGAGATTGCGGGCCCATCTCGGAGTCTCCACAAGAATTGTAGGATCGCTGAGAAGCAGGTGAGCAGGCGGCTGTGTCGGAGTTTGTAGTTTTGAACGCGTCGCTTCAGAAGATCCTTTTCGGGAGGAGAGTTGGCTTCGTAGTTGAGACACAGGACCTTCCAGAACCGCACGATGTCGTTGGTGAGGAAAACCGGGAGGAATGCCTTCTCGTTCCGTTCGTAGTCTCGCCAGTAGGATCCGATGATCTGAGTGATCGTTCGACTGTAGAGCTCTTCTCCCAGAATGGGCGTGCTCTCCAAAAGTAGAAGGAGCCGCGCCGTCAGAATGTTCGTGTAGTCCTCGTCCCGGTGCCCAATCTTATTCACCAGATCCGACTTGCTGTGAAAGACCAGGTACTCTCCTTCATTCGAGAATGGAGGAAAGCCGAGCTCGTTTGCCACATCGATCAGTTTGGACTGAAGCCGGCTCAGATCGAGTGGATCGAGAAGTTGATGCACCTCGCGGTCCTCGTCCACCTCCATATCGCTGAACATGAAGATGTCGAGGTCACTCTGCTCGGAAGCCTCTCCTCGCGCCAGCGAGCCGGTCAGATAGACGCAGGCCTTGGAATCGAGCAGTTCGTCGACACCAGCCTTTAGCAGACCGTGCCTGAGGTCTTCCACCTTTTCGCGAGCGAGACTCTTCCGCGCACGCAGAATTTTCGGGATCTTAACGTCTGCCATGCCACTCGAACAGGTTCGCGAAGAGCTCAGCCTGCTCGACGGCATCATCGAGCGCGTGGTGTGTATGCGAACGATGAGACCGAAGCGCCGGAAGGAGCTGGTCACGGCCGGATTGGGCGATCGGCAGATCCCCCTTGACGGCGAATGCAGTCTTCAGATCGAAGCAGCCCGAGTGGTTGAAGGGAGATCCGGCACGCGAAAAGCGGATGAAGTACCAGTAAAGCCAGGTCCAGTCGAAGCTGACGGGATACGCCACAAGGATCGGTCGACTAGGGCCAGCGACGTGGCGCACCCATTCAGCCGCGTGAGTCATCGCCGCTTCGGGCTCGGCGCCCTCTGATCGCAATCGCCCGCGATCGATCCGGTTGACGTCGAGAGCTTCCTGCTGAAAGTTCTCCGAGATCGGTCGTAGCTCCAGGTAGAGCTGTGACTCAAGGCGTCGCGGCCGTTGAAATTCGCTTCCGTCATACGTTCCGCAGAATACGAGCGCGAAGGAGAGCATCGAGTACGGCCCGGGTATGGGTCCATCCGTTTCGACGTCGGCCGAAAAATAGGCGTCCGTCAAGCCGTTGCCGCGCCGTGTGAGATGCTGATCCGTCGGATCAACCTGCTCACGGAGAGAGGATGTCGCAAATGGTGTCATCGTGGTGAGGAGGCGCCGGAGAGCGAGCCCATGGCGAATCATAACTGATGCCAGCTGAATCGATAACTCGCACTTCGGAGCGGCAGGCTGGCGAGATCTCCCTGAATGCGGATATAACCTGTTCTAACTGAACAATACGGCTGATGGGCGCTCCTGGGCCAGAAATGGGAAAGCGGATGAATTTCAGGATTGCGGATACTTTCACCGACAGCCTCGCAGCTCTGACCGCTGTTCAGCAAACGGCAGTCAAGACCACGGCGTTCGATCTGCAGCTGGATCCATCAAACCCGGGGATGCAGTACCACCGTCTCGATCGTTCCAGGGATCCGAATTTCTGGTCCGTGCGTGTCAATCGCGACATGCGCATCATCGTCCATCGCACGAAGGAGAGCCTCCTTCTCTGCTACGTCGGCCATCACGAAGAGGCATATGGCTGGGCGGCGCGACGGAAGATCGAGCGGCATCCCACCACCGGCGCCGCCCAGCTCGTCGAGGTTCGCGAAACGGTGCAGGAGGTCGTCGTCCCCACTTACGTCTACGCAGAGCCGGAGGCGCCCGCTCCGCGGCCGCTCTTCGCCGATGTCCCTTATGGGGATTTCCTACGATACGGGGTGCCACCGGAGTGGATCGATCAGGTCCGCGAGGCGACCGAGAGCACGCTCCTCGACATGACCGAGCACCTGCCGGGCGAGGCTGCCGAGGCGCTGCTCCAGCTGGCCACTGGAGAGACGCCGCGGCTTCCAGCCGTTGCGCTGGCGGAGGCCGGCCCGTTCGCTGCTCGTGAAGTGAGTCCCCGGGCAACAGCCGATTCCGTTAGGTCTTCGAGCGCACCTCGAGTCCGGGCTTCTTCAGGTACCGTCAGGACTCAGCTGGATGCGAAGGCTTTCGAACACCCCGACGCCCAGCGTCGGTTTCGTACCATCGAGAGCGTCGAGGAGCTGGAGCGCGCACTCGAGTTCCCCTGGGAGCGATGGACGGTTTTCCTCCATCCTTCGCAGCGCGAGCTGGTTGAGCGAAGCTACAGCGGTCCGGCTCGCGTCTCCGGCTCCGCCGGCACCGGCAAGACGATCGTCGCCCTGCATCGCGCGGTGTGGCTGGCGAGAAGCAATCCCGACGCGCGTGTACTTCTGACGACGTTCTCCGACACGCTGGCCAATGCGCTGCGTTTCCGACTCCGCTATCTGATCGGAAACGAGCCGCGCATTGCCGAGCGACTGGAAGTGCATGCAATGGGCGCGATCGGGCGGAGACTCTACGCGAGCAACTTTGGCGCCCCGAACCTCGCCACCAGCGATCAGATCCGTGCGTTCCTTCGTGAGGCCGTCTCGGACGACGCCGGGCGGAAGTTCGGCGAGCACTTCGTCTGGACGGAGTGGTCGAGCGTCGTCGACGCATGGCAACTCGAGAGCTGGGAGGAGTACCGTGACGTCAAGCGCCTCGGGCGCCGCACGCGCCTGCCCGAGAACCAGCGCGCCACGCTGTGGTCGATCTTCGAAAAGGTGCGCACGCGACTGGCGAGCGAGGGTCTCATCACCGAGGCGGGGATGTTCCGCAGACTGGCGACGAAGGTCGGGGAGAGCGGGCGCTATCCGTACGACTTCATCGTGGTCGACGAAGCGCAGGACATCAGCGTCCCCGAATTGCGCTTCCTTGCCGCGCTCGGTGGCGGCCGCCCGAACAGCCTGTTCTTCGCCGGTGATCTCGGGCAGCGCATCTTTCAGCAGCCCTTCTCCTGGAGCAGTCTCGGCGTCGAGATCCGCGGCCGTTCCACCGGCCTGCGCGTCAACTACCGCACCTCGCACCAGATCCGCAGCCAGGCCGACCGACTCCTCGCTCCGGAGATTGCTGACGTCGATGGAATCGTTGAGGACCGCCGCGGCACGATCTCCGTCTTCAACGGCCCGCCGCCGTTGGTCCAGACCTTTCAGAGTGAGGAGGATGAGTCTGCTGCGGTAGGTGCATGGATCAGTAAGCGGCTCGAGGACGGTTACGAGCCGCATGAAATTGCCGTCTTCGTCCGCTCGCCGGCTCAAATTCCGCGCGCCGAATCCGCCGCTCGTGAGGTCGGAGCAACGTATCGCATTCTCGATGAGGCGATGGACACCCATCGCGGCGAGCTGTCTGTCACGACGATGCATTTGGCCAAGGGTCTGGAGTTCCGCGCGGTCGCGGTCATGGCGTGCGATGAAGACGTGATCCCGCTCCAGGAGAGGATCGAAAGCGCGGCGGACGGATCCGACCTCGAGGATGTGTACGCGACGGAACGACATCTGCTCTACGTGGCATGCACGAGGGCACGGGACTCTCTGTTCGTCAGTGGTGTTGAGCCGGGCTCGGAGTTCCTGGAGGATATGCGGCCTGGGAGTCCCGGGCAACTCTCAATTCAGTGATCACCTGGAAAAGTTGCCACTTCGACCTCGGGCTGAATAGGATGAAGAGAGTGCGTGACGCCATCGGGCGCGGTTGGCGAGATGCAGCGAGTGTCGTGCGGACTGAATGCCAGTTTCCAGATGTCGCGCCATGCGGACCGTGAGCGTGTTGCTCGGAGAGAGATTTGAAATCCGGATTTCTTTATGTGCTGGTGAATCCCGCGATGGACGGCCTGCTGAAGGTCGGTAAAACTTCGAGATCCGCCAAGAACCGAGTCAGTGAACTCTCAGCGGCGACGGGCGTTCCTACGCCATTTCTGCTCGCATACGAGACGGCTTTCACCGACTGCGATGCTGCCGAACAGTACGTGCACACGTCACTGGAGAGAGCCGGCTATCGCTTGAGCGCTAGCCGGGAGTTCTTCACGGCTCCGCTCGATGTCGTAGTCGAAGCAATGATTCAAGCGAAGGAGCTCGATCGTAAAGCTCGCCAAGCCTATCCGTACGATTCACCGTCAGAAGCAGGCGACATCGATGAAGAATCTTCTGTTAAAGGACACTCGCCAGGGAGAGCGGCACTCACTGAAGGCGAACGACATTACTTCGGGCTCGATGGAGAATTGCAGGATTTTGCGGAGGCCAGACGTTTATTTCGGCAGGCGGGCAAGCTTGGCGATGCCGGCGCGTTTCACTATCTGGGGAAAATGGCGCTGCGCGGCGAGGGACAGAAGGAAGACCTCACCGTAGCGTTACGTCACTTCAAGGAGGGAGCGCAGCGAGGAGATACGCGCTGTTATGCGGAGATGGCGCTGCTCTACGAGGTAACAAACCATCCTGAAAACTGCGAGAAGTGCTGGGACCGATATTTTGAGATGTCCGACCCGGATGACGACGGATTCCGTGGTGACCGCCAACTCGAATACATTTTGTCTACCGTTCGGCTGGAGTTCTCATTGAGGCATATTGAGGTGCTTCGAGAGAATCGTGATCGTATTCTTCATGCGGCGCGGGAAGCTATTGACGACCCCAACCCGGTTATTCAACAGAGGTTGGTATATCTCACCGCTGTCACGAATGTTCTCCTTTTCGATTCGACAGCTCCCGAGGCCGCAGAAATGGCGATGCTGCATGAAATGGGAGACGATTCGAAAGAGTGCGAAAAGTGCTGGGAACTCTATTTCAAGTTGTCAGACGCTGACGTTGATGGTCTGCTTGGCGAGCGCCAGCTTCACTACATCTTGTCTTCCGGCCGGCTCCAGTTCCCGTTGAAGCATATTAAAGTGCTTCGTGAGAATCGAGATCGCATTCTTCAAGCAGCACGAACGATGTCAAAAAGTCCGGATCAGGCCATTCGCCAAAAGTTGTTAGCTATTAGAGATGCGACGATCAGGGATGGAAAGAATTTATTCGGTCTCACTTCAATTCCTCCGGCTGAAGACCGCAAATGGGTGGTCAGAAATTTTCTAGATGAGGAGATTTCCGCAGAAAGTCTGGAAACTATTCACGATTGGGCGTGGCGAAAGGAGATAGCCACCACTGATCTGGTCTGGAACCCACGACGCAGACAGTGGAAGACGTATCGTGAACTGATAAAACGTCCTTGGGAAAAGGGTCGATGACTTGATCGCCGTTCTTATAAGTACTCTCTTGCTCAGGCGGCAGCGCCGAGTTTCATGATTTTCGTCACGGATGCGTCGCAAGCGGGACCCTCACCCCTGGCGCCCTCCCGCGGGAAGAAGGGAGGTTTTCGGGAACGCATGTCCCTCTTCATTCTGAATTCTTCATCGTAATTCGTAGTTCATCTCACTCCGGGCGGGCGGGGATGGGCCGAACGCGCGGCCGTGCGTGTAGCGCGACAGCTCGTGATGCTTCGCCTCTGGCACCCCTCCGGGGTGCTTCAGCATTTCCAAGAGGGGCTTACATGATCCGGGGGTCGCCTGCGGCGACCGCCCGGCTAATGTCTGCGACGCCTCCGGCGTCGATTGCGCGCAACTCTAGAACACCTTTCGCCGACCCGGATGATTTCGACTGAAGAATTAAGAGGACGGCTGATTCTTTTTTTCAAAGTTCGACAAAGGCCCTCCACCTGACCCTCTCCTCGCGCGGCGGGAAGGAAGTCTGCAACGACGAGCGCGCGCCTTTTCTGATCCTTGGACTGACTTCCAATTCATCTCGTTCCGGGCACGAATCAAGTGGAATGTGGCCCCTCTTTCTCCTGACCAGGTACTATCACCTTATGCTTCCTGAGATCCGCATTCGGCTGGATGCGATCGCGTATGCGCTGTCACTGCGCGAGAAGTGGGTTGCGGTCCCTGAGGCGGAGTTGGCGCGTTTTCCTTCCGGTGGCCAGTGGATATTTCTGCGCGGTGCGCAGGGTGTCTTCAAACCCAAGGAATTGAGCGAGCCGATCTCGATCCGATCCACGCTCGCTTCACCTTACATGGATGAGGTGATCGGTGGAAGTCAGATTCTCTATGACTTCGCGCCTGCTGGACGGGACTATGAGAACGATGGATTGAAGCAGTGCGCAGAGAGGGAACTGCCACTCGTCTACCTTCTGCAGCTTAAGGGAAAACCGAAACCCGAATACGAAGTCTTCGCGCCCGTCTACATCGCTGGCTGGAGCGATTCAGATCGGCAGTTTCTTGTCGATCTCTCCGGTCACCGTCCTGAGATTGTCGAGCGGCACAGCGAGGCGCTGTTTCAGATTGCACAACTCGATAAGCAGTACGTCGTGACGCAGGTGGAGAGGCGCCTGCATCAGGCAAAGTTCAGGAATCAAATTCTTCAGGTTTACCGCGAGCGTTGCGCGGTCTGTGTTCTCAGGCTTCGGCCGTTGCTGGATGCCGCGCACATCATTCCCGATCGCGATGCCAAGAATACGCTGAATGTGAACGAGGGGCTGAGTCTCTGCGCAACCCATCATCGTGCATTCGACGCACGAATCCTGCGCTATGACTCAGAATATCGCGTGCGCGTTGAGCTACCCACTGGGTTCGCCGCTGGATCGGGAGAGCAATCCATGTTGCTGTTGTTTGACGGAAAGCCATTGACCCTGCCGGCCGATGAGCAGTACTGGCCGGTAGCGGGCTCCTGATGCTTCCCATCTTCCAATGTCTGGGAGGCGTCGGGCTCCGGCGACGATTCCTGGAACGCGAAAAGGAGATTCGAGATGCATACCCCATGGCTCACATTGCCGCCGACTGCGCCGTATGTGCTCGACTCGGATCGTGCGGCGATCGAGACGTTCAACGCACACGCGCAGGAGCAGCACCGGATACGGACAGAGATCGTGCCGGAGCCGTTTCTCGGATCGCCTGACGCTCCGGTCGTGCTGCTGAATCTGAATCCAGGATTTACCGAACAGGATCTCCAGCTTCACAAACTGCCGCAGTTCGTCGAATCATCACGGAAGTGCCTGCGGCATGAGTCGCAGCCCTATCCATTCTTTCTTCTCGATCCGGCGAATGATGGGCCGGGACATCGATGGTGGAGTCGCAAGCTTCGTCCGCTCATCGATCAGTTCGGAGCGATGCGCGTGGCGCAGAACGTCCTCTGTGTGGAGCTGTTCCCGTACCACAGCGTGAGGTTCGGGGGCGGGAAGCTGCGGGTCCCGTCGCAGCAGTACTCGTTCGATCTCGTGGAGACTGCGCTGGACCGAGGAGCGTTGGTCGTGGTCATGCGATCGAAGAAGATGTGGATCGAAGTGGTGCCTCGTCTCAAGGGCTATCGACGCATAGGCACGACCAGGAGCGTTCAGAATCCGACCATTAGCGAGGCGAACTGCGAGCGGTTCGGGGAGATCGTTGAAGCGCTGACAGGTTCGTGATCGGTGTCATGAGCCAGCGTTCTTCCGGCACCCCTCCGGGGTGCGGCGAAATGGGTTCGTGATGGCGGCGGGATTCCGGGGTCGCTGCGGCGACCGCCCGGCTAATTTTTGTGACGCCTCCGGCGTCAAGGTCGCGCGTCCGGCGTCTAGGTCGCGCCTCCGGCGTCAAGGTCGCGCCTCCGGCGTCAAGGTCGCGCCTCCGGCGTCAAGGTCGCGCCTGCGGCGTTAAGGTCACGCTTCCGGCGTCAAGGTCACGCCTGCGGCGTCAAGTCACGCCTGCGGCGTTAAGGTCACTCCTCCGGCGTCCAGGTCACGCCTGCGGCGTCAAGGCTTGTACGTCAGCCTGAAGTGCGCTTGAATTGTTTTCTCGCTCCCGGCTCGTGTCATTTCTTCCAGCGATCGAACTCCGGCGGCAGCAGCTCCAGGATTCTCTGTGCGGTCATTCCCTGCAGGTCGAAATTGAAATCAAGCTGCTGGAGTACGGCGATCAGCCGGCGCAGGTTTCCGGGGATCGTTCGGGAGGTCGCTCCCCGTTTCGGTCGATTCGCTTCTTCGTCGAAATAGAGTCGGTCCACCGCTTCGAGCAGCCCGCGGTTGGAGACGAGATCCGTGCGCCAGGCCAGGTCATACATGAACTTTCCGTGCTCGTCCGGCGAGCCACTGAGGAGTACCCGCGAGTGGATTCCGTGACGGCGGAACAGCTCCCACGGTCCGGCAATGAGATGGCGGTTCAAATACCAGCCGCTGGCGCGATCCCCTCCTGAAACAAGAATGTAGTGGTAGTCCTCGCGCGGCCGTCGCTGGCCGCCGCGCTCCGGCGCAATGAGATCGAAGTAGAACAGAGCCAGCCAACTCCACAGCCCGGCATCCTCGAGAAGATCCGGCCTGTCCACCTTCTCGAGAACCCGCTGCAGGTATGCAGTCATCTCGAATTTCGTGGCGAACTGCTTCTGCTCCACCCGGATCGTGGCACTTACCGGCAGGGCGCAGATATCGTCAAATGTGAACGCGGGTGAGGACACGGACTGCCCTCCCCGCACCAGCCGCAGAAACTGCCTGAATCGCTCGATTCCGGTTTCATTCAGCGAGCGCAGAACCGGCATCAGGTGGTCCCGGCTTCCACGGTGCTGTTGAACTGTTTCGAGAATTCGTGGCGGGCGCAGAATTCCCGCAGAACGTCGTCGATCCACAGCAGCCTGCCGTCGGGATCCGTTTCTGCCGGTAGCGGAAACGTGGCGAACGCCGCCGCCCACCGCATCCACCCTGCCCACCACTCCTCGGATTCTTCGTCGACCACGTACCCGTCAACGAGAAGGATGCGTACGAGGATCTCCCGCGCCGCTGCAGGGAAGAGCAATCCGGCCACGCGTGCGTCACTGCGCACGAGCGTCTCCACGTCATCAATGCTCCGGTTGATCTCCAGTGTCGTTCCGGAAACTCCAAAGTCCACACGCCACGGCAACTCTCCGAGCTCGACGAAGTTCACGGGCAGCAGGCTCATCTCGTTCATGCCGTCGCTGCCGCCGGTCACCGTGATGTCATCGGCCATGGCCACGATTCTCCCGGAGCCATCCCCGGCAACGACCTTGATCCTGAAGTGCACGACGCGATCGGTATCGATGTCATGAAGTGAGCGGGAGTCGGGCGTGACCGGCCGGCCTACGGTTCCCCAGGGAAAGCGCATGATCGACGTGCGGTAGAAGGCCTCCACCAGGACGATCGAGTCGGGGTCGAGTTTCAGCCCACTGAGGTCGATCTCAGCATCGAAGGCCAGCACGCCGTCGTCACGGTGAAGAGCGATCTGAACCCGCGTCCTGGCGATCGGTTTGCGGTTCGTGAAGTTGAGCTTACGGCGCATCCTGCCGCTCCTCTTCGATGCGGATGACCAGATCGCGGTGAGGATCGAAGCCATCG
Organism: Acidobacteriota bacterium; assembly: GCA_039931435.1. Classification (GTDB taxonomy): domain Bacteria; phylum Acidobacteriota; class Thermoanaerobaculia; order Gp7-AA8; family Gp7-AA8; genus JBDTRY01. The sequence continues at coordinate 1,423 of JBDTRY010000118.1, read as the reverse complement.
ACCTGCAGACGGAAATCGGAAGCGGTCGATGTGAACTCGATTTTGTTCCCGTCAATCTTCGAGACTTCTAGCGATCGCTCGTCAATCTGTACGCTGCCTTCGCCGATGGCGAAGTCCAGCGGGTCATAGCGCCGAAACGGGTCGCCGTGGCGGACGCGGTAGGCAGTTTCGACGCGGTAGGAAACCGGACGGAAGGCCTCGCCAGCGCCGCCCTCGCCCCCGTCACCAGTGATGACAAAGCCGCCCTGAGACGGCTGAAGCCTCAGGCTACGGGGGACGGCAGGAATCACGGGCACCGGCTCCGAGGGCGGGCTCTTCTTTAAACCTGTTCGACGTCCGCTCTCCGGAGCGGTGATCTTGAAGAAGTCGCTGAGAAGATCGCGTATGGGTGCCTGCGGCGGCTGGAGCAGGATCCCGGCAAGGTATTCGATGGCGTTCTTGACGTAGCGAACGGTCGTAGGGCCGTGATCGTAATTTGCTTTTACTTTGTCGGCTCGCTCGGACCAGTCGGAATGGGCCGGATTCTCGGAATCACCGAGAAGGCCGGACAGGGCCTCGTCGTCCACGACGAGTAGCGCCCGTACCGCTTTCTGGCGATTGGAGCGAATGTCAGGAATGGTGATTCCCCGGCGGATGAAATGATGCTCGCCACGCCTGAGAGGGTCGTCGCGCTGCATGAAAACGTTGAAGAACGAGAGGGCGGTGCGCCCTTTTCGTTTCACGGCCAGCGGCACACGAAGCGCGACCGGCTGTCCGCTCTCGATACGACTGCGCAACGCCAGCATCTGCTGTGGCGAGACGAAGTCTTCGGTCCAGCGCGGCGAAGCGCCCGGGTCCGGTGGACGAAGGATGACGTAGTCCTCCGGCTCCACGCTCAGTGCCCAGCGAGTGAGCTGGCAGAGATGTGCCGCCGAGTCACGCCCGCTCCCTGCGTCGGAGTAGCGTTTGATCGCTTTCTGCAACGTTTTCGCGGCTAGCGTCTCCTGGACGTCTTTTGATTCGACCTCAACGACGAGATCCCCGCGCAGAATCGGGTAGAAGTATTGGCTGATGAGTGAACGAATCAACCCATCGACGGGAATCTCGGATTGCCGGAACCAGGGAATGACCAGGGAAAGGCCGGGCTCGCCGCTGCGCGTGATCCGGAAATCGGACTGGAATGTCTCGGAAAGGGGAGATGCCTCGATGGGTAGCGGCAGCTCGCCCCTGAAGTGTCCGTAGAAGCCGTACGGTGAATATTTGTGTCCGTCCAGGCTGTGAATGCGGAGAACGGATTGCCCGAGGAGCAGGGTACGCCCGTCGTCCGCTCGTTTTGTGAGACCGAAAACTGTTCGCACACGTGAGGCAACTGAGAACACGGCCTTTCCAAGGCCCCATCGGCCGCGATCCTTTTCGGATTTGACGCCGCGTCCGACGTTGCGCC
>JBDTRY010000117.1:0-11113 GCA_039931435.1 Acidobacteriota bacterium | reverse complement strand
GCCGGGACCGGATCGCGTCTCGAGCACTGGAAGCGGTTGGCCGCGGAAGCCGGGTTGTCCGATCGACTGCGCTTTCTCGGATTCACAGGCGAGGTGAGACGCGTCCTCGCTGCCAGTGACATTCTTGTCAGCCCCGTTCACTATGAGTCCTACGGTCTCAATGTACAGGAGGCCCTGGCCCGAGGCCTTCCGGCCATCGTTTCGGAATCGGCCGGGGTGGCCGAACGCTACACTGGCCAGGATCGGGAACTGCTGCTCGCCGATCCGGACGACGCGGAGGCACTGGCAGGAATGCTTCGTCGTTGGAGTGGAGAAATGGATCGGTGGCGCGCGCGATTTCGCACGGTTGCCCTCTCTGTGCAGAAGGAGAGCTGGAACGGCATGGCCGAAACCATGGCCAATCTGATCGAAGTGGCGTACGAGTCGGCGGATGATTTCCGGCAGTTGCCCGTCTCTTCATGAGCAGAACGCGAAAGTTCCTGGGGGGAATCAGCTTCGGCTATCTCAATCAGTTTCTGGTCGCTCTGGCCGGACTGTGGCTGACGCCATTTCTGCTGAAGATGATCGGCCAGAGCACCTATGGCCTCTGGCTCGTGGCCACGCAGATCATGGCCTACCTGCTGTTGATGGACCTGGGAGTGATCGCCATTCTGCCGCGCGAAGTGGCGTATCTTTTCGCCCGCTCCGGCCTTGAAAATGACTGGAACGAGTTGGGAAGGCTTCTGGGAACGACAAAGAAGATCGTTCTCGCACAGACACCGCTCGTGGCCCTGGCCAGTCTGGCCATCTGGTTCCTGATGCCCGCGGACTGGGAACCTCTCCGCTACCCTCTGGCGGCCGTTCTCTGTGCTTTCGTGATCCTCTTTCCGTTCCGGATTTTCCATGGCGTGCTTCAGGGTGTTCAGGATCTCGCTTTTCTGGCCAGACTGCAGATTGTGGGCTGGGCCCTTGGTCTGATCGTGACGGTGCTGCTTGTGCTGGCGGGCTTCGGACTCTACGCACTGGCCATCGGCTGGATTGCCGGCCAGGTTCTCTCGTCCTTTTTCTGGTGGTTTCGCACGCGGCGATCGTTTCAGCGATTGTCATTTCGTACGAATCTCGATGGTTGGGAGATGGCGCGTTCACAACTGGGCCGCGGCATCTGGGTGAACATCAACCAGATCGGCCAGATACTGCTCAGCGGTGCGGACATCCTCATCATCGGAAAACTCTTCGGCCCGGCGGCCGTCGTTCCGTACGTCTGCACGGGAAAGCTGGCCAATGTTCTGGCCAATCAGCCGCAGCTTCTGATTCACACTGCCGGACCAGCGCTCGCCGAAATGCGTGCAGTGGCTGCCCGCGAACGACTGGCCGAGATCTGCACCGCTCTTTCGCAGGGTGTGCTGATGATCAGCGGGCTGTTGTTCGCCGTAGTGCTCTCGGTGAACGATGATTTCGTCCGGCTCTGGGTTGGTCCGAACCTGTACGCCGGTTTCGGAGTGACCATCTGCATCCTCCTGGCGATGATGGTCAGGCACTGGAACGTCACCGTGGCCTACACGGTATTCACCTTCGGTCACGAGCGTCGCCTGGCGGTCACCGGTCTTGCGGATGGAGTGGTCACGTTTGTGGCGGCCATTGCCCTGATCCGAACTCTGGGCATTATCGGTGCGCCCATCGGATCTCTTATCGGAGTCTGTCTTGTCAGCCTCCCGGCGAACCTGCTGGCACTGGGAAGGGACACCGGTGTCACCCTTTCGAAGACGCTTCGCGAGTTGTGGCCATGGTTTATCAGATTCGTGTTCGTGGCTGCAGCGGCAGCGGCCATGCCTGGGGTTTTCAACGCTACCAACCTTCTGGAAGTGGCCTTGATCTGCGCCGGCGTGTCGATCGTGTATGGTCTGCTTATGTTCTCCATCGCCATAAGGTCACCGCTTGGAGAATTTTTCCTGGAACGGCTGCCGGCTCGCTACTCGCAGGTCCTGCGAAGTCTGGCCTGATCGCCTCGGGGTGTGATGCCATGAACGCCAGGGATGCACGTTGAAGAAGGATGCAGGAGAACGGCGCCTCCGAGTTGTAATAGACGGAAGCGCTTTCGAGAATCTCCGGCACGCCGGCCAGCGTCGCTACCTCGTCGACCTCCTCACCGGCCTCTATCAGTTGCGAGCGCAGATCGACGTAGTGCTTCTCGGCTCGCCGGGTCCCGCCCCCGACGATCTTGCGGCACTGTTCGGCGGCAACTCCCGATGGGCGAGGGTCGGAATCCGCAACGAAGGAGGGTGGCGCCGGCATGGCAGCCAACTGCGGTACGCATCGCTGATTCGTTCGCTTCGTCCCGATGTCTTTCATGCGCTGCACACGATGATTCCCCTGCTTACGCGGGTTCCGATCGTGGCCACGGTTTACGATCTGATGTTCGAGCTCTTCGATGAGTATGAGGTTTCGCGCTCCTCGCGAGAGTGGAGGCAATACCGGTGGTCGGTGCGCAGGGGAGTGAAAAGGCTCATCAGTATTTCAGAGACGACGGCTGCTGATTTAACAGCGCTCTGGCACGTGCCCGCGGATCGGATCGACATCATTCACCTCGGCACCGGGATCGGCGGCGAAGGTGCGAAGGAAACCGCGGAACTGAACGAATTGGTTCGCAAGCACCCGAGCCTGGTTTCAGGACAATGGATCCTTTCTCCATACAACCTCGAGCGGCGGAAGAATCTCGAGACGCTCATGGTGGCGTTCGCCGGCAACTTGAGCTCGTGGCCGGATTCTGTGCTCGTACTATTCGGCCGCGCCGCCGTCGATCCCGAAAGGGAGAGACTATGGCGTGAGCGCGCCGCCGCTCTGGGTATCGCAGGACGCATCGTGCTCACCGGACCGGTCTCGGACGAGACGCTCGCTCTGCTCTACGGGCGGTCTGCGGCCTTCGTCTTTCCTTCTCTTTACGAAGGATTCGGCCTTCCTCTCCTGGAAGCCATGAAGTGTGGCGCTTGCGTTATCGCCCGGAAGGCCTCGGCGATGCAAGAAATTGTCGGCGACTCCGGGCTGTTGGTCGAAACTGCTGATCCAGCCGCAATTTCTGGTGCGATGGCGCGGGTACTGGGCGAGGATTCCCTGAACGCATCGCTTCGCGATCGGGCCCGCAAACGGGCTTCGCAGTTCACGATCGCCAGCATGGCCGCGCAGACGCTGCAGACTTACCGGCGAGCAACCGGCGGCAGGAGAGGGAAGGAAACAGCACTTGGCCGAAGCTTCGAGAGCGTTTCAGGATCTGGCGGCGACGATCAGCGGGGCGGTCGGTAGGGAGAGCGCGCTCATTCGCTGGGCGCGGCCTTTTTACGAGTGGCTCCTGGAACGTGTCACTGGGGGCCGTGGCTACCTCCGCTGCGTCAACGGTCTGGACTTTTACTACGTCGATCCGAAGCAGCGCGGCTATTTTCCTCCGGTCTACGAACCCCCGGTTTACCAGTTCATCCGCAACCGCGTGAAGCCCGGCGATGTCTCGCTGGACATCGGCGCGCACGTCGGTGTGTACGCTCTGGGCATGGCCAAATGGTCCGCACCGGACGGCAGAGTCATTGCCTTCGAACCGAATCCGATCGTCCGTGAAGTTCTTGCCGACCACGTCCGGCGCAACGGTCTTTCATCGCGGATCGAGATCGTTCCGCACGCGGTCAGCGATGTCGTAGGGACTTCGACATTCCAGGCCGCGGACCGCGAAGGTTTCAGCAGGCTGTCCACACCCAATCCGGAGCGTCCCGAAGTTCATTCCAGTCTGGAAGTGCGAACGACCACGATTGATGCCTTCTGCAACGCCGCCGGAATCACCCCGGATTGGATCATGATGGATATTGAAGGCTACGAGGGGTCGGCCATTCTCGGAGGCATCGAGACCATTCGCGCCGGCGCAGGGCGGCTGACCCTCATCGTCGAGATGCATCCTCCGCTCTGGGAGATCTCGGGGTCGTCGCGTGCCGCGATGGAAGAAATCCTCGCTCACGCTCATCTGCGCGCGGTTCCGCTGTCAGGGCAGGCGGATCCGCTCGGCGAAATGGGCGTCGTTCTGCTCGAGACCGTTTCCTGATCGGGTGACGCTTGCAGCCCCGATCATCCGCGCGTCAGTGGCACTTGATCACCTGCGAGTATCCGCCTGACATCGGAGGGATCGCAGAGCATACGGCCGCTCTGGCAGCACAACTCGTCAAGCTCGGAGATTCGGTTCACGTCTGGACGAGTGGAGACGAGGTTGATCCCCGGATGGAGCATGGCCTGGAACTCCACCGGCAGCTGGGGCAGTTCTCGCCCCGAAGGCTTCGTCGCGCCGGCGCCGCACTGAATGCCATCGCTCCGTCGACGCACCTTGTCGTGCAGTGGGTTCCGCACGGTTACGGGATGTGGTCCATGAACCTGATCTTTTGTGCGTGGCTTCTGGCACGTCGGAGGAGAGGCGATGTCATCGAGCTCTTCGTCCACGAACCATCCATGCCCTTCGGCAGAGGGATCCGGCAGAACGTGCTTGCCGTAATGCACCGGCTGATGATGACCGTACTGCTTCTTGCCGCTCACCGAGTCTGGATGGTCATCCCCGGATGGGAGACCAGGATCAAGCCGTATCTGCTGCGAAGAAAAACTCCGCTCCTCTGGCTCCCGATCATCAGTGGCGCTCCAGTCATCGAGGACGTGGACGCCGTTCAGTCGCTTCGACGCGAATTTGGTGCCGAGGGAACTGTGATCGCCGGGCACCTCGGGCTGGGGACGAGCATCGAGGACGGCATGTTGGAGGCGGCGCTCCCAAACCTGTCGACTGATCCGTCGGTTTCGGTCCTTCTGATCGGAAAATCGAGTGAGGAACTGCGTGCCCGTCTCCTGGAGAGGGTCCCCGCACTCGCTGCGCGGCTTTATGCTACCGGGCCCGTGGATGCGCGAGATCTTTCATTGGCTCTTCAGGCCTGCGATGTGATGCTGCAGCCTTATCCTGATGGGGTGAGCGGAAGGCGAACCAGCACTCTGAACGCGCTGCGCCACGGCCTCCCGCTGGTCACGACAACTGGCGCGCTTACCGAACCGCTCTGGAAAGAGGCCGGAATCACCCTCTCGCCTGCAGGCGATCGAATGGCCTTTGCAGAAGCAGCATCAAGACTTCTGGCCAGCGGCGAGGAGCGAGCTGCGGCCGGAGAACGATCGGCAGCGCTGTTCCGGAAAACGTTCGAACCGTCAGCTCTCGTTGCGAAGTTCCGCTCGGTGGTCATCGGCGGCGATTCTTCCCGGTCCGGGGACACGCCTTGAAAATTGCCATAGCCAACTGGTCAAACGGACTCTTCGGGGGAGTGGAGTCGTACCTCGACACACTCATTCCAGCACTGAGTGCCAGGGGTCATTCGCTGGCGTTTTTTTCGGAAGAGGGTCCGGCCAATGACCGCGGCGAGATCGCCCTTCCCGCGGACCCTTCACTGAATTTCAATGCCGGCCTTCGCGGAGTCTCTCAGGCAATCGCGGCATTGAAGGCGTGGAAGCCGGATGTGATCTACGTGCATCAGATACTCGATCCGGACGTCGAGAAGCTGCTTTCTGAAGTGGCGCCCGCGGTGCTGTTCGTCCACAGCTATGTCGGTGCCTGCATCAGCGGAAGAAAGACGACGAGCTTTCCGGCCATGCGGCCATGTCATCGCGTATTCGGGTTGAAGTGCCTTCTGCACTATTACCCGCACCGCTGCGGCGGTTGGAATCCTGTGACCATGGCCAGACTCTTCGCCGTTCAGAAGCAACGCTCGGTACATCTCCGCGCCTACGATCTCGTGCTGACGCAGTCGGAGTTCATGTGCCGCGAAATGTCGCGATACACCGGAGAGGCGGCACCGAAGACCCTGCCGCTGCCGGCGAATTTCGAGAGCCTCACACCGCCGGTACGTACCTGGCGCAGCGGCGATCCTCTTCGACTCTTATTTATGGGAAGGATGGAAGACCTCAAGGGCGGCGGTATTTTTCTCGAGGCCTTTCCGATTCTTCGCCAGGCTTTCTCAGCGCCAATCGAAGCAACCTTCGCCGGGGACGGTACTTTGCGCAGCGACTGGGAACGTCAGTCCGCAATGCTGGAGCGGCGGCTCCCTGAGGTGTCCATTCGTTTCAGCGGGTGGCTCGACGGCGCGGCAAAGGTCGAAGCCTACCGTTCACACGATCTTCTGATCGTGCCCAGTATCTGGCCCGAGCCGTTCGGCCTCGTGGGCGTAGAGGCAGGTTCTCTGGGACTGCCAGCGGCAGCGTTCGACGTGGGTGGGATCCCCGAGTGGCTGAGCGACGGAATCAGCGGGCATCTGGCCGGTGCAGATCCACCTTCTGCCGCGTCGCTGGCAGCAGCCATCGTCCGTTGCTTCGAATCGCCTGCGCATTATCAGATGCTTTGTGCCGGAGCCCGAACCGTCGCCGGACGTCACGGTCTGGACCTCCATGTAGACCGGCTCCTCGGGTTTTTCAGCGAAGTGCTGGCGAAAGTGGGGACGGCGCCCGAGGTGGCCTTTTGAACGACGATCGTCCGCGCGCACTGAAGCTGCTTTACCTCGTCGAAGGATACACCGACATCCGATTTGTCATCGGCTTGTCGGAGATTTCGCAATTGACGATGATCGTACCGGAGCGGCAGTACTTCGATAGCGGCCTCGCCGAGAGGGTGGCGCAGGCCGATGTTTCCGTCGACGTCATTCGCATTCGAGGCGGAAGGGCCGCGTTCCAGGTGCGATCTCTGGCTACCCTGCTGCGTATCGCCGGGAAGTTTGACGTCATTCTCTCTCAGGAGATGCTTCGCGGTTCCCTGAACGCGAACGTCGCCGGCCGGCTTCGCCACGTTCCGGTTGTGACGTACATGGCCATGCCACCGCTGCAATACTTTCGTTGCCGGACCGTGCACGGTCCCCTGGGCCGGCTGCGCTCCATCATGGGTGAGCTTGTCATCGGAGCGCTGATGACCATCAATGGTCGCCTCTCTTCCAGGAGTCTGGCCCTCGGTCCATACCTTCAGGACATCGTCAGCAAGTTCAGTGGGCGCACCGGTCCGAATCACTACTACGGGGTGGACACGACGATCTTCCGCCCCGCATCCAAGGCCGAAAGGGCCGGTCTACGCCGTCTCCACGATCTCCCCGGTGAACGTCCTCTCATATTTCTGGCCAGCAGGATCAGCCATGAGAAAGATCCGAAGACAGCACTGGCGGCGTGCGCGCTGCTTCGAAAACAGGGAGTCGATCTCGTGCTGCTCAATTTGAGCGGAGGGTGGAGAGAGTTTCTCGAACTGGCCAGGAGCGAGTTGGGAAGCGACGCGGAATCCTGGGTGATCGCTCGCCCGGCCGCTCATCCCATCCTCGAAGTGGCAGACTACTTTCGGGCTGCCGACGTGACCGTGCAGGCCTCACTCGAAGAAGGACTGGGTCTCTCGCCGCTCGAATCGCTGGCCTGCGGGACGCCGGTTGTGGCTACGGATGTCGGAGGCATGGGGCGCGTCCTGCCGCCGTATGCTCTCCTCACTCCGCCACGGGCAGTGGAAGCAATGGCCTCTGCAATCCGCCGCGCCCTCGCTCGGTCTCCCGAAACGGAGGCGATGACGCAGGCCGGCCTGCAGTACGTTATTGCCAACTGGAGCCGGGATGCCGCGTTCTCAGAGTTAAAAAAAACGCTGCGGAACGTTGTCAGTGAATCATGAGCGATCATCGGACGATCGAGACGAACGGCATTCCGGGCTGCATTGTCGCGGGAGTCATCCGCTGATGCGTGATGGATCCAGTCCTGTCCCGCTGTCGGTGACCATCCTCGCTGATCTTCTCGAGGAGAAGTGGCCAAGTATGGATCTCGTTGCGGACATGCTTACCGCGAACCTTTCCTCGCTGCGTCCTCCACTCGATGCGCGGCTGATCCGGCCGCCGATGACTCGCCGCTTCAGCTCCGCCGCGGCTTCCAGCGGGTCCCGATTCATGCTCGATCGAGCCTTGAACCGATTTCACGATTATCCACGCCTCCTGAAGGGAGCGCGCTCGTCGGATGTCTATCACGTGGTCGATCACAGTTACGCTCATCTCGTACATTCTCTTCCGGCGGATCGGACTATCGTCACCTGCCATGATCTCGACGCCTTCCGGTCGTTGTTCGATTCCGGCTTCGGACCCCGGCCGCTCTGGTTCCGGACCATGATGCGGCGGGTTCTCGGGGGCATGTTGAAGGCGGGACGGGTCGTTTTCGATACCGAAACCGTGCGGCGTGAGTTTCTCTCAAACGTACGATTGGATGAGACGAGGACAGCAGTGATCCCTCTGGGTGTCCATCCGGCGTGCTCGCCGGAGCCGGATGGGGCGCGCGACGAGGCCGCCCGCGCCATGTTTTCCTCCGGCGGCTCAGCGAGCTTGAATATCCTTCACGTTGGAAGCACGATGGCGCGAAAACGGATCGAGCATCTTCTGGCCATCGTGGCCCGGCTCTCGGTCCTCTTTCCGGATGTCCGGCTGGTTCGCGTTGGCGGAGCATTCTCGCCCGGCCAGAAGGCGCTGGCGAAGGAATTGGGCATCGCAGAGAGGATCAACGTTGCTCCGTTCATCAAGCCGTCGCGATTGGCGGCGCTTTACAGGAGTGCCGACGTGCTTCTGCTCCCCTCCTCGGCCGAGGGCTTCGGGCTCCCCATGCTGGAAGCGATGGCTTGCGGAACGCCGGCCATTGTTTCTGACCTGCCGGTCCTTCGCGAGGTGGGGGGAGAGGCCGCGATCTACGCCGGGGACGACAGCGTCGAGGGGTGGGTTGAGACGGTTGACGACCTTCTCGAGCAGCTGCGTTCCGGGAGTGGGAGCGCGTTCCGCGATCGAGGCCTGACGCATGCGCAGGCCTTCACCTGGGAGCGCGTGGCGGAGTCATACTCGGAAGTTTATGGATCGCTCATCAGTTCTTCTGCGGAGCGGTAGCGCTGTCGTCACCACCCTGACGACCATCGAGGTAAGGAGAAATCTGTAGTGAAGAAAGCGTTGATTACCGGGATCACAGGTCAGGACGGCAGCTATCTGACCGAACATCTCCTTCAGAACGGCTATGAAGTACACGGCATCGTTCGCCGCGTCGGTCTGGAAGCACCGGAGCATCGTTTCGGCCGCATCACGCACCTGCTCTCCAAAGTGCAGCTTCATGCCGCGACGATGGAGAGCTATCCCAGCATCTTCGACGTGTTCAGAAACCATCAGTTCGATGAGTGCTACCACCTGGCCGCGCAGAGTTTCGTGGCCGAGAGCTTCGCCGATGGCTTTTCGACGATGAATACCAACATAAACGGCACGCATTACGTGCTGGCGGCGATTCGTGAAGCCAGTCCATCCACCCGTTTTTATTTCGCGGGCTCCTCGGAGATGTTCGGGAAGGTCCGGGAGATTCCTCAGAACGAAAACACTCCATTCCATCCCCGCAGCCCCTACGGGATCAGCAAGGTGGCGGGATTCGACCTCACCCGCAATTATCGTGAGGCCTACGGCATGTTCTGCTGCAGCGGAATACTCTTCAATCACGAGGGCCCGAGGCGGGGCTTCGAGTTCGTGACCAGGAAAATCACCAGTACGGTTGCCAGAATCAGGCACGGCCTGGCCAGCGAATTGAGGATCGGCAACCTCGACGCCAAGCGTGACTGGGGCCATTCCGCCGATTACGTTCGGGCCATGCACCTGATGCTTCAGCAGCCGGAACCCGACGATTACGTCGTGGCCACCGGCGAGACGCACAGTGTTCGGGAGTTCTGCGAAATTGCGTTCGCGGAGGCCGGCCTGGATTGGGAGAAATTCGTGAAGGTGGACGAGCGCTTTTACCGGCCGGCGGAAGTGGAACTGCTCGTCGGCGATTCCGCGAAGGCCCGTGGCGTTCTCGGCTGGAGCCCGCGGATCTCTTTCCACGAACTGATCCAGGAGATGGTCCGAGTCGATCTTCAGCTGGTCGAGCAGACCCTTCGCGGGACCATGGCCTCAGCTCCTCCCGAAAGCTGAGCCGCCGGTGAATACGTCACGGCACGGCGATCGGCGGCCGCCGCTGCGTGTCCTGCAGATCGGCAAGTACTACCCTCCGCACACCGGGGGTATCGAGACGCATCTGCAGACACTGAGCGAGAAGCTCGCCGGTCGCTTCAAGCTCGAGGTGGCCGTCTCGAACGTCAGCCGCAAAACGATTCGCGAGGTCGTCAACGGGGTGCCCGTGGTGCGGTTGGGACGATGGCTGGCCCTTGCCTCCGCTCCGGTGAATCCCCGTCTGTGGGGTGTATTGTCCGGCCGGGACATCATTCATCTTCATCTCCCCAACCCCTGGGCCAACCTGCTCATCCTTATGCGCCGACGCGGTGCCCGCATCGTCTGCAGCTATCACGGCGATGTGGTCCGGCAGAAGTTTCTGGAACGAATCTTCAGGCCGCTTCTCAAGGCGCTCCTGCGCCGTTCCGAGGCCATCCTCGTGGCTACGCCCGCGCACGTCGACAACAGTCCGATTCTTCCGGAGTTCCGCGATCGATGTCATGTCGTGCCGTACGGAATCGACTTTGCGCACTTTTCAGAGCCGCAGCCTGAGGACGAGATCCGAGCTATCCGGGAGAGGTTCGGCCCGCGCATTGTCCTGGGAGTGGGAAGGCTGGTCTACTACAAGGGCTTCGAGTTTCTCCTCGAAGCCATGCAGGGTGTGGAGGGCTCGCTGATCATCGTCGGCGAAGGGCCCCTTCGGCCGGCACTGGAGAGGCAGGTGGCCGCGCTGGGCCTGGAAGCGAGGGTGTATTTCGCCGGAGCCGTACCCGACACCCGGATTTATTACGCTGCGGCGGACGTTTTCGTGCTTCCGTCCGTAGCTAGAAGTGAGGGCTTCGGGATCGTCCAGCTGGAAGCTATGGCTGCAGCCGTCCCGGTCGTAAATACATCGTTGGATACAGGCGTTCCTTTCGTCTCTGTGGATAAGATGACGGGACTTACCGTGCCCCCGGCGAGTGCGGGCGCTCTGGCGGCCGCAGTGAACTCGCTCCTTGACGACCCGGAAACCAGGCGATTGTTCGGGGAGGCGGGGAGGAGGCGCGTGAGAGAATCGTTTTCAAACGGCGTCATGGCCGATCAGGTGCAGTCGATCTACGAGGAAATATACTACCGGGCAGAACGATCAG
>JBDTRY010000116.1:0-11213 GCA_039931435.1 Acidobacteriota bacterium | reverse complement strand
CATCCGGCCCTTCGGGCCACCTTCTCCCGCCGGGAGAAGGGAGAGGGCGCGCGCTCGCGAAAACCTCCCCCTCTCCCCGCGGGAGAGGGGCCAGGGGGTGAGGGTCCCTGATGCAGACTTCGCATCCGTGATCAGTCGACAGAGACCCTCATCCGGCCCTTCGGGCCACCTTCTCCCGCCGGGAGAAGGGAGAGGGCGCGCGCTCGCGAAAACCTCCCCCTCTCCCCGCGGGAGAGGGGCCAGGGGGTGAGGGTCCCTGATGCAGACTTCGCATCCGTGATCAGTCGACAGAGACCCTCATCCGGCCCTTCGGGCCACCTTCTCCCGCCGGGAGAAGGGAGAGGGCGCGCGCTTGGTTTTATTGAAAATCAATATAATGCTTGACGATAATCAACAAGAGTCGTGTCGGGTTGTACTCCCCGCCCGGCGTGTCGACTCGAAACCAGGAGAGCAGCTTCACGAACAGCTTGATGTCATCACGTTGATCGAGCTTTCGTGCGAACTCGCGCTCGACCTCCGAATCGGGTGGTGCGCCGGGCGATTTCTCAGACCGTTCCTCAGCGCCTGACTTCCTTGTTCTCCCCGTCAGGCGTTCGAGAGGGTGGGAGGGTCTGCCGGGCGGCCGAAGAAGTATCCCTGCCCGTGCCGGTTCGAGAGGCCGGGAGCCTCTGCCGGGCGGCCGAACAAGTATCCCTGGCCATACCGGATGCCGAGATCCCTGGCTGCCAGCGCGGTCGAGGCGTCCTCGATTCCTTCCAGCACAAGGTCGCAGCCGAAGTCCCTGCCTATAGAGACGATATTGGTTATGATTTTCACCATCGTACTGTTCGTCTCAAATCGAGTTCCGAAATTTTGACTGATCTTCAAAAATGAGGGTCGCACACGATCGATGAAGGACAGATGCGAATAAGCGACGCCGAAGTCGTCGAAGGCAAAGCGCACGCCGAGAGCGCGGATCTTTTCGATCTGATCGAAAACCGCCGGGGTGTCGACGAGAGTACTCTGTTCGGTGATTTCCAGCACCAGCTTCGGAAGAGTAGTCGGATCAATGATTCGAAGTAGATCGAACAAACGCGTTCCTTCCGTAAAGACGAGGGGATGAATGTTGAGGAACAGGATCTCGTCGTTCGTCAACAACGGGGCCGCCGAAGCAATGCTGCGGGTGATGCATGCAAGCTCGAGATCACAGATACGCTGTTTGCGCCCTGCATACTCAAAAAGATGGGTAGGATTCTGGAAGAAAGACAGGTTCTGGCATCTGGCCAGCGCTTCGTATCCGAAAGTCTGCGGGCTGTCTCCCAGCGTGACGATAGGCTGGAAAACCGAATAGAGATGATCTTCGATGATCTCATCCAGCAGCGGGATGCGGATGAGAAGGGGAGGCGTCAGGTTCGAGCAGCGAGCACCCATCATATCGATGACTGCTTCCAGCCGCCGTCCTCCGAACGGTTTTTGAAGGAAGGCTGCCGCGCCACGTTGCAGCGCTTCGATTTTGAGGGCGAAGGTGGCGTCACCTGTCATGATAATGATCCGGCTCTCGGGGGAATGTTGTTTTGCGTAACGGATAAAGTCGAGCCCTTCAAAACCGAAGGGGCCTGAAAGTCGAACGTCGGCGACGATGTGCGTCGGCTTGATCCAATCGACGGCCAGTTGAGCCGATTCCAGGTCATTGCATGTCACGATCGTCCGTCCGGGTTGTTCCATGCCGACGGCCAAACCTTCGGTCACAATGGGATCGTCGTCCAGGAGGAGAACTACCTGACGGCTGTCCTTGTTGGGCTCCGTGACCTCTTCCTCGATTTCCACAACTGCGGGGGGATTAGCCATGACTAGCCACGCTCAGGTCTGGTTCGGCAGATTGGTCGTAGGGATCGACAGTTTCAGCATTCCCAGAAGCTCGGCCAGGTCGTAGGGCTTCTGCAGGTAACCGATATGCGGTTTGGAGATGATCTCTTCCAGGCGCAATCTGTCACCATGGCCGGTGGAAAAGATCACCGGTAAGGCTGGCCAACGTTCCGCGATCTGAAAATAGACCTCACTTCCATCCATGTCCGGCAGCCCTACGTCGAGCAGGACCACGTCGGGATCCGCACTCGCAATCACGCCCAGGGCAGCGCCTCCAGTCTCTGCGACCGTGACCTCGATCCCCTCGAGATCGAGAAGAGCGGCGAGGCCGAAGGCGATATCAGGGTCGTCCTCCACCAGGACCAGCTTGCGAATGCCTGACCGGCCGGCGGAGGAAACCGCTTCTTCCGACTTAACAGGATCGGTGCTGATCGGCAGAAACAGATGAACCGTTGTTCCTTTTCCTTCAGCGCTCTCGAAGAAGATATGACCGCCATGTCGAACGATGATCTGATGAGCCACAGCAAGACCAAGCCCGGTGCTGGACCGCCTGGTGGTGAAGAGGGGCTCGAACACGCGACCCATCGTCTCCCTCGACATACCCGAGCCGGTGTCGCTCAGTTTGATGTGCGCGAAGCGTTCAACATGCTCGACGATGCCAAAAGCATAGATGCCATTTCCCGAACCAGGTTGCACCTCGAGACGAAGCGTACTCCCGCCCGTCATTGCATCGCGTGCATTGGTGATCAGATTGAGAAATACCTGTTGGATGTGGCCAGAGTCGCCTTCGACCACGATTCTGTCGTCGATGTCGATCTTGAACGGGATCCCCGGTCCAAGGATGGCGCGCGCTTCCTGAGCAAGCTCCTCAGCCCACTTCTTGAATGCAATCGGCCTGGTTACGATCGAGGCCTTGCGGGTGAAGCTCAGGATCTGCTCAGTGACTCGTTTTCCACGCTTGAGCGAAGTGCTGATTCGCTGCACCGCTTTTCGAATGGTCTCGTTGTTCCCGGCTTCCCGGCCGATCACCTCGCTGAACGGTTGAATGCCCATCAGCACGTTGTTGAACTCGTGAGCCATCGTGGCAGCGAGACGAGAAAGCATGCTCAAACGCTCGGATTTATCTTCCTGCGACTCGAGGAGTGCACGTTCTGTGACGTCGGTGAAAGTGACAACTGCGCCCCCTAGCGTCTCATCCAGGATCGGTGCCACCGAATACTCGACTTGAAACGACGTGGAATCCTTTCTCCAGAACACATCCCCCCGGACACGTTCTTTGATCCCGGTGCGCATGACCCGATGGGTAGGGCATAGTTCCTGAGGGTAGATACTGTTGTCGGCACGGGAGTGATGAAGCATCTCGTGAAAATTCTTTCCCACAATTTCTGCTTTCGAATACCCCAGCATCTCAGCAGCAGCACGGTTCAACATCGTGCACGTGCCCGTCGAATCGACGGCGTAGAAGCCGTCGGCCGTCGATTCAAGCAAGAGTTCTTCGGTCGGCATTTGACTGCTTCTCCTATTGATAAATGTGGTGATCAGGCGAAGCGTTGATCGGGACGCCCTCCTTGTAGAGGGCTGAAAGTAGAGGGCTGAAAACGACAATGGGTGCGATCTTATGTGCTAACACACCAATCAGAGAGCTGTTGCCGAGACTTCGAAGTGAAGCGGGTAGCTGCCGACCTGGGTACCCGGGGTCAACATGAGGCGGGCCCGGACAGCGACGGATTCGCCGCCGGGAACGTAGGATCGGACAAGCGATCCTTTTCCCGCGTCATTGATTCCGTCACCGCTGCTGATCAGTTCAATCCCCTGAAATGCGGCCCCGGTCTGCGCGAATTCGATTACGCATCCCTTCTGGCTGTTGGTCCGCACACGCACGACGATTGGCGCAGGCAATTCCGCATAACCACGCTTGATGTCTGCGGCACTGATCTCGATGGCAGAGGGTCCGCTCTCGATCGCAACAATTGCCCGACCGATTACTTGAACCGAAATTCTCATCTGACCGGCCGACCCCGCCTGGGCAGTCGGAGTCGACCAGACAAGGGCAAGAACCAGAAAACTGGACAGGAACAGGTGGCTCACTGCCTGCGTGGCTGATTTCCTGGTTGCTGTCAGTTTCTGATTCATTTTCGGGCTCCCTGATGTTTGCTGGCCGGCAGGTTATAGAGCAACGGTGCTGCCAGAGCTATGTAGACGCAAATAGGTTGTTTTAGAATGAGTTAGGCAAAAGGCCTTGAAAGGGATGCGTTCAGATAGGTCACTTCCGTTCAGATTATGGACACTGACAGCGGGTCTCGAGGCTGGTAAAAAAGGTTCCCCAGCACGCGACCACCCCTGGCTCAGCGTCTGTTCAAAAATCGAACAGGCGTACCATGAAGCCTGATGAGCGAGATCACGCGACGGATCCTTATCGTCGACGACGACACTCAGATCCTGGAGGGTCTTGAGGCGCTCCTGACGGATGAGTGGGAGGTCCGCACAGCCACAAACGGGAAAGACGCAATTCGGGCCTTTTCGGAGTTTGCACCCGATGCCGTCCTGCTCGACCTCCAGCTTCCGGACACCTCCGGGATCGACCTGTTGCATCAGTCCAAGATGTATTCGGAGACCACGCCTGTGATCATGATGTCTGGCGATTACGGCAGTCTCGATCGCGTCATCGAGTCGATGAAGCTCGGAGCCGAGACGTTCCTTCAGAAGCCCTTCGACTATCAAACACTCGTCCTTACGCTCGATCAAGCGGCGAGGATGGCATCGCGGCAGCGGGAGCTGATCGCGCTGCGCCGCACACATCAGCGCGGGGACCAGGAGCGCCTCCCCGGAATTTCTCCCGCCATCGCGCAGCTCAACGACATCCTCGGCAACATCGCCCGAGCCCCATCGTCAGTTCTCATTGGTGGAGAATCCGGTACCGGGAAAGGAGTTCTGGCCCGGTTGATTCACAATCGCTCGCCTCGCGCACGATCGAGCTTCGTCGACCTCAACTGCGCGGGTCTGTCGAAGGAGTTGCTCGAGTCAGAGCTATTCGGTCACGAGCGTGGTGCGTTCACCAACGCTATGAACACCAAACCGGGCTTATTCGAGATCGCAGGAGACGGCACCTTGTTTCTTGACGAGATTGGAGAGATGGAGCCCACTGTGCAGTCGCGGCTGCTCAAGGCCATCGAGGAAAAACGGTTCCGCCGGGTCGGAGGCGTTCGTGATCTTCGTGCAGACTTTCGCCTCATAGCAGCCACGAATCGTGACCTCGCGGCCGAGGTGGGAGCAGGAAGGTTTCGGGGGGATCTTTACTATCGGCTCAACGTTGTTTCGATTCGCGTACCCCCCCTGCGCGAGCGTCTTGAGGACCTGCCACTTCTGGTTCCGGAGCTCCTCCGCCCCCTTTCAAAGGAGATGGGCCGTACCGCGCCGAAGGTGAGTGCGCGAGCGATGAAGAAACTGGAAGGCCATCCGTGGCCGGGAAACGTCCGCGAGCTGCGCAACGTGCTTGAGCGTGCACTCCTGACCCTGGATGGGGATGAGATTCGTACAGAGGACCTGGCTATCGACTCCACGTCGGCCCTGTCACTGTCACCGAAGAGCGGCGCACTTCCGGCCCAGGAATGGGAGATTCAGCCGTTAAACGCCGTCATCGCGAACTATGTTTCAGCCGCCGTTGAAGCTGCAGGTGGTAACGTGCGCAAGGCCGCTCGGTTGCTTCAGATCAGCCCGTCCACTCTATACAGCCGCCTGAAGGATGCGGAGCGGCCCGGCTCGTAACAATTGCAGCTCCGGATTCCTGGGCTACGTCGGGGGTACGCTCGAACCGCCAAGTACATGAAAGATCGTGCGTAACATGATCTCGGCGCTGATTGGCTTAGCGAGGAAAGTTGTCGCCCCGGCATTCGTTCCCCTCGCGATCGAGCTGCTCTCGGCCTGCCCGCTCACCGCGATGACCAGCACGCCAGGGTTGATACGTCGCAGCGCCGTGATCAGCGCGGCTCCATCGATGACCGGCATCATCATGTCGGTGATGACCAGCGAGATCTTCGCGTGATCATGAGCGTAGATTCCGATCGCGCGTGCCCCGTCCTCGGCGGTGAGTACCGCATACCCGAATGCTTCGAGTGTCTGTTTGGTGATGCTGAGGATTGAAGCTTCATCGTCCACCACCAGGATCGTTTCTCCATTGCCGCGCGGCAGTGGACCGACTTCCGTTTCGTCTTCGCTGGCGGTCGCTGCGAAGGAGTGTGAGGGCAGATAGACTCGGAACGTGGCGCCCTTGCCTATCTCGCTCGACACTTCTATGAAACCACCGTGGCTGTGCAGGACGCCTTGCACTGTGGACAGCCCCAAGCCGGTTCCTTTACCAACCTCCTTGGTGGTGAAGAAGGGCTCGAAAATCCGGTCCACGACCTCTTTCGGGATGCCGTTGCCGTTGTCGGTCACCTCGAGCTGTACATATTTCCCCGCAGAGATGCCGCCGTGCGTGACCGCATAGTGCTCGTCGATCTCTATGTTCGCGGCTGAGATTGTGATCAGGCCTCCCCCCGGCATTGCGTCGCGAGCGTTGACGCATAGGTTTAACACTACCTGGGTTAATTGGGTCTCATCGCCCGTTACTGGATGGAGCGTTTCCGGCAGGGTAGTAGCGAATATGATGTTCTTCGGAAACGTGCTCTCAGCGATCGCCTCAACCTCGGTCACGATGCTGCCGAGGTTCACCGCAGCCCGCACACCCTCGGTACCCCTGGCGAAGAGCAAGACCCGTTTGACGAGATCGGTGCCTCGCTTAACGCTCCGCTCGATGTTGTTGATCGTTTTCTGAGTGCGCTCATCCGTTTCCAATCTCTTGAGTAGCGTTACACCCATGAGAATGGGCATCAACAGATTATTCAGGTCGTGGGCGATTCCACCGGCAAGAGTCCCAAGGCTCTCCATACGCTGCGCCCTCAGAAACTGCTGCTCGCTGCGGCGTCGTTCCGTAACGTCGTTCGCCAGGACCAGCCCCGCTGGCCGTCCGGAGAATGTGATCTCGCTGCTGGCGATCTCCACGTCAAGCAATGTTCCGTCCTTCTTTTTATGCTTGACTATTCCGTACACACGTGCGGCCGGGCTTTCGCTCTCTTCCTGCACCATCCGGAGAAGCTCCGCGATTTCTTCGCGTGGTCGGATGTCCTTGATGGTCATATGCAGGAATTCATCGCGCGAATAGCCATAGTGCCGAACCGCCGCTTCGTTCACTGCCAGGAAACAGAGTGTCTCTTTGTCGTAGACCCATGTCGGGTGAGGATTCCGATCGAACAGGAGTCGATAGCGCTCCTCACTTTCCTCAAGCTGGGCTTCGGCGTTCTTGCGGGCAGACAGGTCCATGTCGAGAACAAGAATCCCTTTCGGTTCTCCCTGTTCGTGTCGCAAGAGTGTCCAGCTGGAGTCAACCAGTACCACGCGTCCGACGGCCGTGGTCTTCTCGACTTCTCCACTCCACACTCCGTCGGCCAGCACGCGCCTTTTTGCATTCGCGAATTCCTCAGTGTCAAGGTGGAGGAGTTGACCGTAATGGGACCCCAGAGCGTTGGTTGAGCTCCAGTGATAGAGACGTTCTGCTCCCTTGCTCCAGAAGGTGATTCTGTCGTCGAGGTCACGAACGACGATGGCGTCGTGTGCCTGGTCGATGAGCGCTGCCTGCATGCGAATCTGCTCCTCGGCCCGCTCAACGAAAGACAGATCGGTGAGAGATCCCAGCATCTGACCCGTTTCCTGCTGCAGCTGCCCGCGAGCGAGGACAGGGATGTAAGCACCATTGGCGTGCCGCAGACGCAACCTCACTCGATAGGGTTCTCCCTTTTCGAGATGTATGGCGAGTTGCGTCTGAAAAACGTCGATGTCATCGGGATGGATGAGTGCACGAAATTCTTCGAATGTCGGTTGGAAGGTCTTCCGGGTGAGGCCAAGCAATGAAAAGACCCGAACCGACCAGACCATAGCGCCAGTCTTTATGTCTCGCTCCCAGATCGCATCAGTGGAAGCATCGATGATGATCCGAAGCCGCTCTTCGCTCCGGCGAAGCTCACTCTCGGCGAGTGTGCGGCTGGTAATGTCCTCTCCAATGCTGGCGACACCGATCACCTCTCCGGCTGTGGAGCGCAGGACGGAGTTGTTCCACTGTACCAAAAGCTTCTCTCCCGATCGTGTGAGAATCTGGTTGGTGTGATGCCACGCGTCGGGAGAGTTGGCCAGCAGTGATGGGAACATTTCGCGCAACTCAGCCGCATCGTCTGGCGATACGAAGGTCTTGAAAGCATCCCGGCCGACAAGCTCTTCGCGTCGCCAACCCGTCAATCGTAAGAAGTAATCGTTGCAGTACGTAAGGCAGGCCTCGCTGTCGAGCATGATGGAAATCAGCTCCAGGTTGTTATTCATCTCCCGGAATCTGCGTTCGCTCTCCTGCAATTCGTCCCGCACACGCCTGCTCTCAGTGATATCCGTCCACACACCCACCAGCTCGACCGGCGTTCCTGCTCCATCTCGAACCAGCCGACGGTGGTCATCAATCCACCGGTACGTTCCATCCTTGTGGCGCAGTCGAAACTCCGTGCGGCTTTCTCCCTGACTCAGCGTTTCCAGGATGCTTGCTTCCGCATGTGCACGATCCTCGGGGTGAAGTCGTGAAGGCCACCAATCCTCGACGAGCGCTTCCGCCACCGGATACCCTAGTAGCCGGGTGATATTTTCACTGGCCAGGCGGGGCGTGTACCAGTCCCCTTCCAGCTTCAAGGCGTAGAGCACCGCCGGACTGTGCTCAAGCAGATCGCGCATCTGCCCGTGTGCGTCACGCAACTGCTCCTCAGCCTGTTTGCGCTTGGTGATGTCGTGCATGATGCCGACGAAGTGGGTCACCACCTGGTCAGCATCGCAAACCGGCGTCACGGTGTGTTCGGCGTAGTAGATGCTTCCATCCTTGCGTTTGTTGACGAATTCACCTCGCCACATTTTTCCGCTGAGGATGGTCTTCCAGAAGCCCCGATAGAACGCCTCGCTCTGCCTGCCCGACTTCAGAATGCGCGGCGTTTTCCCAACCGCTTCCTCTGCTCTGTAACCGGTCGTAATGGTGAATGCCGGATTTACCCAGAGGATCACTCCCTCGGGATCGGTGATGAGGATGCCATCGGCTGCGGTGTCGAGCGCAATGCGCTGCAGGCCGAGCTGACTGACCGCTCGATCCAGCTCCACGCTTCCCACGATCGCACTGTCGAAAAGATTCACCCTTTCAGAATCGTCTGTTGACGGAGGCGCCCCCCTGGAGACGTCTCTGGACATTAGCAGGAATCCAACAGGATTGCCTAGAGCGTCGCGACGGGCAGTGATGACTACGGCTGCCTTGAATTGGCTGCCGTTTTTCCGCTGCCGGGCGATCGTGCCCTCCCAATGACCGTCGCGCAACGCCATATCGAGCATCCGCTGCGGCTTGCCCGCTGCCACGTCTTCCGCTGTGTACAGGATGCGGGAGTTCGCCTTTCCAGCCACCTCTTCGGGCTGGTATCCGTAGAGCCGGCACGCTCCTTCATTCCATAAAAGGATTTTGCCGTCGAGATCCTGGCCGATGATCGAGTATTCCGTGGAGGACTCGAGAATGTTGGTGATGAATTCGACAGCCTGTTCCGCTGTATCGGCAATCGTCGGATCAAAGAACTTATTGCGTGCCCGGTCGTCGATTGTTCTGGTCACCATGCTGGCTCCATCTCGCGCCTGGGCGGCGGCCTGATCGTCAGAGTGGAACCACACCCAGTCCACACATCCATACTCCTGCCGGCGCCCGGGTGGGTTCTATCGCCGCGGCAAGTGACCAAACTGAGCAAGCAGATCTCGCCAGGAGCCGCGCTTGAAGATAGTGGAAAGCTAAGGAGGGTGGATCCATAGATTCTGACTTAGTTCAGAAACACTGAAGGGCCGGCGAGAGTTCCTCGACGAACTCCTACCTTACGCCCTTTGGAGGGAAATGTCTCTGTGGAATCGTTAGCGATCACCTTAAGGGTAGAGAGGCCCTGCGCGTAGCTAATCCAACTTTTTACGCGTCAATCGCGACCTATCGGAGGCGACCGTTCTACTCAACGAAGTTTCTGCCTTGCCGTCCGCGGTCAATCAAGTTTATCCGGGAAAGAATTGGGCTCAATGAGGCGAAATACATGCGCTTCTTTTGGGGAACCCATCGTCTTGTTATCGGTATTCTTGTTATCCGGAATTGCGCTTTAAGCCTGCAATAAGCGGCCGGCCAGCCCGCTGAGCCACCACCGGCGGCGGCCCCGTGGCAGTCACAGCTGGAACGCGGCCGGATGCTGGTGAGAGCACGGCTTGAGCCTGACCCTGTTGCCCCTCCGCCGACCCAACGTTGTTACCGTTCGGATCTTCGGTGACAATACTGTCGACCCGAATCTCTGCGCAGCGCGTTCCGGTCGAACGACGGCGGGACTGCGGTTCGAAACCGAATGAAACAGAGCGATTGTAGTTGCTGATGAAGACCGAGACTCCGGTGGTACTTCGGGTGGGTCTTGTCTTTCGGCGCCTGTCCGCGCTCGCCGCGGCTGCCGTTGTCCTCATCTCAGTAGGGGTCTTCATGGGATGAGGGTTCGGCATCGAGCGGCTGATGACGGTCGTGCCAGGGTACATTCGAATGAAGCCGAATACCGCCCCGGCTTTCATGGCCGCCTCGATCGCACTGCTCGCGAAATTCGCGGGAGCGCCCTCTCGAATACGCCGTATCGCGGCGCTGGTCCCGCTGGTGATCGGAGCCGGCACCATGTTCCAGTACGTGACGGGTCTTTCACTTCACCTCGATCAGATGTTCTTCGACGATCCTGTTCAGAAGATTTATCCCGGGCGGATGGCACACCTCACTGCGATCAACTTCGTTCTCCTCGGCCTGGCACTTTTGTGGCGAACAAAGCGGGTGTCCATTGAGCGGAAACGGTTAGGTGACACGATCGCTCTCCTGGTGGCGATTTCATCGTTGCTTGCGATCGTCGGATACCTTTACGGGGTCCCTCTACTCTATGGCTCGATTAAGCACACGGCCATGGCTTTCCATACAGGTCTCAGTTTTCTGCTGCTCTCACTGGCGGTGGTATTTATCGATCCGAGGGGCGCTGTTGCCAGTCTGTTCTGGTCCAGGAAGGCTGGAGGTGTGGTGGCGCGCCGGCTCCTGCCAGCTGCGATCCTCATTCCCATCGGTCTGGGACGAGTCTTCGTGAGTGACACTTTCGACTTCAACAATCTTCGGATGGGGATGGAGCTGGAAGTCGTGGCCTAGGAGTCTGCGCGGCAGAAAAGGCGCCCTGCTGCGAAAGCGGATCGGCGGCCCACATTTGACCCGATTCTCGTCACAT
>JBDTRY010000115.1:0-11221 GCA_039931435.1 Acidobacteriota bacterium | reverse complement strand
TCCGGAAAGAGCTCGCTCCTGCGCATCCTGGCGGGAGTCGACCACGATTTCGTCGGGGAGACGGTGCTCTCACCCGGCCATACGGTCGGATTTCTCGAGCAGGAGCCGAAGCTCGATGATTCGAAGACTGTGCGAGAAATCGTGGAGGAGGGTGTGCAGGAGACCGTTGACCTCCTCAAGGAGTTCGACGAGATCAACGGCCGTTTCGCCGAGCCCATGACGGACGACGAGATGGCCTCACTCCTTGAACGACAGGGCGAGGTCCAGGAAACGCTCGACGCCACCGGCGCATGGGATCTGGACAGCCGCCTGGAGATGGCCATGGACGCTCTGCGTTGTCCGCCGGGGGAAGCCGAAGTAAAGCTCCTTTCCGGTGGCGAGCGTCGCCGCGTAGCCCTGAGCCGTCTGCTTCTCCAGCAACCGGACATTCTTCTTCTCGACGAGCCCACCAACCATCTCGACGCCGAGTCCGTCGGCTGGCTCGAGCAGCACCTCAAGCAGTATCCGGGCACTGTCATCGCCGTTACGCATGACCGCTACTTTCTGGACAACGTCGCCGGCTGGATCCTCGAGCTCGATCGTGGCCAGGGCATTCCCTGGAAAGGCAATTACTCGTCGTGGCTGGAGCAGAAACAGGCCCGCCTTCAGAAAGAAGAGAAATCGGAATCCGACCGGCAGAAGACATTGCAGCGCGAGCTCGAATGGATCCGCATGTCGCCGAAGGGGCGACACGCTAAAGGCAAGGCGCGCATCAACTCCTACGAGGCCCTCCTCAGCCAGGACACGCAGGGGAAGGCGCAGCAGGAACTGGAAATCTATATTCCAGCCGGCCCACGGCTGGGCAGTGTCGTCATCGAAGCAAAGGATGTGAGCAAGGCCTACGGCGAAAATCTTCTGGTGGAAGGCGCGTCCTTTCTCATCCCTCCCGGAGCCATCGTCGGTGTCATCGGGCCGAACGGGGCGGGAAAGACCACACTCTTCCGCATGATCGTCGGCCAGGAGTCACCGGATGAAGGTTCCCTGCGCGTCGGAGAGACGGTCAAACTGGGATACGTCGATCAGAGCCGCGACAGCCTCTCGGCTGATCGCAACGTATGGGAAGAAATCTCCGACGGCCAGGATCTTGTGCAGCTCGGAACAAAGCAGGTCAACTCCCGGGCCTATGTGGCCCGCTTCGCCTTCTCCGGTGCAGATCAGCAGAAGAAGGTGGCCAATCTCTCCGGCGGTGAGCGCAACCGCGTTCACCTGGCCAAGATGCTCAAGGAGGGGGCGAACGTGCTCCTCCTCGACGAACCGACGAATGACCTGGACGTGAACACCATGCGCGCCCTTGAAGAAGCGCTGGAGAATTTTGCCGGATGCGCCGTGGTCATCAGCCACGACCGCTGGTTTCTGGATCGTGTGGCCACCCACATTCTGGCCTTCGAAGGTGAGAGCGTGGTGAACTTCTTCGACGGCAATTACTCCGAATACGAAGCGGACCGCAGGAAGCGTCTGGGAGCAGCTGCCGACCAACCGCACCGCATCCACTACAGGCAGTTGACGCGATAGGGTGCGCGACATTCTGCCGGACGAGCGCAGCGAGGACGGATCTTCGGCTGGTTCGACGACACCGCGAGTCTCCGGAGATCCCTCGACTTCGGCTTTGAGATGACACGTCTGTTCGTTGAGCTAATGATCGCCACATCCCCATAGACACAGATGCGCTCCCCGTGCGTGGAAAACGCACGCCGGAGGCGTGCCGAAGATTAGCCGGTGGTAAGCGCCGGCAGGCGCGCCACCACCGGGCCGACGGTCTGGTTAACCAGCCGCACCCCGGAGGGGTGCCGGAGATTCAACGATGCCCTGGACGAATCTCAGCCTTCATTACCATGTCCTCTTCAGTACGGATGACCCACCACCGGAAGCGGACGTTTCAGGAGTTGTCGATACGCGACCCCTGCCGGGGTCGGGTCCGGGCAACCGTCCGTGACCCGGTGGTGGCGCGCCTGCGGCGCTTACCACCGGCTAATGTGTGGCACGCCTCCGGCGTGCACGAGGCGGCGTGCGGGATCAACTCACGCAGCGGGGCGCTTTGGCGTGACCGCCGACTGCTGAGAAGCAACAAATCAACGAAGCCAGCGCGTGTGCGGAAAGGTCATCCCGAACGAGCGCAGCGTGGACGGATCTTCGTCTGGTTCAACGACACCGCGAGTTCCACAGGAGATCCCTCTCCTTCGGATTCGGGATGACATCCCCGTTCTGTTCTCCGAGGCAACCCCACACCATTTCGAAGCAGTTCTGTAGCGGATTCAACGGACCGTTTGGATTCGTCGGCTTTTTGGAGTTACAGACGTAACGCGCCGGTTAACTAGCTGTTAATCAAACGATTTAGCGCTCCTACCCTATTGAAAAAATCCCTCCTTGAACCCTTAATGAGCGCCGGACATTTATTCATGAACGCGGTTCATCATTAAGGAGGACATGTGAAACTCATTCGCACTCTAGCCATCATTGCAGTGTTTGTTCTGGCTAGCGTCGGTGTCTACGCTCAGGGTTCCGTCACGGGAACGCTCAGCGGCACCGTCACCAGTCAGGGGGCGCCCCTTCCGGGCGTGACCGTTACTATCACTTCCCCGAATCTTCAGGGAAGCCGGAATTCAATTTCCGGCGATGGCGGTGGCTACAATTTCGGGGGACTGCCGCCCGGAATGTACACCGTCACGTTTGAACTGGCCGGTCTGCAGACTGTAACCAAGACGCAGAATGTGGCCGTTGCCAACTCATCGAAGGTCGATGCTGACCTCACTGTTGCCACGGTCTCGGAAGCCATCACCATCACCGCCAGCTCTCCATCCGTTCTGGACAGTCCGCAGATCTCATCAAACTTCCAGCAGGACGCTATCGAGAAGCTTCCGATAAACCGCGATCCGCTCTCTGTTGCGGCCCTTGCCCCTGGCGTCCTGGCAGACGCGGGACAATCCGGAACCTCGATCGGCACGCTTTCCGCCAACCAGGTGCAGATCTCCGGAAGCCCGGGCTACGACAACCTGATCATGGTCAACGGGGTGGTCATCACGGAAAACCTCCGCAGCCAGGCCGGACCCCTCTTCATCGAAGACGCCATTCAGGAGACGACCGTGCTCACGGGAGCGATTTCCGCCGAGTTCGGCCGGTTCACCGGAGGGGTGATCAACTCCATCACCAAGTCCGGAGGCAACCAGTTCAGCGGCTCGGTCCGGGACAACCTCACCAATTCCGCATGGGGAGCTCTGGTTCCCACGCAGACGGTGCGCACGGACAAGGTCAACCATCAGTATGAAGGAACTCTTGGAGGATTCATCGTTCGCGATCGCCTGTGGTTCTTCGGCGCGGGCCGTCAGCAGAAGAAGACTGCCGATTTCGCCACCGTCCTTCCTCCGGGCACGACCGGCGCGTCGCCACTCCCCTACACCCGTCTGGACGACGAAAAGCGCTACGAAGTGAAGCTCACCGGCCAGATCACGCCGAAGCACAGCCTCATCGTCTCGTACCTGGACAAGAAGCGCGATCTGACCAACACCCGCTTCACCAACTCCATTTACGACCTCGACAGCCTGACTACCCAGGGAACTCCGGAGACGCTCGCTTCAGCCTTCTACAACGGGGTGATCACTTCGAACTTCCTTCTGGAAGGACAGTACTCGAAGCGCACCCTGAAGTTTGTCAACAGCGGATCGAAGTTCACGGACCTCATTCTGGGAACGCTGATGCGGGACAGCTCCAACGGCAATGCCCGCTTCAACTCCCCGACCTTCTGCGGCGTCTGTGACACAGAACGGCGCGACAATCACAGCATTCTGGCCAAGGGAAGCTATTTCCTCAGCACTCCCTCATTCGGTAACCACAGCTTCGTCATCGGTGGCGAGGATTTTCACGAAAACCGCTACGCCAATAATCATCAGTCCGGAAGCGATTTCCGTGTGAACGTCAGCAGCGTGAGACTGATCAACGGAGTTCTCTATCCCACGATCGACGACTCCTCGGCATCCTACATCCGCTGGACGCCCATTTTCGTCGGTGCCAACGAGAACAATCTGGATGTGAAGTCCGTCTTCCTCAACGACAAATGGGACTTCAACTCTCACTTCACCTTCAACCTCGGCCTGCGCTACGACAAGAACCACTCCGAGGATGGACAGGGCGTGGTCGCATCAGACGATAGCGCCGTCAGTCCGCGCCTCACGGCCATCTACGATGTCATGGGCAACGGCAAACATCGCTTCCAGGCCTCCTACAATAAATACGTCTCCCGGGTCATCGACGGACCGGGCACGGCCAACGACGCATCCGGAACCCCCGGTTCAATCGACTTCCAGTATCGCGGCCCGGTCATCAATCCCGCCGGAACACCGGTGAACCAGCTGGTCGACGATCACACCGCCCTGCAGATGCTCTTCGCCTGGTTCAATGCGAACGGCGGGACGAGCAATCTTGACCTTCTTCATCCTACCGGCGCTCGCTCCGTACCGGGATTCGACTACTTCTTCGAAGGGTCCCTCAAGTCCCCGTCGGTGAACGAATATGCCGCTGGCTATGGCGTACAGCTCGGACAGTCCGGGTACGCCAAGGTGGACTACATCTACCGTAAGTGGCAGGACTTCTACGGCCTCACAGTAACCCAGGCCACAGGAACCATCACCGACCAGTTGGGCATCACCCATGATCGGGGAATCATCGACAATACCAACGACATCCAGCGCAATTATCGCGGTCTGCAGTTCCAGGCCGGCTTCCGCCCCAGCCGTTTCAACGTTGGCACCAGCTATACCTATGCAAAACTTCGCGGAAACGACGAGACCGAGACCGTGACCAGCGGCGCCTTCGCCAACATTCCGCTGGACAGCTACTACCCCGAGTACGCCGGATATGCCCGTCGCCTGCCGACTGGCTATATCGACAACTTTGATATCCGTCACCAGCTGAAACTCTGGGCAGGTTACGACGTCCCCATGCCCGCTTCTTTCGGAAGCCTCAACGCTACGATCCTTCACAGCTACCACTCCGGAGTTGCTTACTCGGCAGCCGGATTGATCAGCGTCACCAACTACGCAGGCGCTCCTGATATCCCGGCCTACGAGCAGTCTCTGCTCGGCGTGCAGAATTACTATTTCAGCGATCGTGGTGCACTGCGTGCCGATGCCGTCAACCGCACCGATCTGGCGCTGAACTACGTCTTCCCCATCGGGAAAGTGCAGCTTTTCGCCACCGGCGAGCTCTTGAACGTCTTCAACAACGACGGCGTGGAAGACCTCAATTTCATTCAGAAGTCTGTACGAACGAATCGCAACAGCAACTGCGTTCAGGCTTCCAACGGTCCAACGCCAGGAGCACGTTGCCTGCGCTTCAACCCATTTACCGAAACTCCGGTCGAGGGAGTTCACTATCAGTTGGCACCCGGATTTGGCGGGCCCACAAATTTCCAGGCCTACCAGTTGCCCCGCACCTATCGCTTCTCGGCAGGAATCCGCTTCTAGGTTTCTGGCCAGCAGCAGCCGTATCGAGCCCCGGCCTCACGGCCGGGGCTTTTCTACGTCCAGACATCTAAAGCGCCAGTCCCTCGCCCCCCGCCAGCGGGGAGAGAGGGTGGACCGGAACCTGTTCGCACGCGAGGAACGCGATCGATACGATGTTGCGAACGCGAATAGGTGCCGGGCCGGGTGAGGGGCGTTGAACTCGACAACCTTATTCAACATCCTCAACCCCTACCGCCCCCGCGCCCTCCACTCCCGCGCCGCCGCGCTCTCTCCGAGCGCCTCCAGCGTCTTAGCCGCAAGCAGATACGCTCCGCGATTGGGGTTCGCCTTCACCATCCCCTCGAGCGTCGACATCATTCCGGCGCGATCACCTCTGAGAAACTTCACCAGGGCCAGCGCCGCCCACGCTTCCACATCGCTGGGAAAATCGCGAACTTCCCGATCGTAGGCCTGCTCCGCCTCGCTCAGCCGTTCCATCCTCCCCAGGGCATCGCCACGGACGAAGTTCAAACGGAAAGTCTTCGTGCTTCCCTGCCGTGCACCAAGGGCTTCCGCCTCTTCCAACGTCGAAAGCGCCTCGGTCATCGCTCCGCTCTTTTCCTGCACCTCGGCCAGAAACACCAGCGCTGAGGCCGAGGGCCGCGCCTCGTATGCCGCCTTCGCTTCGGTGCGGGCATCGACAAAATTCTTTCTCGCCATTGCCGAGCGCGCGAGCAGTTCGTGCGCCCGCGCCGGAACATCGGTCATCGCCGACCGGGCGTGTTGCTCGGCTTCGGCGACGCGGCCCATTCTCAGCAGGAGAGTTCCGCTGGCGATGGCAACGTCCGCGGGGAAGATCGATGAGCGCTTGATCGCTTCGGCGTACTGGCCTGCAGCTTCTTCGTTCCGACCCTCCCGCGCCAGGACCTCGGCCAGTTTGACCCGCACTTCGAACTGCGCGGGATTGGCCTCCAGCAACCGGCGCAGGGCGTCGATCCCTTCCGCAGGTCGCGCTCCGTCAGAGAGCTCGAAGGCCCGGCGGATCTCTTCGAACGTTCCGATCATCCGGGCCGGGTCGGGCAGGTTGCCGGTTTCGGTTCGCGGCCGGGCCCCGCCGATATAGCCCAGTGCGGAAAGCTTCGCCGCCGCCTCCGGGTCGATCTCTCCCACCTGAATCGGTCCTCGAGGAATCGACGCGAGTTTCTCGCGCATGGACGCAGCGACTCGCCGCTGAGCAGCTGTGACGTTGCTCCGTTCGCCTGAATCGCCTCGGTAGTCGTACAGCTCCGCATCAGTCGACTCGATGTATTGGTACCGACCGTCCACCAGCGAGCGGAGCGGGCTCCAGCCGAAATGAATCAGCGGGTAAAGTGTCTCCGAGTACACGGTTCGCAACGAGGAGTCCCCGTTCGAGGCAGTCAATGAGAGCCCCGAGGTTTTCGATTGCGGTCGGATCCCGGTGATCTCGTACACGGTAGGAGCGATATCGATCAGCCCGACCGTATGATCGACGGACTCGCCGGCCCGTTGCTGATGAGGAAGCTTCACCATCAAAGGAACGTGTAGCGCCTCGCGGTAGAGCAGGATCGAATGCTGTTCCTCCCCGTGGTCTCCGAGCCCTTCTCCATGATCCGACGTGAAGATGATCAGCGCACGGTCGTAGATGCCACTCGAGCGGAGATGTTCGAGGAACTCTCCGATGATCGCATCAGCCGTCGCAATTTCGCCGTCGTACGCCATCCGGAACCGGCTGCGATAGGGCTCGGGAGGAGCGTAGGGAACATGCGGCTCATAGATATGGAGAAAAAAGAAAAACGGCCGCGCCGAGTGCTCGTCAATCCATCGCTTGGCAATGGCAGTCGTCTCTGCACCCGGTCTCTGGTACTCGTCGAATGCCGCGTCGGGACGAGGATTGATCGAATCGTCATAGAACTGGAAGCAGTCGCGCAGTCCGCTCTCGCCGCGCAAGACATACGAGGAGACCGCTGCCCCCGTGCTGTATCCCTGCCCCTCGAGGATCTGCGGAAGATTGGAGTGACTCCCTGAGTGAAAGCGGAATCCGATGTTGTCCCGCACGCCATGTTCGTAGGGAAGGAGACCCGTCAGCATCGTCAGATGCGAGGGCAACGTCATCGGGCTCTGGCTCCATGCATTCGAAAAGAGGATCGAGTCGCGCCGGAAGTGGTCGAGGTTCGGCGTCTCCACGCCTCGATAGCCCCACGCCGGAAGATGGTCGGCGCGAAGCGTGTCGATCGAGATGAGGATGACCGGCACTCTCGACGGGGGTGGCTGCGGCTTCTCGCGGGCACCGCAGCCGACCGCAGCGGCACAGAGCAAGGCCAGCAGAAGCTTAGAGAGAAGAGGTTTCAGCGGAACGAGCAAGCACCTCAGTCAAACAGTGAGGCTGTGCCGCTATTTCAAATCTGAAATGCGGCGGGCGACTGCGGAATGCTCTCTGATCAGCAACGCGAGATCGTTCGACACCGTGACCGGAGAATGACTCGACATCGAGTCGAAGCGATCCCTCTGGCGGACCAGGGCTGCACCAGGAAGCCGTAGCGGCGATTCGGATGCTTGCATCCAAAGCGAGACCGTTACCGCCGCTGCATGCTAGTCAGCGTGTCTTTTCAATTAGTTGACTGCTACCAGAGTTGTGTTACAAAGTGGTAAAACAATTGCCTCACGGAGTCGGTAACAGCTGAGGTTCGCGCCCGGCGAAACGGGAACAGGAGATGAGTGTATGAAGAACGTGCTTAGAATTCTCATGGTTTTCTTCGCCGTGAGTGTCGTCACGGCCACGGGATGGGCTCAGTCCACGACCGGCGCTCTCACCGGCACCGTTACCACCGAGGGCAAGGGCCTTCCGGGCGTGACAGTGACGGCCGACTCACCAAGCCAGCAGGGCTCCAAGACCGCGATCACCGGAGACAACGGTGCCTACCTGTTCCCGGCTCTCGCCCCCGGACGGTACACCGTCAGTTTCGATCTTGAAGGACTGCAGAAGGTAACCAAGACCGCCACCGTCACTCTGGCAGGCACCGTTCGCGCGGACGCCGATCTCAAAGTGAGCGCGGTAGCGGAAGCAATTACGGTCACGGCTGCCGCGCCCTCGGTGCTGGAGACCTCTCAGGTTTCGACTCACCTCGACGCCAAGCTGATCGAGAGCCTGCCCGTCGGCCGCACCATTGCACAGCGCATTCAGCTGGCGCCGGGCGTGACGAACAGCGGGCCGAACAATCAGTCCATCATCAACGGTGCCCCTTCGTTCTCGAACCTCTACCTGGTCAACGGCGTCGTGATAAACGACTCGATCCGAGGACAGCCGGAGAACCTCTTCATCGAGGACTCCATTCAGGAAACGACGCTGCTCACGGCCGGCGTATCGGCGGAGTACGGTCGCTTCACAGGCGGCGTCGTTTCCAGCATCACCAAATCCGGTGGTAACCAGTTCACAGGCTCACTTCGCGACAATCTCACGAACGACCACTGGACCAAGCTCACGGACTTTCGCGATCCGGTAACAGGAGCAGCGCAGGTCCCGAATGGAGACCAGCTCAACTCCAGCTACGAAGGCACGCTGGGCGGATTCATTCTCAAGGACCACCTCTGGTTTTTCGGAGCGGGCCGAAGCGCAAAAACCTCGTCCACCGCCTCAACGGTGCAGACAAACATCCCGTTTCAGCAGGTCAGCGACAACAAACGCTACGAGGGCAAGCTCACCGGCCAGATCACCCAGAAACACAGCATCGTGGCCTCGTACCTTCACAACAACACCGATCAGATCAACAACACGTTCGGAAACGTCGTGGACCTCCGCAGCCTCACGAACCGCAGCCTTCCGAACTGGCTGGAAGTGGGACACTACAGCGGGGTGTTCACGCAAAACCTCCTGCTCGAAGCGCAATACAGTCGCCGCTACTTTGCCTTTGTCGGAGGGGGCGGCCCCCAGGGCGATCTGATCAACGGCACCCTGCTTCGCGACAACAACACCTCACGCCGTCTCTGGTCCCCGACGTTCTGCGCGTGCGATCCCAAGACGCGCAATAATAAGGACTATCTTGGGAAGGCCACGTACTTCCTCTCCACCCCGTCGTTCGGTAGTCACAGCATCATCGGCGGGTACGATTCATTTCATGAAAACCGTCACGAGAACAACTTCCAGTCCGGAAGCAACTTCCGTCTCTGGGGCGACTTCGTTTACGACGGCCAGAACGTCTACTTCCATGCCGATCCAGTGAACGGATTCCTCACCAGCAATCCCCTCGCCCAGCTCTCGCAAACTTCCGACATCGCCACGAACAGCTTTTTCATCAACGACAAATGGGACCTCAACAACCGCTTCAGCTTCAACGTCGGTGCCCGCTATGACAAGCACGACGCCAAGGACCAGACGAAGAATCCGGTTGCTAACGATTCTCTGATCAGCCCCCGCGTCGGTGTCATCTATGACCTCACCGGAAACGGCCGGACCCGCGTCTCGGCGAATTACGGCCGGTACGTGGCTGCCATCGACAGCGGCGTCGCCGACTCCGTCTCCATCGCCGGAAACCCTGGATCAATCTACTTCAACTATCGCGGGCCGGAGATCAACGCCTTCGACCGCAAAACAGGAAAGCTCCTCGGTCCTCCCGTTCCCACGGATCAGGTCATCAAGATGGTCTTCGACTGGTTCAATTCTGTGGGTGGCGTAACGGGCTACACGAACATCGACTCCATCTTCATTCCTGGTCTGACGGAGGAAATCATCAAGGGAGGCCTGACCTCGCCCAGCATGGACGAGTTCACGGGCGGCATCGGCCAGCAGCTCGGCGCGAACGGCTACATCAAGGGTGACTACATTCATCGCAACTGGCATGACTGGTACACGATCCAGCGGGACATCTCAACCGGCCAGAACACGGCCGCAAACGGCAGCAAGGTCGACCTGGGCATCATTCAGAACAACGACTCGGGCCTGAAACGGGAGTACAACGGCATCCAGCTTCAGGGCGCTCTGCGGGTCCTGGAGCGGTTCAACCTCGGAGGCAACTACACCTGGTCCACACTGAAGGGGAACGTTGAAGCCGAGACGTTCAACAACGCCACGGTGTTTGTCGGAAACAACGAGTATCCGGAATACAAGAAGTTTGCACAGAACCAGCCCGAGGGATACCTCAACGAAGACATTCGGCATCGCGCCAATGCCTGGGTCCAGTATGACCTGGCCATGCCCTACGGCCGGCTCAACATCGGCCTGCTGGAGACCTACCACACCGGCGAGCCATTTTCCGCGGTGGGAACGATCGACGTTCGCCAGAACTCGACAACCCTCCCCACCGGAGTCGTCAATCCCGGCTATGCCACGGCTCCGTCGAATGTACCCTATTATTTCGCGAAGAGAGGCGGATTCCGCCTGGACGACATCACCGCAACGAACCTGACGGCGAGTTATTCGCTGCCGATCAGTGTGGTGAATTTCTTCTTCAGGGGCGACCTCCTCAACGCCTTCAACGAGCAAGGTGTGGAGAACAACGCCACCGGCGTGGGCTCGGTCGTTGAGACCCGCGTCTACACAGCGCGCAACGCACAGTGCATTCAGACCGCAGCCGGGCCGACCCCGGGCGCTCGCTGCCTCCGCTTCAACCCGTTCACGGAGACCCCGAAGCTCGGTGTCCACTACATCTTCGATCCCAACTTCGGAAAAGCGACCCGTTCGACCGCTTACCAGCTTCCAAGGACCTATCGCTTTACGGTGGGCGTTCGTTTCT
>JBDTRY010000114.1:0-11303 GCA_039931435.1 Acidobacteriota bacterium | reverse complement strand
TGGTCTTGGCGTGCATATTCACCGGTTCGCGACGCTCGCCAAGAATGTACTGAAGGTATTCGATGCGTGGGCGCACCGATCCGACCTTTTCCTCGACCGTGGGATAGACGACCTGATTGATCTCCGGGACGATGACCACCGGGATGACCACCGCCCCGCCCGCTGTGGAGATGTAGCGTCCCAGGCTGGCCGTATGTGGCGACTCAGAGCGGGCCACGATGCACACGTACACGGTCGTCGACTGGAAAACGGAAAGCGCGCGGTCGGACTTACGGCGCGCCTGGAACAGCATCGATTGTCCCTCCATGGCCTGCTGGAGGATGCGCTGATCCAGTTCCGGGTAGTCGATGAGAACGAACACGGTCTCGCCTCGAACGAACGAAACTTTCTCCGACCGGTGGTAGACCCTCTCCCCGATTGCCTGCCACTCCTCCTCCTGCTCGTGAAGCGGACGAAAGCCCTCTTCCAGCAGCCGGGCTGTGAGACGGGATACGGGGTCCGGATCCTGCGGCGACTCCGGCGGAAGGTGAAGCTCTTTAGTCTGCATAGGTTTTGACGAGACGAAGCAGGTCTTCAAATTCAAAAGGCTTGCCCAGATGGCCGTCCGCTCCGCATGCCCGCGATTTTTCGGCGATATCGCGGTCTCCGGAAAGGATAACGAACGGAATGCTGCGGGTATCCGGGTCGGATTTCAACGACGTGCACAGGGCATCTCCGCCCATGCCCTTGATGGACAGGTCGGCAAGAATCAACTCGGGCTTCTGATCCCGGGCCTTGGCCAGAGCGGAGTGTCCGTCCGCCAGGACCTCTCCCTTGTAGCCGTTCCGCTCCAGCACCAGCGCGATCAGCCGGGCCACCTGGGGATCGTCCTCGACGATGAGAATCAATTTCCGATCTCCTATTCGAACGAAACTCGGACACGTTTTCTCAGATGACCAAGAATCGCGCCAACCACCGCGCCCGACCCGTTCCAGATGACGTCGTTGATGTCTGTAACCCGGGTCGGAAGAAAATATTGCCACGCTTCGACGGACGCACTGAAGCTCACCGCGATCAGAAACGTCAGTAGATAGGACTGAAAGGTGGGCCGCTTCGGATTGTCCAGAACGATGAACATCAGGAAGCCCCAGGGGACGAACAGAAGCATGTTCAGGATGATCGGACTGATCAAAGCCGTGAAGGTGGAGACCGGTATCGGGCCTTCCGCCAGGCGGCGTTGCAGCACGCGGATGTCGCGAAACGGTACGGGGTCTACTTTCGAATAGGCCTTACCGGAGAGCCACACCGTCACGCCGACAATGGCCATGCTCACCAGAAGCAGAAGGAGTACGGTCGTCCGCTTACCGACGACGATCAGACGTTCCCGCGAGGCCATGACGAACATTATAGGAGAGCCAGACGATCCAACCCGACTCGCTCCGGTACGGCCCGGATCAATGTTCCGCAGCCTCGCTTCTTTGTCAGGAAAAACCGCTCTGTGCAGGCTCGGCCCGGCATCGGACGCATGCATCGTCCGGTTTCCGAGTTACCCCAACGCAATTCAGGTTGGCGGATCCCTGATCACCGATTTCAGTCGATTCCAAGAGGCCTGTCCCCATTCCAAACATCACCGTACGAGGTGCGGTCACGCCGTTCGATCACGTACTCCGCGATATAATTATTGTGTCCGAATGTCTCCATCCTCGCCTTCCATCTTCTCCGGCACATTTCCCCGGATCACCACGATGCTCTGCGACCTTCTGGCGAGCTCCGAAGTCTCCTCGGGCTGGTTTTCCGCTGCTGGACCGCAGGTTCTCGTGCCGTCCAACGGCGCTGCAAATGAGATAGCCCGAGGATTGCTGGCGCGCTTCCGGTCGGGCTTCGGAGGCATTGTTTTTCACACCCCGGAAACACTGGCGCGCAGCCTGGTGAATGCTTCCGGTTCGTTTCCCCACGTAGCCACGGACTCCGAGCGATCACTTGCCTTTCGCGTGGCCTGCAACGAGATCCATCATCCTCTGACCCAGGCTCTCGGTGCGGAAGCACTGTTTCAGCGCAGTTACCGCGATATCCGCGATACGGACATGAGCGTCGACGAATTCGAGGCCCGCGCGGCTCGGGGACGAGTGCCCTTGAGCGATCCTCAGCGCATTCTCATCCGCATTGCCAGACTCTACGAGAAGTATCTTTCGCAGCTGGGAGCGCTGGACCCGGCGGACT
Organism: Acidobacteriota bacterium; assembly: GCA_039931435.1. Taxonomy (GTDB): domain Bacteria; phylum Acidobacteriota; class Thermoanaerobaculia; order Gp7-AA8; family Gp7-AA8; genus JBDTRY01. Next base: position 9,104 of record JBDTRY010000114.1, on the reverse strand, counting down.
TTCTGAGCGGTGCCTCCGAACTGCTCCGGCGAGGTGCACCCATTGCTCCCCAGATCGTATTCGGCTTCTACGATCTGACCGGTGTTCAGCAGTCGTTGATTCTCGCCTTGCGCGATGCGCACGCGATCGATTCGATTTATCTTCCGGTTCCGCTCGAAGCGGGCCTTGCTCTGCCGCCTTACAGTTTTGCAAACCGCGCCGTCACCCTTCTGACCAGCGGACGAGATGTCGCCGCTGGCGGACCTGTCCACCTGCCGGACATCGGATTGCGCGAATTCGCCACGCCGCACGACGAGTTTCGTGAAACCTGCCGCGCAGTTCGCAGGCTTCTGGACTCGGGAGTCTCGGCTTCCGAGGTGGGCATCGCAGTGCGCTCGATCGAACCGCGGGACGCTGCCCGGCTGGAGCGGTATGCGCAGGATTTCGAATTCGCGTTGCGCAGGCGAAGCGCCAGACCTCTTCGCTCGCAACGCATCGGGCGCTCGATTCTGCGACTGCTACGCCTCAGAAGCGAAGATTTTCCGCGAAGCCGCGTCTTCCAGCTCCTCCGCGATGGATTTCGCGCCGGTTCGGAGTCCGATCGGGGAATCGATTCGCTCGATCGGCTTACCAGGCGTCATCACGTCGCCGGAGGCGACGGCGAGAGTCTCGACCGGACACTTTCAGGTCTCGCCATTCGTGAACCGGAGAGCGCCGCGCGCCTGGACGCCTACAGAAGTATCGTCGGAGACCTCGAGCAGCTCTGCGCTCCCTGGAGCGAACCGATGAGCGGCGCCGACTGGCGGAAGGTTCTTGCCGTTCTTCTGCAGCGATTCCGTCTCGAGACCGAGGAGGACCTGGCGGCCGCGGCGGAGATCGAGGCAATCGGCGAGCTCGTGGCCAACGGGCAGCGATTCAGTGAATCGTTCGGGACCGAAATCATCGCCGCAGCCATCGAATCGGCAGATCTGGTTGAAGGCCCTTCGGGACTGCCGGGCGAGGTCTGGTTCGGTGATGTCATGGCGCTGCGAGGGCGGTCGTTCGGGCATCTCTTTCTGATCGCCGTCCAGGAGGATCGCTTCCCGCAGGGACGCACTCCGGATCCGTTGCTTCCCGATCGGCTCCGTGAAACGGTTGGCCTGCGCACGATCGGCGATGGCCGCTCGGAAGAAGAGTTGCTCTTTCAACTGGCCATCGATGCCGCCCTGGAGTCTGTGACCCTTTCCAGGGCACGCTCCGACGGGTTCGGAAAACTGCTGCGTCCATCCGTGTTCCTGCAGAGGATGGCCCGGCCCGAGGCGGCCGCCGAAGGCAAGCCATTTCCGGAAAGCGCTTCCGAAAAACGGGCCAGGGTGATGCACGACCCGGCTGCGGCTTCTCTTTCCCCGGCGCTGCGACGGAGGATCCGGCTGGCACTCTCAACCGGCCAGGCGTCGCAGTTCGACGGGATCATTCCTGTCGACCAGGCCCTGGCAACGGCCATTCGCGGAAGGCTGGCGGCAACGAGTCCGACGTACTTCGAGGACTTCGGTGAATGCCCGCAGCGCTTTCTTTTCAGGCGCCTGTTGCACGCCGATGAAATTGAAGACCCGGAACACGAGCCGCAACTGAATCGTCGTGACAAGGGATCCCTCGACCACGCCATCCTGGAGACGTTCTACCGCGGCCTCCCGGCGGCGTCCTTCGACGAGGCCGCGACGCGCCGTTCGCTCCCGGACACAACGCGGGCCCTGCTTCATCAGGCCATCGACCGGGAGTTCGACCGGCTGGATGAAGAGTCGCCTCCGTACAACGAGACCATGCGCCGGATCGACCGGGCCATGACCAGGAGTGCCCTGGAACGGTTCGTGGCCCACGACCTGGCTGACCTTGCCGAGCAGTGTCTTCGACCGGAATGGTTCGAGTACAGCTTCGGAACAGACCGCCACGGCGCGCCGGACTACCCCAATCCCGTCGTTCTCGATCTAGGGCACGAGCAGATCGGTTTTCGCGGGACAATCGATCGCATCGACTCCACACCGGGCGCGGACGGGCCGTTCAAGCGTTATCGGGTTGTCGATTACAAGTCTGCAAGAGCCTCGAGCTATCGGTCGCTCCGAAAGAAGATCGACTCAGGTCACAAGCTGCAACTGGCGCTCTATGCCGTGGCCATCGAGCACACCCTCGGCCTGACGCCGGAACAGATCTCCGGAATCATCAAGCCCTTCATTCCGAACGGCGGAGCGGAGCAGTTCGGATTCCAGCTGGCTGAGACGAGGGAACGGCTGATCGATAATCTCTCGCACTTCGTCTCTGCAATTCTGGCCGGGCGATTCCCCGCCTACCCCGACGACGAAGGGTCCTGCCGGTACTGCCCGCTGAATCACTCCTGCCGGACCCGCCACGACACGAGCGAGAGACGGACACTTCGCCGTACGGAGAGCGTCCGGGACCTTCTCGCCGAGTGGCCGGAATGAAGAGCGGTACCCCGCTCCAACAGCGCCTGCCGTTCGGTGACGCTCCGATCGCAACGCAGCCGCCGGTGGTGTCGGGCCGCCGCGCTCTCGTCATCGAGGCCGGAGCCGGAACGGGCAAGACCACAAGCATCGTCTGCGAACTTCTGTCGATTCTCATGGAGGAACCCGATCTGTCCGCGGAGCGAATCGTGCTGGTTACGTTCACGGAGAAGGCCGCCGGCGAGATTGCCGCACGCGTCCGCGAGGCCATCACCTCTCTTCATCAGACGATGTTGGAAGACGTGCCTCGCTGGCCCGCCGAAAATCCCATCTTTATCGTTCCGGTACACCTACGGGAGCGCTGCCGCGTCTCCTGGGAGCGCCATTTCCAGCAGCTCGATCGATTTCAATCGCAGACCATTCACGCCTTCTGCCAGCGGCTTCTCCGGCTCTATCCGCTGGAGGCCGGCCTCAACCCCCAGTTCACGATCGTGCACTCTTTCGAACAGGAGCGGATCTACGACGAGATTTTCGCGGATTGGTTCCGTGAAGAGACCAGGGCGCATGCGTCCGATTCGGTGATCGCCGAATGGGAGGTCGCCCTTCACCATTTCGGCCGTCTGGATGCTGTGCAATCGCTCATTCTTGAATTCGTTCGCAAGCGGGATCTCATCGCGGACGACAGCTACACCCTGGGCACCATCGAAGATGCGGAACCGGACATCCTCCGGGTGCTCGATGACATCCGCGAGGCGGATCCAGAGCGGCTCTCCGAGCTGCGGGACCCATCGGCCATCGAGGTCCTCTCGTACCTGCGAGAGCATCGCCCCCCTCGAGAAGGAACGCTCGATCAATGGTCGGAATACTTCGAGCCCGTAGCGCTGGCGTTGGACAGTGTTCACCTCGGAAAGACGAAATCGTTCAAGCTGCACATGCGCTTTCTGCGCGGCGAGAAGAATGATCCAAGCATCGTCCAGCGCTTCGCCAGCCACCGGGCGGCAGTGGCCTTGCGCGCTCTGACCCGGCGCTTCATTACCTTCTCCGAGGCCGAGAAGCAGCGAAGAGGCATCGCGGACTTCGACGATCTGCTCTTCCGAACCGACGCTCTCCTGGAGAATGGGGAGATTCTCGAGCAGGTCCGAAAGCGTTTCGATTATCTGTTCATCGACGAGTTCCAGGATACGGATCGCGTGCAAGCGCACATCGTCGAGAAACTGGCGCGGGACTATGCAGGAGGCATCGTTCCGGGACGCACGGTTCTCGTCGGTGACCCCAAGCAATCCATCTACTCGTTCCGCCGTGCCGATCCCGAAACCTACCAGGAGCTCTCCAACCGATTCGTCGAGGAAGGCGCCGAGCGGCGGGTACTCACCGATCAGTATCGAAGCGACGCTCCACTGGTGGCCGACCTCAATACCATGTTCGAAGAATTGTTCTCGGTTCCTTCGACGGCGAACGTGGCCCGACCCGGTTACGAAGCCCTCACGGCGAGGAAGCGGAGTCTGACTGGACCGCTTGACGCGCGCCTGACCTTTCTCAGGACCACCCCGGCCGACGCCGGAAACGGTGACGAACGCCAGGCCCACACAATCGCCAGGTGGATCCAGTCCCGGGTCGCGGAAGGCGCGGAGGACTTTCGCGGATTCGCCTTGCTTTTTCGCAAGCTCACGAACGTTGAGTTATATCTGGAGACGTTCGACCTCTATGGGATTCCCTACGTGCTGCCACCGTCGCGGGCCTTCCTGCTGCGCCGGGCCGCGGTCGATCTCATGGCCATCCTCCGGGCCATCGCCTACCCGTTCGACGACTCGGCGCTCATCTCTGCAGCGCGCTCTCCGTACTTTGCGCTCAGTGATCTGGAAATCGTCAGGCACTACTTCGCCAGGGAGACCGGCACTCGGAGCCAGGCATTCGAGACATTTCTCAGCTCGATCCGCCGCTACTCCGGCCTGGCCCGCAATCTGTCCGTGTCCGCTCTGATCGACACCATTCTTCGCGAGACAGAAATCGAAGTCATGTACGCGGCACTCGCCGACGGTTCCCGATCGCTGCTCCATCTCCAGGGCATCCGGGACATTGCCCTGGAGTTCGATATCCGCGTGGGCGGAGCACTCGGCCAGTTCGTCGACGAGATCACGAGACGCCGCGGTGAGCGTGCCGAGGCCGAGCCGACGGTCATCGACGAAAAGCAGAACGCCGTGAACATCATGACCGTTCACGGTGCCAAGGGGCTGGAATTCGACACGGTCATCCTTCCTGATCTTTCATCGGCGATGAAGAATGAGCCTATCCGGCTCTTCGCCATCGATGATCCACGGACGCTGATATTCACCGGACGGCTGGCTCCGCTCGGGGCTTCCTTCCGTCAATCAGACGGTCAGGCACTTCAGGAAATCGGAAAGCAGAGACTGGAGGCCGAGCTGGACCGTCTGTTCTACGTGGCCGTGACGCGGGCTCGATCGGACGTGGTATTCGTCACCGACAGTGACGACCGCAGGTCGGAGTTCTGGAAATGTCTGGAGCGAATTTTTCAATTCGAGCCGAAGACGATGGAAGCGCGATTCGAATCCTCGGAGTTGCGAACCGTCCAGGAACTCGGAGTTGGTTTTGGTGCGCCGGTCAGGGCGGCATTCGAAAGGGTTCCGGGCGCCATCGGAACTTTGCGTCCAGGCAGTCGGGCCGTCAGCCGCACCATCGAAGAGATGGCCAATGAGCATGAGGAGTTCACGGCTCCGGAGGAGACCCCCGCCCTGCCCGTGCCACTGACGCCCGCGAAGACGGCCGCGCGTAGACAAGCCGCCCGAAACAAGTCAGGGGGCATCCTGCTTCATCGCCTGTTGGAGATCTGGGATGGCCGGCAGACCTCCCTCGCTCCGCTTCTCGAGAAGCTCTCGATAGAGCAGCAGGTGGATTCGGCGACAAAAGCTCGGGTGCGCCAGCGGGCCGTAACGCTTTCCGGCACACCATTTTTCAAGACCCTGATGACGGCGCAGACGGTGGGGCGGGAGTTTCCGGTCTTCTTCGCTACGGAACAGGGAGACATGCTCACCGGGCGGATCGACCGGCTGCTTCTCGTCGGTGATCGGTATGTGGTCGTCGACTATAAGAGCGGGAGGAGCGACCCCGGCCGCCTGGAACGAGACCGGGAGCAGGTACGCCGTTATTGCGCAGCAGTTTCGAAGATCACCTCGAAACCATGCGAGGGCGTCCTCTGGTACGTCGACGACGAGCGTGACGAAGTGGTGAAGGTGGAGACAACGGTATCGGCGTGAACTCGAAAGCAGCGCTCCGGTGCTCAACAGGATCGGGTATTAAAAAGTGTAATCCTGAGCGGGAGAACGGGGCAAGCACCGTTGAAGCGGGAGACACTACCTGATCGTCAGTAACGCAATGGAGCGACGCCTTCCAGGCGTCTGGACGGGCGGCGTCCCGCGCCGCCCGCTCTCGTCCCGCGGCGGCTGGAAGCCGCCGTTCCAGGCGGCAGGATGCCGCCGCTCCTTCACGCCCTTCGAGCCGTGTCATCTAGAAGCGTCGAGAGAAGGATCTCTTCTAGTTTTCCCGGTTGCTCAAAGGAACCTCCGAACATTGGAACGTTCGAAGACTTCGGGCATCGCGAGTCCCTCGCTCACTGCCCGGCCTTGATCATCTCGATCATCAGCGGGCGGATGCCATTGACCATGAACTGGACGCCGATGGCTCCGAGGAGCAGGGCCATGATCTTGGAAAAAATCAGACGTCCCCGATCACCGATCAGACGTGACAGCGGGATGGCCGCCAGCAGGACGAGGTAGGAGCACATGCCCACGGCAACGATGGCCGTGATCAGTGCCAGTTTCTGGGCGAACGTGCCATAGAGATTGACCAGCACCATCACCGAGGTAATGGCTCCCGGGCCTGACAACATGGGGATCGCCAATGGAACGACCGCAATGGAGGCAGCGTCGACCTCGGGATCAGCGACGCGAAGGGAAGGATCGATCTCGGCATCGGCGGTCTCCTGATCCGAGGGGCTGCGCCGTACGGTGCGGATGCTGTTTTCATCCTCGACGAGGGTGCGCAGCGCGCTGGACAGAAAGATGATTCCTCCCATGATCTGGAACGCCGGAACCGTGATTCCGAAGAGCCGGAACACGTAGTTGCCGAAGAGCAGGAACACGAGCAACACAGCCGTGGTGGCCATTCCCGCAATCAGCGCCACCTGAGCGCGCACCCTCCTGTTCACTCCATGAGTGATGGCCACAAACTGAGGAATCACCGCCAGGGGATTCACCATCGTGATCACGGCAACGAACGCCAGCAGGGCAACTCTGGGTAACGGCAACACGGCAGGTCCTCGGGGGCGAGTGTAGCAGGGAGATGTGCTGGGCGCGTGCGCCGGAACGCGTCCTGTCCGATCAGTGGTCCATGGCTGCCGGGTTTCCCGCGGAAAGCTCTGTCCCGCGGCGCTCGAATAGTCGGAGAGAGAGAAACCAGACGCCGGCGGCGATCAGGCACCCGGCGTAATCATCGATAAGGTAATGATAGCCGCTGACGATCGAGCCGATGACCATCAGCGTCACCATAAAGAGATTGAGGAGGAACCACCGCCTCGAGATCCGATAACTGGCCAGGGTAAAGAGGGAGGTAACCGCCAGGTGCATGCTCGGAAAAGCCGCCACGGACCCGAACTTGATCACGCGCGGCGCGAGAGGGTGAGCGATCAGCGAATACAGCTCCTGAAAGAGCGTCCGTTGCACCTTCATGGTCAGCGGCATATACGAGAGCGTCTGCTGAAAATCAGAAGAAAAGACGAAGACCGGACCCCACGAAGGAATCGTCAGATAGAGAATACTTCCCACGATCCAGATGGTCGTATAGGACGAGGCGAAGGCCAACCGTCTGGAAACCGGCGGTAACGTCAGCAGAATTGCCGTATACGTCACGACGACAACAAAATAGAGATTCGAATAGACGATATCCACAACTGCCAGAAGAAACGGATTAGCGAAAAGAGCGGTGAAGAAGCGGCTCGGACTGAATCCGAAGTGGATGGTCTGATCGAGTGCGTACAACTGGTGGTCCCAGTTCTTGCCGTTCATCAGATGGATAAAGCTCTTCAGAAGGAAATGGATCGACAGCGTGGGGATGAGAACGATCAGGGCTCGGGCAAGGAGGATCAGTTCGTCGCGCACAGAAGGGCCGCTCTTCATCGCCGGCTTCCGCAGGCGCCGGCGCAGAAGTATTACCGCGGCGCCAATGACGAAGACGGCGCTCGAGGGCAGGAGCGACCCGAGGACGATTGCCGATCGAGGATAGGTGACGGGAAGCCGCTCCAGCATGACGAACCCTGCGAGGACGTAGAGAGCCGCAGCAATCTCGTGAGGAAAGAGTTTCCCGGCATAGGAGGAGTCGGGAAGCACGGAGGCTGGCTGCGCCGGCTTGCTTTTGTCAGTCACGCCGCCTCGCGCACCTGTTCATGAATTTTTCCTGTCCCCGGCCAATTTCGCCTTGCCCAAGAAATAACCCGCGCCGGCCACTCCAGTGATCGCCGAAAGAATGACCAGCGCTTTCGAGCCCGTCGAATAGGCTCGCGAGTAATTGAACATGTTGAAGAGCATGACCCCGGACAATGCCAGAAAGATGAGGGCGCGCAGTATGTAAAAGGCCGCTGGTGTGCGTCCCTGCCTGATTGAGTCACTCCAGAGCACCCAGAGCATTGCCACCAGGGACAGCAGCGGGAAGAGGGTCGTAAGGGTGGCGTTGCTCATCGCGCGATCTGATCGTACTCCTCGGGATCGAAGCCGAAGACCGCCCGGCCTCGGACGATGACGATCGGGCGACGAATGAGGTTTGGTTCCTCGAGCATCAGTTCGATGGCTTCGCTTTTCGTCAACCTTCGTTGGTCGAGGCCCAGTTCTTTGTACGCCGGGCTGCGCCGGTTCAGAAAGCGCTCGAGATGATTCTCATCGATCAGTCTCCGGAGCAGTTCTCTGGACGGGGGATCCTTGGCCAGGTCATGTCTCTCCAGTTCCACATTCTTACCTTCCAGGTAAGTTACCGCTTTGCGGCAACTCGTTCATGTCGGCTTCAGATAAATCTCTGCTCGTATGGTCTTCATCTGCCACACCTCGGCGCCGTCAGGACGGGACAGGGCACAGACGATTATCGCTCAGACGGCCACCGACCGGCTCAGCCCGCGTCCTCATTCATGATCTCTTCGATGAGATCGATGACCGTGGACGTACAGGTTCCACCGCATTCCCCGGTCGTGGCCGTCGTCGCTGCTGCCACGGCAGAAACGGTGAAGGCGCCGGCACGGATGGCCCGCTCGACAGTGCGATGTTTGATGTTGTTGCAGCGGCAGATCGTGCGCAGTGCGCGCAGGGCCGGATGCGTGACGTAGGAATCTTCCATGGAATCGACCACCACCCTCCTCGCCGCGGGCTGGAAACTCGCCAAAGACTAACACGATGGTTGATTGTCGCGACGCAGGGTGCGGCAGGAGGACAGGGGCCAAAGCGAAGCGCCTGCGCCGTTCCACCGCTAGTAAAAACCTCACACAGGGCGCTTGTCATCCCGAGGGAGCGCAGCGACCGAAGGATCTCTTCAACGAGGAATGGGCTGGCGACCGGGAAGGTGGAAGAGATCCTTCACTCGACGCTTGTAAGAGACTCACATGGCGTCCTGTGAGGTCGGCTCTGGAGATTCAAC
>JBDTRY010000113.1:0-11531 GCA_039931435.1 Acidobacteriota bacterium | reverse complement strand
GAATCTGGACTCGCCGCTCCACTCTCTCGCGGTCGGGCGTTTCTGCCGCGCAGACCCCTCGTACGTGTAGCTCGTCGCAGTCAGCTCGTCGATGCTCACTCTCGAGCGCCATTCTCGTTGGCTCCGCCCTGCCGATCGCTTCAAACCACGGCAGAGCTTCGAGGGTGCGTTCTTCTCCTGAGAGCGGAGAAGCGACGCTCTGACTCCTTTTCTCGCTTCTCCAGAACACTCGGTCTGAATCTTCGGAAAGGGACCTCAGCACTCCGCCAGAGGAATCTCCAGAGCGGTGGCCGAGTCGATCATGCGCTCATCGTAGGATGCCAGGCTGAGATCCATGCCCTGGTCGCGGAGAAAGAGAATCGTAGCCAGGTGAAGCGCATCGAGTGTTCGGACGCCATGCGGAAATGGCTCGGTCGCTCTTCGGAGCGTCTCGCGGGTCAGCTCAGCGAAGGCGATGGACTGCACGAACTGAACGACCGCCGTACCGTGGGTCCCCAGCAGAGCACGGCGATGGATGGCATTCCACAGCTCGTACTCCAGGACACGGCTGGCCACGATCGTCTTGTCCCAGAGAGAGGCAGGTGGATATCGATCTTCGGCGAGCAACTGCGCCAGAGCTACGGACGTATCGAGAAAGATCACCGGTCGTCCCGCGAGGCGCTGAGATCGCCGAGGATCTCCGCGGCCGTGGCCACGGGCAGTCGTGGCGGCGGCTGGCGGATGGCCGGCGGCGTGATCCACCCGCTCTTCACTGCCTCGGCTAAAACAGCGTCCAGGACCGACGTGCTGCGTCCCGGCGTCAGGGGGTGAATCTCCGCGACCACCTTATCGCGGTCGGTGACCAGGACCGTTTCCCCCTGGGAAACGAGACGGATGTACTCGCTGAGCCTGTTCTTGAGCTCCTTGATGCCGACCGAACGCATTCCACAAATGTAGCTACCAGTAGCTACATTGTCAATCGGGCTTCCTTCGGACCCGTTTCACGATGGTCGCGAGGTTTTCGAGAGTCGGTCGGCTCCCTTCCCTCCCAGGGAGCGGCTCTTTCCCGTCTGGAGTTCGTATTCGAATGAGAAGACTCGGCTTCGGTCATGGCACTTCGCCTGGGGGCCCTGGTAGTCAAGCTGCGAGGCGTGATCGCGCCACAATTGCCCGCAATGGACAACCCGTCCCTCCCGCGGCGAACGGGGATGGTCGTAGCTTCGAGCTTCTCCCAAGGCCAGACAGACTGCCGTCCTGAGCCTCGAACGGAGGATCTTCGCCGGACTGCGCCTGACCTGGACTCCGGGGCTCGGGGTAACGCGCCGTGCCGATCCGCACTACGCGCAAGGATATTCAAGACGGGCGGGCGCTGTCGGATCCATCATTGAACGATGGATAGAATCCGTTCGGTCCCGGTTCTCGAAGAAAACGAACTGATGTTCATCCGCAGGCATCGCTCGGCCTCGATGGACCTGAAATTCGGGACCCTCTATCTTTCTAGCGAGAGTTCGGTAAAGAACTGGAACTTCATCGCCAGAATTCATGCGGGCCGCCGGGATCTTGAGTGTGTCGAGCGACGAACCGTCGACTTCTTCAGCGACTGGAAGCGAACGCCTTGCCTGAAAGTAACGCCGGCGTCACGACCGGACGGAATCGCCCGGTATCTGGAGTCTGCGCGGTGGAATGTCGGTGCCCGCCTCGTGCATATGGTTCACGATGGGCCGCTGCCGAAGCGCGGTCCGGAGGAAATTCGAGTTCGGCGATGCAAAAACGCCGAGGACATCGCCAGGTTCTCGGACGTGCAGAGCCGCAGCTTCGGAGTTCCTGACTGGAGGCGCTGGGTGGAGAAGGTGAATCTGATGAATGCGCCGGAACGCAATCAGATCTTCTACCTTGCCGAAGTCAATGGAGAACCTGCTGGCCTCTCTCTCCTCCTGAACTGGAAAAGGGTCGGTGGACTCTACGCAGTGGCCACTCTGGAGGCGATGCGGGGCAGGGGAGTGGCGGCAGCGCTCGTGCGGCTGGCGCTCCAGGATTCACGCAAACTCGGCAACGAAGTCACCGTGCTCAACACTGTCTCCGGTGGCCCGGCCTCGACGGTCTTTTCGCGCCTCGGGTTTCACGCTGTGTTCGAGTCGCTCTTCTACGTGAAGAGTTGACTGTTGGGACTTTCGTTACCTGCCGCCATTTCGTTGGCGAGCGCGGAGGAGTACGCTCTGTCGGTGAGCGCAACGACCTACAACGTGATCTTCCAGGGGGATGCGTTTTCGGTTGGCGATTACCGCTGCGCCGGTCATTCCTCGGACAGCGCGGAGAACTCTTCCAGCTACTCGCTGAGCTTCGTGCGGCGAGGAGTGTTTCGCGTCAGGCGCGGCAGTCAATCGGCGCTGCTCTCACCGGTTCACGCATTTCTCGTCACGCCCGATCATCCTTTCACGGTCGACCATCCCGTGGACGGCGGCGACGAGTGCACAGTGTTCACCTTCACCGAGCGGGGATGGGAAATGATTGAGGGGGAGCTGCGCGGAATTTTCAGGGAGGTTCAGGCCTTTGCCGCCGCGGTCGGATTCCTCGCGCAAACGAGAATGCTACAAAGAATCGTGAGTGGCGACGGGGGCGTTGAAGAAGCGGGATGGGCGGCCATCGCATCGTTCAGCGCCGGCGCCGGAGCAGAACCATGCTCCGGGCCCTCTTCGCATGTCCGCCGAGCGGTGGCTGTAGCCGAGGAGTTGCTGGCGGCTCACTTCGATGAGCAGTTGCCGCTGCGGGCGATTGCCGGTCATGCCGGTCTGTCCCAGTTCCACCTCTGCCGCGGCTTCAGGCAGGTGACCGGGGTGAGCATGCATCGGTATCAGAGTCTTCTTCGGCTGCGCAGCGCGATGCAGCGCCTCAAGCAGGGGGCGGATAATCTCACCAGGCTCGCCCTCGACCTGGGGTTTTCGGATCACAGTCATTTTTGCCGCGCCTTTCGGCGTGAGTTCGGGATGCAGCCGTCGGCGTTCCGGAGTGGGGCGTCGCAAGGGACGAGTCCAGCTGAAGGGAGATCGGCGAAGCCCGGAGAGGGCTGTTGAGTGGCCCGACTCTCCGAGGCTCGGCGATGCCATTGAGCAAGGGGGAACTGGAGAGAGATCCTTCGCGCGAAGCCTGTAAGAAACGCACTGAGATGTGGGCGCATCAACGCGGCCGACCTTTGTTAGAAACCCGGCACCCCTCCAGGGTGCTTGACACCATTTTGGCGGCGCTGTGTGGTCCGGGGGTCGCCTGCGGCGAACGCCCGGCTACCGTCTGCGACGCCTCCCGGCGTCGGTCTCGAATCGCTTGCCTCCAGAAGAATCTCACATGGAGTTTCTTCACCCTGGTTCAGCGGCACCGCTGTGCCCTCGCTTGTAAGAAACTCCCATGGGGCGCTTGTCATGCTGAGGGGGAGCGCAGCGAGCGAAGGATCTCTTCAACGAGGCACTGGGCCGGCAACCGAGAAGGTGGAAGAGATCCTTCGCTCGACGCTCAGGACGCAAGCCGGGCCACCGTGTTCTTCACCATGGTCCAGCGCCTGCCGCTGTGAACTCGCTCGGGATGACAGGCCGTTACGCTCCGGCATACACGGCACCGGCGCCTGCGCCGTTCCCTCTCTCAGCATAGCGTTGTCGAGAGGCACCGACCCAACAGGGCCGCGCATGTTTGTTCAAGCGCACCGCTGATGAGCGTGGATACGCTGCGCGATGGAGGTGTCGTCCATTGAGCGAAGTCGCTGGAGTTCCCCCTTGTTCGGCGCCTCCGCTCGTGCGCCATGCATCGATCGACTGGCTCCGAGGCGTGGTCATGATGCTGATGGCCCTCGACCATGTCCGTTACTTTTTCACGGACGTGCGCTTCGCCCCCGAGAATATCGAGAGGACTTCTCTGGCGCTTTTTCTGACGCGGTGGGTTACGCATTTCTGCGCTCCGGTGTTCTTCTTTCTGGCGGGAACGTCTTCGTACCTCAGTCTCCGGCGGCGGGCCATGAGTGCGCGCGGACTCCTGGCCTGGCGGGGAGCGCTCCTGATGGTCCTGGAGCTGACGATCGTCGGGTTCGCCTGGCAGTTCACTCCCGGCTATAGCTTTGCCGGCGTGCTCTGGGCCCTTGGATGGAGCATGATTTTCGTTGCAGCTCTCGCCGGAGTGCGCACGGGTGTCCTCGCAGCGGGTTCGCTCGTTGTGATTGTTCTCAGCGATCCCTTGATCCCCTTCACTCCGGAACGCTTCGGGTCGTTCGCACCGATGTGGAGCCTCCTTCACGTTCCCGGGCCGGTCATCATTGCAGGGCATGAGTGGTACGTTCTCTATTCGATCGTTCCCTGGAGCGCGGTCATGCTATTGGGGTACTCCATCGGTCCGGTCTGGAGCTGGACGGCCGGAAGGCGCCAACGTTGTTTTATCTGGACTGGCACAGCGTCGACCTTGCTGTTCCTGGTCCTGCGGATAACGAATAGTTACGGGAATCCCTCCGGAATGGGTGCCTCCCGCGCGCACTTTGTCTTTTACCACGATGCCTCGCATTCGCTTATCTCACTGCTCAATGTAGCGAAATATCCTCCGTCTCTGCAGTTCCTGATGATGACCCTCGGGCCGTCGCTCGTGTCCATGGCGCTCGCTGAGCGTTTTCTGCTGCGGCGGCCATCCGGCCCTCTCATGGGCGCGGTACTGACGTTTGGCCGCGTGCCGATGTTCTACTACCTCTGTCATCTCTATCTGATTCACGTCATCGCTCTGCTTCTGGCACATGTGAGCGGGCAGCCCGCCGCATGGCTGGGATGGAGAGGTCCGGACTCGGCGCCGGAAGGATATGGATATGGACTGGCGGCGGTCTATGCGATCTGGGGAGGCGTGGTGTTGTTTCTATACCCGGCCTGCCGGGCCTACGAGCGCGTGAAGCGTCGGGATCTGGTGTGGACGAGGTTCGTTTGAGCGTCAGGGCGGTGGCGTCGTGAGCGGTGGTTCATTGCAAGCCGGTGTCCCGGAGGTGCTGCAATTACTACGGGCGTGCCATCCCGAGGCGTCGAGCGAAGGATCTCTTCTACCTTCCCGGTTGATCAAAGCGGCAGCCGAACATTGGAATGTTCGGCCACTTCGGCAGCGCATCCGACGAACACGCCTGCCCCGCTATTTTCCGGTGGGCGTGATCTCTGAGCGAAGGTCCGAGACGGATTGTTCCGCTCTCCTCAGGGCGTCCTTTACGTCGGCGCCTTCCTGCTGGACGCTCTGGGCCAGGGAGGTGTTTCGCACGCTGTCCTGTCCGGTGGGCGTGAGGTCGTTGCCGATCACTTTGCGGATGTCGCCGATGTCCTTGAGGAACCCGGCGAAACTCTGCGAGGCGCCGCTGATCATCATGCGTACGTTCCGGCCCTTGTCTGCGACCTCGTTCTGGCGCTGCTGGGCGATGGCTCGAAGTTCAGGGTCCGATACGCCCGAGGCGGTCTTCTTCCACTGATTGAGGTATTCGTCGCCGTTTGCCTTGAAGTCGGCATCGTTCTCACGGATGGCTTGCGCGTAATCGTTCATCTTCTTCACGTGATCGGCGTAGCGATCGTAAGAATCCCGAAGCTTGTCCGCCGGCGCGTTCAGCAGGGTGTCGAGTGAGGAGAGAACCGCGTCAATCTCTGTGCGGGCCCTGGCACTGTTCTTCTGCACTGCTTCGAGGCTCGACGCTGCCTTTGCCGACCGGTCGGGGGCGGTGCTCGAGCAACCAATGACGAGAATGAGGGCGGCCGTTAGGCTTGCGATTTTCATAATGGCAGAGGTATATCACGTCGGGCACTGCAGGGATTGAGGATTCTGCGCTGGTCCTTGCCGACCGGACTGCCCGCGATGCCGGGCGTTGCATGGTCGATTGAACGGTGTTCGCCCTTGCCCTGAGCACGGCAATCGAGTTTAATCCCCGTATTCGGCCAGTCCGCTTCAGCTCCCGGCTTCCTGAAACGTCCATGCGTGTTCGTGTAGAGGCTCTACTCATTCTGGCCCTGATGCTGGCCCTCCCGGCCCTCGGGCAGACTCTGGTCTGCCCCGCCCCCGACGGCGTTTCCTGCGATCAGTTTCACTACCACGTCCTGGCCTGGGATGCCGTTCACAGCAATTCGGTCGAACTGATGGGCCGCAACAGCTTTTCCTCCATCGCCGCCTGCCAGGCCGCCCGGAGCAGGGAAGAGGACAGCAATGCGAAGATCGTTCGTTATCTCGCATCCGCGGCACCTCGCCTGAAGTATCCGTCCAGCCACTACGGGCCCTGCCACTGCGACATGACTGTCGTTCCTTCCAGTTCCGCATTTCTCGATGACGCGCACCGTACGGAGGCCATCCGTGCCGACGAGGAGAACAGGCAGGCCTTGCTGGCCGTGCTTCTCGATCACGATGTGAAGAGTGATTCGGACATGGCCCTGTCGCTTCAGATTCCCCCTTCGAAGTTCGATTCGTCCCTGCTGCGAACCGTTTTGATGATCCCGGATTTCGGAGGAACGAATCTGCTCAATCCGGAGATGGCGCAGTTGAAGGAAACCGTGGTGGACGAGGCGGCCGATGACAAGTCGTGGCAGAAGGATCTCCGGCTCGTATCGGTAACGCTCGATCCGCCGAAGACAGGCGGAGCGAACGGGGCGAAGACGGCGGCGATGAATCCGTTTGTCCTCTCCGAGCGCGCTCGCATTCAGCGAGTTGTCTCTGAAATTCTGGAGAAGAACAGCGCCACAAGGGGAGCAAGCCTGCGCGCCTGCGCGCAGCGGATGCAGTTCCTTTCGAAGCTGGACCGCCTCCTGCAGTTTGCGGGCGCGGAAAGCAGGTTGAGCCGGGCAGCGGCAGATGCCTCCGCCACCGCGGAAGCACGGCTTGGATTCGTCACCAGTCTGTTCGGAACCGAGGTTGCGTCTCACTGGGCACCCGACGATCCGCTGCAGATGACGTTCGATGCGCCGTCCGAAATCGGAAGCGATCCGGCCATCGTCGTCCTGGACTCGACGAATCGATTCACCCCGGACCAGCGACGTACGGCGCTATTCGTCTTTCTCATGCACAACGCCCTCGACGAGAGTGACGAGCCCTGGATCAAGGCCGCCTTAGAAGCGCATCTGAACGGGGAGGCGAAATGAGAAGGGTGCTCCTGGCTGTGCTGCTCCTTGCCGGTTCGCTCCTCTACGCGCAGGATCAGATTCAGGTTTTTTCCGGATCGCAGAACAATCGTCCTCCTTTGACATCCGCGCAGGAGAAGGAGTTCCTGCGTTACACGACCTTCGCCGACCGCTACTTCTCAGCCGGGGATCTGCCGTCGGCGCTGGATCAGCTCACGAACGCGGATGCGCTCGTGCCCAACGATCCGGGGATTCTCTACAATCTTTCCGTCGTTCTTCTGAAGCTGGGACGAACCTCGGACGCGCAGGAGAAGATCGACATCTACAACGCGCTCTACCCCGAAGGTGCGGAGGCTGCGCTCGTGCAGGCCATGCAGGTCAACGTGGACTGGGTGCGCGACGTTCAGAAGCGGCAGCAGTCGAATCAGACCTACCTGGAGAGCTTCAATCGCGGGCGCGATCAATTCGCCAGTGCGTCGTACGAGTCCGCGTTGGCAGCGTTCAGGAAGGCCGGAGAGCAGAAGCCGGACAACGCCGCGGCCGTCTACAACGAAGCGATCTGTCTCGAGGCTCTGGGAAAATACGTCGATTCGATCGAGGGGCTGAAACGGTATTCGGCCTTGTCCAAAGCCGACGACAAAGCGGCGATCGATCAGAGGATCGCAGCGTTGTCCGCGGAAGTAGATGATGAGGCGCACGGCATTCTCTGCCCGTTCTGCGGACACAAACTTCCGGCGAACGCGACCTGGTGCCCCTTCTGCTGGCACGGTCCCTATCTGAACGATGCAAAGACGTGGGAGGCGCGACGCTGCGATTCGGGATCGAGCGTTACGCGGAGCACCTCCGCAGGTGGTTCCCAGTCGCTCAGTTGCATGTTCAAGGGGCAGAACCTCCGGGACTCGCTTCGCTACAGCCGGATGCGTCAGAGCGCCATTCAACAGGCGCGAAAAACCGAAGGATGGACCTACGACGGGGATCTGCTGGCGTCCTTCAAGAACTCACAGGGAACAGAGCTGACCATTCTCCGTCCGTCCGAGGGAGTGATGAGGATCGCTTCGTCGACCGGCGATGTACTCGATTTTCGCGGCCACAAGGATGAGTCGGGGATGTGGGTTCTGGACGATGCGGACCGCGTCATCGACGGCCAGAAGTTCCGGATTCATTATTCGTACGCGGGCGGGCGTATGAGCAGCGAAACCGTTCGCTATCAGGGGAACAATATCTGTGGACATCTGATCGAGACGGTGGCCGAGTATCGTTACGAAGACGGCAGGCTGAGCTCCGCGGAGCTTCACGGTGGATACCAGGGATATGTAGCCGAAGGATCTCCGGAGACTTCCTGGCACGGCACGATCGCCTGGGGCTACGGACCCGACGGAACGCTGCAGAGCGAAGCGTTGACGGTCGATCGATTCGAGAAGACGTACCCTGCCAAGCCTTCCGCGGCAGCGCGTAAGCGGGTCGAAGCGCTTTATCCATCGATGCGCGCGAAGAAGACCGAGGATCTCCTCGGGCGCGGCGATGCCTGCGCCATCGTGGGAACGCAGACCATCGGCGATCCGATCGACCTTCGGCCCTTCGACGCAGTATCCCCGAACCTCGGCGTGCTCCTGCCGGCAGGAGTGACGCGGGTGAACGTGACGATTGCTCACCAGGCGGCGGCAAATTAGGCCGGCGACGTCGCGCGTTCGTGTTGGCATCGCGCCGAGGCCGTGAGCTTCGTTTGAGCATTCTCGTCACAACGGCAGTCCTTCGCCAAAGACGAGAGACGAGCAAGAACCACGGCAGTCCTTCGCCCCGCCTGCGGGGAGAAGGTGGCGAGCGCAGCGAGCCGGATGAGGGGCGCGCCACCAGAACCTCGATCCTGGGTGAAACTTCTACAACCGAACCCACAGCGCGGGCGCTGAACCAGTGCGAAGAAACTGATCTCTATCGAGGCTCGGAAGACCGATTCAGGAGCGATCGTCGCGAACGTGTCATCCCGAACGAGCGAAGCGAGGAGGGATCTTGTTCAACGACCCCGCGCGTGTCGTTACGCCCGCGTAGCGGGCACAAGATCGGAAGCCCCCGGCTATCAGCCGGGGGTTATGGTTTCGAGCGCTTCAATGTAGAGCCCGCGTAGCGGGCTACACTTCGGATCACGTTCACAGATGGTTCTCGCCGAGCGAAATGTCGTAATGACAAAGGAACAGAACGAACGTCAAACCCTGCGGCGAAAGCCGGGGTTGCGCTTGTGTCGCCCGCTACGCGGGCTCGGGCATGGGCGGCGGACGCTAACCCCCGGCTGAAAGCCGGGGGCTACGGTTGTGTTGCCCGCTACGCGGGCTGTGGCGCATGCACGCGCGTCATCCGGGCGGACCAACAGCGGGGGGGCGGCTGAACCAGAGTGAACAACTCGATCCCTGCGTCAGTTTCTTACAAGCGGCCAACAACGGCCGCGTTGAACCAGATGGAAGAAACACGATGGCCGGCTGTCATCCTCAGCGTCGAGAGTGAAGAAACACTCAAATCGCGGTCATCCCAAGCGTGAGCGAGGCCTCGCCAGCAGCGAATCGAGGTCACCTGATTGCAGCAACCGCCTTCTCGAGCCTTTGCCGCGCGTCGCTTGCAACCTCGGCGATGACCGGATTGTCGCCAGCAATCGCCATCATCGAATCCGGGTCCACGGCTGAGACGACAGATTCACCAGTGCCGGTCTCGTAAACGATGATGTTGCAGGGAAGTAGCAGCCCGATTTCCTTATCTGCCTGCAGGGCCTTGTAGGCAAGGGATGGGTTGCACGCACCGAGGATCACGTAACGTTGGTAATCGACGTCCAGCTTCTCCTTGAGCTTTGCTTTCATGTCGATCTCGGAGAGGACACCAAAGCCCTGTTGCTTCAAAGCCTCTTTAGTCTTCGCGACGGCTTCCTCGTAGGGAAGTGCGATGACTCTCCGGATGCCGTACGGCGTGTTTCCTGCCAAGCCAGCCCTCCAGTTGTGGTTCTCTATTCAGTGATGGGCATATGCAAATGTCGTGCGAAACAAGTCAGCGGTTCAAGGCCTCGGCGATCTGCTGGACTACCTCATCCGGATGCCGGAGATACATATTGTGATCACCTGGAAGAAAAATGAGACGGGCGCCGGTCTCAGTCGCGATCGCTTTGAGACGGCCGGGGTCGGTGATGCGGTCTGCGCTACCTTGAAGAATCGTAATGGGCAGCGGACCGAGGGCGCGCAGCGTCCGCTCCATGTTCGAGCGTAGCACGACGTTCCGCAGCGTCCGGTCAAAACTTTTCCAGCGGTGCAGCACAGCATCCCGAGCAACCGCGGGAGGAATCGTCGGCTCGAGGCGAGGCGCCAATCTGAAGAGAAGCGGCCGGAAGGCGCAGACCAGATCACAGCTGGCCCGGGCCCAGAAGCGCTGGACCGAGAACATCGAAGCCATCGTCGACATCTCTTTGATTCTCGACTGTGCCTCGCCTTCGGACCGGAACATGGGGGCGTCGAGCAAAATCAGAGCAGACACTTCCTGGGGATAGCGACGCCCATACTCCGCCGCCAGAATCGCACCCATGGAGTGCCCGACGATGGCCGCGCGTTGCCCGCGCACGATCGGCTCGACCGTCCGGTGAATGGCATCGAGGTGTGTGGCAACATCATAGGAGACATCCTCGGGCCACGGTGACTCTCCGAAGCCGAGGAGATCGACGATGATGATCTGGTGGTTCGTCGCCAGCTTGCGAACCTGCGGCTCCCAGTAGCGCCCCGAGCCTCGGAAGCCGTGGAGAAAGATGACCGGCGTTCCCGAGCCTGTCACGCTGATATGCAGTTTGTCACCGAGGCTCCGCACCCGCCAGTTGTGCGTGGCCCGCGTGGTACGCGCCGCGATCTCCACCGCCAGGACGATTCCCGCCACTAAACCGAGTGCGATTCCGACCCGCTTTAATCGAAGCTTCAGGGAGTGCAAGTCAATGCCTCTCTGTCAGGATTGAAAGCGAGATGCCGCCGGTGAAGAGATTGCGGATGGCGTAACCAAACATCGGTTCCACCGGTGCGCGCAGCCGTCCCAGCGTCTCGCTGACTGACATCATGGCGAACATGCCGAAGACCACCACAGGCGAGATCCAGGCCGGTACCTCTGTTGCGGCTTCATATGGGGAGCGGCTCCCGGCCGCTCATGCCTTATACCCTCAACGGAAAGGCGTCGATTCCCGGATCACCAGCTCGCGCTCATCGACGTCCAGCGTCTCGTCGGACGTCATGAGGAAGCACTGTGGGCAGCGAGGCTCGCCGCCGGGGCCGAATCCAGCAACCCCGCGCTCGAAGACCGTGCCGCATTCGCGGCATCGACGAAGTGCCTCGGTTTCGTTCATGGAAAACGCCTGGACGTGAGAGGTTGCGATTTCTGTACCGTACCCGCCGATCGCAGGTGGAATGGCGCGTTCTGGGTCTCTCCCTTCTCCCCGCGGGAGAAGGT
>JBDTRY010000112.1:0-11595 GCA_039931435.1 Acidobacteriota bacterium | reverse complement strand
CCGTCCCGGCAAAGAAGGGCCCGAAATAGAGGTCTCCCCTGCTCCGGTCCACCTTTCTGGTGAACACGACGCGGGGGTAGTCCTCGGTCATGGTGACTTTCAGGTAGGGATAGGTCTTGTCGTCGCGGAGAAGGATGTTGTAGCGGGGCTGATTCTGTTTGATGAGGTTGTTCTCGAGGAGGATGGCTTCCAGTTCGTTGTTGGTGGTCAGAAAATCGATCGCGTCGATTTCGTTGATCAGCGACATGGACCAGGCATCGCGCGCTCCCCGTCCGTTCACGTAGGAACTGACGCGGCTGCGGAGGCTGCGGGCCTTGCCCACATAGATGACCTCTCCCTGGGCGTTCCGATGAAGGTAGACCCCGGGCCGTTCCGGGATTTCGCGCAGCCGGGCTTTCAGGCGCTGGTGGCGCTCCGTTAAAAGTTCATTCCTCTGAGTCATCTGCAGCATTCGAAACGCGGAAACGGCAGGAAAAGTTTCAGCGCTCCGCTGCGCTCATCACCAGCAATTTGAGGGCCCGACGTCAGTGGTTGTAACGATCGTTACACGTAACGGCCGTTTCACTTTTCTACTTTCTTGCGTAACGGGCGTTACAATTTCAATCATGGCTGTGAAAAACTCTCCTACGTCCCGAAAAACCGAGGTCTTGCGGCAGTTGACCGACTACGTCTCGGAGCGTGGATTTGTCGAGGCTTCGTTGCGGCCCATGGCGGCGGCGGCAGGAACGAATGCCCGCATGCTCATCTATCACTTCAACTCCAAGGAAGCGATGGTCGCTGAGATCATGGACGAACTGCGGCTACGCAACCGCGAACTCTTTCGCCGGTGGCTCGATGAGCAGGAAGCGAGATCCGCCGAAGACCTCCTCACCTACATCTGGAACTGGAGCTCGTCACGGCGGATCGAGAATGTGCACCGCACGATTTTCGAGGCTGCTCTCTACGGGAGTTCGGGACGGAACCCGCTGGCTCCGGCCGTCAAGCGATTGGCAACCGACTGGGTGCAGCTTCTTGAGGGTTCGCTTGTAGCGAGAGGGTTCAGTAACCAGGAGGCACGTTCTCTGGCAACGTTTGCCATTGCCGCAATGCGGGGTTTGATGCTCGACCTGTTGGCCACCGGTGACCGTGCCCGCGTCAACGCCGGGGCGCACGTGATCTGCACTGCCTGGAAGCAGCGATTGCAGGCGAAGACGCGCTGAAGGGCGAGGTGCGGCATGCGAGGAACATTTTCGGCCATACCAGGTAACGCCGTAATCAAACAGGTGTCATCCTGAAGCGTCGAGCGAAGGATCTTCGCTCGTTCGGAATGGCTTGATCATTTATCCGCGCCTGCGTTTCATTAGGAGCGGCGGACATGGAAGGACACGGACCTCCACGGCGTGTCATCCTGAAGCGTCGAGCGAAGGATCTCTTCTACCTTCCCAGGTGCAAGGCGAGGAAGGGCACGATTCTCGTTGACGAGATCCTTCGGTCGCTACGCTCCCTCAAGGATGACATGTTTTCCACGCCCCGTAGAAACCCCGCCGTCAGGGGCCTCGGCGAAAAATCTATTTCTTGGTCCACTGGTCCAGCCAGTCCAGTACCGTGTTGTGCCAGAGAATGCTGTTCGCCGGTTTCTGGATCCAGTGATTCTCGTCCGGAAAATACAGGAACTTGCTGGGAATGCCTTTGCGCTGCAGCGCCGTGAATGTGGCGATGCCCTGCTCGACGACAACGCGGTAGTCATTCGCCGAATGAATCACCAGCGTGGGAGTCTTCCAGTTCTTCACGAAATTGATCGGATTCTGCTTCTCGTAACTCTCCGGATTTTCCCAGGGTGTGCCGCGATGCTCCCATTCCGGGAACCAGAGCTCTTCCGTCGCGTAGTAGGCCATTCTCTCGTCGAGATTTCCGTCATGCACTACGAGCGACCGGAACCGGTCTGGCCAGTTTCCCGCGATCCAGTTGATCATGTACCCACCGTAGGAGGCTCCCAGGGCAGAAACCCGCTTGTCGTCCATCCATGGATAGCGGGCCAGCGCCGCGGTCAGACCCTTCTGAAGATCGACGAACGGCTTGCCTCCCCAGTCTCCCCGGATGGCATCCTGAAAATCCTGGCCGTAGCCCGTCGAGCCGTGGAAGTCGACGGCCACCGTCGCGTAGCCCCGGCCGGCGTAAGCCTGCGGATTCCAGCGGTAGTGAAAATCGTTTCCGAATGACCCCTGCGGTCCTCCGTGAATGAGAAAGGCCACTGGATATTTCCTGGAAGGGTCGCAATCGATCGGCTTCACGACGTAGACGTATACCGTGTCCTCGTTGGCCCCCTTGAAGGTGAACTGCTCGGGGTTCCCCATCCTTGCGGCCGCAACCTCATCGTGGTTGATGTCGGTGAGCTGCTTCGCTCCCGTACCATCCGCTTTCACCGAATAGAGCTCGGCGGGATGGGTCAGAGACTCGAGCAGGTAGAAGACCCGGCCGCCGGCGGCAACAGGAGAATGGACAGTCCCTTTCTCGGCGATGACCTTTGCCGCGCCGGTTCTGGCGTCCACCGCGAACAACGATTCCTGCCCGAGATTCGGTGCACTGGCGTAGAGGGAACGCCCGTCCGGGGACCAGGTCAGGCTGGACGGTGACCGATCCCAGGACTGCGTCAGGGCGCGAGACTGACCATCAGGCCAGGAACGAACCATGATCCTGAATCGATCCGCTTCGAAGCCCGGACGCTCCATGGCCAGCCATGCCAGTGTCTTCCCATCCGGCGAAAACGCTGGCTGCGTATCCCAGGCCTTGTTCTCGGCGGTGAGGTTGACCGGCTTTGAACGGCCGTCCAGCGGGGCCACGTATAGATCGAAATTCGTGGACCAGGGTTCGGAGGGACCGGCGTCCCTCATGGAAAAAACGATCGATTTGCCATCCGGAGTAAAGGTGAACTCCTCGGTTCCACCGAACGGTTTCGAGGGGGTGTCCGCATCGAACCCCGCCATGAGATCGACCGGCTCTCCTGCGCCGCTGCTGGGCAAAACGAAGAGATGCGTTCGCCGCCCATCGGACCACGTGTCCCAGTGACGGATGAAGATCGTGTCGAAAATCCGTCCAGTGGACTGCTGCTTTGCGATCTTCTCCAGCCTCGTTGTCGTGTCGGAGAGGGTCTTGCCATCGGGAAAGACATCGAGCGAGAACACAAGCTTCGATCCGTCAGGCGAAACCATCAGGTTTGCTACGTCCAGCGGCAGTCGCGTGACCTGAAGTTCCTTGCCATCAGTCAGGGACTTCTTCCAAACCTGCGACGAACCGCCCCTCGCAGAGAGGAAGTAGAGCGAACCGTCCGTGCTCCAACGAGGTGTGTCATCGTTCGCGGGATCGGTCGTGAGCTGACGCAGGCCACTGCCGTCGGATCCCACCAGCCATACATCGCGCACTCCCTTGTTCGCCGCCAGGTCGGTGGTGCGAACGACGAAGGCTACCCATTTCCCGTCTGGCGAGAGCTGCGGGTCGCTGAGCCGCTTCATGGCCAGCATGTCCATGACTGAAAAAGGATGTGTACCTTTGGCGGGTGCGGCCGAAAGGGAGAGGGCGAACAAAATGGCGCCGCTGATCACCAGCAGCCGTTGAGCGTTCAATCGCATGCAGGGAACCTTTCTTGATTCACTTTTCACTTCGCAACGCATTGTATGCTTCGGGGCTCCGGGCTCACCGCGCGTTATTTCTTCGTGCCTGTGCCGCCCCGGCGCGAATATCGACCATGTTCTCGAATCGGCTGCCATGGAACGCAAGCGTCAATCGCATCACAGCCGCCGTGGGCTCGCGCCGGCTCTCGGGGCAGGAATTGATCGATCTTACGGAGACAAACCCGACGCGTGCCGGTCTCCCCTGGCCCGGCGAAGAATTGGGCGAGGCCCTGCGACGGGGCGCAATGGCACGGTACCGGCCCGATCCGGGAGGGCTCGTGTCCGCCCGCGAGGCGATCGCAGTCTTTCTCACCGAACGGGGCGAATCCGTGTCTCCCTCTGATCTGGTGCTCACCGCTTCCACCAGCGAAGCCTATGCGTGGATCTTCAAGTGTCTCGGCGATGCCGGCGATGAAATCCTGACTGCTCTGCCTTCCTATCCCCTTCTCGAAAATCTCGCTCGGCTCGAGGATCTCACGCTTCGCCACTTTCCCCTTGAGTTGGACCGACGCTGGAGGCTCGACGCCGCCGCGGTATCCTCCGCTATGAACCGTCACACCAGAGCGGTGGTCGTCATTCATCCCGGAAATCCGGCAGGCAACTATTTCCAGCCGGAGGAGCAGCGGGAACTGACGAACCTTTGTGCAGCCCATTCCTGCGCGCTGATAGCCGATGAAGTTTTTTTCGACTACCCGGTGGAAGCCACGGCAGCGGTTTCCTTCGCCGAGACTGGCGGCGAGTGTCTGACGTTCGCCCTCGGAGGCCTGTCCAAGAGCGCTGGATTTCCTCACCTGAAACTCTCCTGGATTCGCCTGTCCGGTCCGGAAGACCTCTGCCACCGGGCTCACAACGCACTCGAATCCGTTGGTGACAACTACTTGTCGCTATCCACCCCCGTGCAGTCCGCTCTCGCCGAAATACTTCAGATTGGGGCTGCGATGCGAGCGAGCATCCGCGCCCGGACGGCGGAAAATATGTCGATTCTGCGCCGGACGTTTGCCGGCCTGCCCGCGGCCAGAGTGCTGCCCGTGGAGGGTGGATGGTCTGCAGTGATCCGCGTGCCATCGATACTTTCGGACGAGGAGTTCGCCATTCACCTGCTGGAGACGACCGGAGTCCTGGTCAGTCCCGGCTATTTCTTCGATTTCTCGTCCGAGGGTTACCTCGTGGTGTCGCTGATCTGCGAACCCGGCGAATTTCAGCAAGGGGCAACGCGATTAAGAGACTTTATCGTCGAACTGATCGATTGAGACCGGTTTACGACCGATCCTGCCCCATTTCCACGATGGACTGCAACTGCGTCCGGGGATAGGAGCGAGCATCGACGTCGGAGTGCGCTTCGATCACGACTCCATCTTCGCTGATCAGATAAGCGATCCGTCGTGCGAACTCGTCCGACTGCGACCGACAGGCGCCATATGCCAGCCCCACCTTGCGTTCCACATCGGAGATAAAGCGGAACGGAAACCCGAACTCGTCAGCGAAGCTCTTCAGAGCCGCGGCATCGTCGAAACTGCATCCGACGATTTCGACGCCGTGCGCCTGGTACTCCTCGTAAAGGTTCCGGAACCCGGAACCCTCGGCTGTTCAGCCGGAGGTATTGGCCTTCGGAAAGAACCAGAGCACAACCTTCTTTCCTTTGAAGTCCGACAGAGAAATTGGTTTTCCCAGTTGATCGGTCTCTGAAAAATCAGGGGCCCGTTCTCCTGCACTCAGCATTGGCAGCCTCGGTTTCAGCACGAGATCCCGTGCGAATCGTATTTTTCCCAGCAATGACACTAAAACCATCGTAGTGCAACGTTGCGGCCACGTACCCGCCGGCCGGCGCCCGGGGACCGGGTTGCCGGTGTATTCAACGCTTTTGATATCATACCCACGGCATGATGCTCGCCCCTCTCCCGCCAGGGAGAACATCATTACGCTCTTCCGCAACTCTCACTTCGCGCATCAACGAAAGGTGAATTCCAGATGTCCTGGATTCTGAATTTCTACAGATCGGCTATCGGCAAGAAGGTCGTCATGGCCGGGACCGGAATCGTTCTCTTCGGATGGATCACCCTGCACATGCTCGGGAACATGAAACTCTACCTTGGAGCGGAGGCCATCAATCACTACGGCGCCTGGCTTCGAGTTCTTGGTTCTCCCGCCTTTCCCAATTCGTTTGTCCTCTGGGTCACGCGTTTCCTACTGGTCATCGCCGTCTGGCTTCATATTCAGGCCGCAACGCAACTGACGATCATGAACCGGGCAGCACGTCCCATCGAGTACGGAAGGAAGCAGGATGTCGCTGCCACCTATGCCGCTCGCACCATGCGTTGGAGCGGAGTGATCATCGCCCTCTTCGTCATCTATCACCTTCTGCACATCACCACGGGAACGCTGCACCGCAATTTTGTCGAAGGCGATCCCTACCACAATGTGGTGGTGGCCTTTCAGCAGTGGTGGGTCAGCCTGATTTACATCGTGGCGAACATCCTTTTGGGCTTTCACCTCTATCACGGCCTGTGGAGCATGTTTCAATCGCTGGGGCTGAACAACCCGACCTTCAATCCCTGGAGACGATCGTTCGCCACTGCCTTCGCCGTGCTCATCACCCTTGGAAATATCTCCTTTCCGATCGCAGTGCTGATCGGTGCCGTCCACCTCTAGGAGCTGTAGCGACATGGAACTCAATGCCCGAATACCGGACGGCCCCGTCCCATTAAAGTGGGAAAAGGCCAAGTTCGAATACAAGCTGGTCAATCCGGCCAACAAGCGTAAGTTCGACGTGATCGTTGTCGGAGCGGGACTTGCCGGAGCTTCGGCTGCAGCAACCCTCGCTGAGCTCGGCTATTCCGTGAAATGCTTCGTCTACCACGACAGTCCACGCCGTGCCCACAGCATCGCCGCACAGGGTGGAATCAATGCCGCGAAAAACTACCAGAACGACGGCGACAGCGTCTTCCGTCTTTTTTACGACACGATCAAGGGTGGGGACTACCGATCCCGGGAAGCGAACGTTCACCGTCTGGCCGAACTGAGCGTGAACATCATCGACCAGTGTGTCGCGCAAGGGGTGCCCTTTGCCCGCGAGTATGGAGGGATGCTGGAGAACCGCTCCTTCGGTGGCGTGCAGGTCTCGCGAACGTTCTACGCCCGGGGCCAGACGGGCCAGCAGCTTCTGCTGGGAGCCTATCAGGCTCTGGAGCGGCAGATCGGGCTGGGCCGCGTGGAGATGTTTCCCCGAACGGAGATGCTTGATCTGGTCGTGGTTGACGGAGAGGCCCGTGGGATTGTCACCCGCGATCTTGTCTCCGGGCGAATCGAATCACACGCTTCCGACGCCGTACTCCTGGCGACCGGCGGCTACTCCAACGTGTTTTACCTTTCCACGAACGCTCGAAACTCCAACGCTACGGCCATCTGGCGGGCATACAAACGGGGGGCAGCATTCGCCAATCCCTGCTACACCCAGATTCACCCCACCTGCATCCCGCAGTCCGGCGAGTATCAATCCAAGCTGACGCTGATGTCCGAATCCCTTCGAAACGATGGCCGGATCTGGGTCCCGAAAAAACAGGGAGATAACCGCCGGGCCTACGAGATCCCCGAAGCCGAAAGGGACTACTACCTGGAACGAAAGTATCCCAGCTACGGCAACCTCGCTCCTCGCGACATCGCCTCGCGCGCGGCCAAGGAAGCCTGCGACGAAGGAAAGGGCGTGGGTCCCGGAAGACGTGGCGTTTACCTCGACTTCGCCGATGCCACGAACCGGCTGGGGCGGCCGACGATCGAAGAGCGTTACGGAAATCTCTTCGAGATGTACGAGGACATCACCGCCGAGAATCCCTACGAGGTCCCGATGCGGATCTATCCCGCTCCCCACTACACCATGGGCGGTCTGTGGGTGGACTACAACCTCATGAGCACAATCCCCGGCCTCTACGTCCTCGGCGAAGCGAACTTTTCGGACCACGGTGCAAACCGGCTTGGGGCCAGCGCTCTGATGCAGGGACTGGCTGATGGCTACTTCGTCATCCCATCGACGATCGCCGACTACCTGGCGAAGAAGCTGCACAAAAAGACGCCGCCATCTCCCGAGGCCTTCCGTGATGTGGAGAACGATGTCAGGGTCCGTACTGACCGTCTCCTCTCCGCCAGAGGAAACAGATCGGTGGACTCGTTTCACCGCGAACTTGGTCAGATCACATGGGATTACTGCGGCATGTCGCGCAGCGCCGCCGGGCTGAAGGAAGCGTTGGCGAAAATTCAGTTACTCCGCGAAGACTACTGGACGAACGTGCGGGTTCTCGGCGGTGGAGAGGAGCCGAACCAGGCGCTGGAGCGGGCCGGACGTGTGGCGGATTTTTTTGAGCTCGCCGAGTTGATGTGCCTCGATGCGCTCGAGCGTGATGAGTCCGCCGGGGCGCACTTCCGGGTCGAATACCAGACGGCTGACGGTGAGGCAAAACGCGATGATGAGCAGTTCGCCTTCGTCAGCGCCTGGGAGTATCAGGGTCCCGAGGCCCCGCCGAAGCTTCATAAGGAAGAGCTGGAGTTCGAAACCGTCCACCTCACCACAAGGAGCTACAAGTAATGAATCTCACACTTTATGTGTGGCGGCAGAAGGCTGGGGAAAGCCGCGGCGAATTCGTGAAATACGAAGCGCGTGATATCAGTCCGGACGCTTCCTTTCTGGAGATGCTCGATATCGTCAACGAACAACTCACCGATTCTTCGATCGAGCCCATTGCCTTCGAAAGTGACTGCCGCGAGGGCATCTGCGGCTCGTGTGGAATGATGATCAACGGCGTGGCCCACGGTCCGAGCAGAGGCACAGCCACCTGCCAGCTGCACATGCGCAAGTTCAAGGATGGAGAAACCATTTACATCGAACCATGGCGAGCCCGGGCCTTCCCCGTAATCAAGGATCTCGTCGTCGATCGCAGTCCGCTGGATCGCATCATCCAGGCCGGGGGCTTCATCTCTGTAAACACCGGTAGCGCGCCGGAAGCGAACCTCATTCCCATCCCCAAATCGCTGCAGGAGACAGCAATGGATGCCGCAGAGTGCATCGGATGTGGCGCCTGTGTCGCGCAGTGCCCGAACGGGGCTGCGCAACTGTTCACCTCCGCGAAGGTATCGCACCTCGGAATGCTCCCTCAGGGTCAGCCGGAGCGAAATGATCGAGTCTTGCGCATGGTCACTGTCATGGAAGAGATGTTTGGAAGTTGCACGAACTATGGGGAATGCGAAGCGGTTTGTCCGAAGGAAATCAGTATTGATTTCATCGCCCGGATGAATCGCGACTTCATCAAGGCTGCCTTCGCCGGGCACAAAGATCCTGCCATGAAGAGCTGAAGCAATCTCCGCAACGCACCGAGCCGCGTGGTTTGGCGACGAGGGCGGTGCAGAGGACGGTTCGGCCGACGATCCCCGTCTGGTTCTCATCGCAGTGACGATTCGCATGGCGGTTTATCTGAAGCTGAACAAACCACAACCGGTCATTCTTTTCGAAGTGGTCAAGGGAATCGTCACCGGCAAGCAGCCCGATTTTCCACCGACGAAAACCATCAGCAGAAAGAAATAGCGGCTTTGGCATCAACGACAGGCCTGCTGTGGGTGTGAGCGCAATTGACGATGCGAAAGGAGCGGAGCGACATGTTGAATGAATCGAAGGCCTTTTCCAGTTTTGCAGTCAGGGACCTTGACGAGGCCAGAAGATTCTACGGCGACACCCTCGGGCTCGACGTGTCCGAGAATCCCATGGGCGTGATGGAGCTGCATATGGCCGGCGGAGCGACGGTGATGATTTATCCGAAACCGGATTTCGTTCCCGCCACATATACGGTGCTGAACTTCCCCGTCGACAACGTGGAAAGCGCCGTCGACGTTCTCACCGGGAAGGGTGTCCGGTTCGAGCACTACTCGGATCCCGAAATCAAGACCGACGAGAAGGGAATCTCCCGAGGAAACGGCCCGGAGATCGCCTGGTTCAAGGACCCCGCGGGAAATATCCTTTCGGTCCTTCGTCCGGGCTGACGCCACGGGTCAGGAAAGTCGATTTCATGGTGGGAGCTTTCCAGCCACCTTCGAACCCCGATCTGGCGGCGCGGCGCCCGGCTCGGGATGGCGTCCTGATGTTCTCGCGTTGCCTGAACACACTCCTTGCCGCGGACGGAATGATAGGCTGCCACGCCAGGGCGACGAATCCATGGGTATGCAATCCAGACCGATCGCCACCGTGGTCATCCCGACACATGACCACGGGCCAACCCTCCGCTGGAGCGTTCGCAGCGCTCTTGCTCAAACCGTGACCGATCTGGAAGTGTTCATCATCGGTGACGGCGTTCCCGAGAGCGGGCGGCGAGTCATTGAGGAATTGTGCGCCGGAGATGACCGCGTCCGGTTCTTCGATCATCCCAAAGCCGGGAGCCGAGGCGAAACACTCCGCCATCAGGCCCTGGCGGAGGCGCGAGGGACGATCGTCTGCTACCTTTCCGACGACGATCTCTGGCTGAATGATCACGTTGAGACGATAAAGAGCCTGTTATCAACAGCCGATTTTGTTTCCGGCTTTCCCGTCTTCCGCGATACCGACGGCTCGCTGGGGGGTTGGATCGTCGATCTCTGCGTCCCCTTCTATCGCCAGAGAATCCTTGCCGGAGACAATCGCATTCCGCTGAGCTGCGGAGCGCACACCATGACTCTCTACCGGCGCCTTCCCTATGGATGGCGCCAGACGCCGCCGGGAACTCATACGGACCTGTACATGTGGCAGCAGATTCTGGCCATGCCGGAACTGAACACAATGACGGCGCGCCAGCCCACTGCAATGGTCTTCCCCTCCCGAACCCGTTTCCACCTCAGCCCGGAACAGAGAGCCGCGGAACTCGAGGGATGGTGGATCACGATGCAGAAGCCGGATTTTCGTGAGCGCCTCCTGAGCGAGGTTCACTCATGGAACAGCCGGGAATGCGTCCGCCTGGAAGTTACGGGATTCCGCGCGGCTGCCGATGCGGGCGTCCTTTCGTCGCTTCTGCAGGCTGAACGTGAGCTGGTGAATGACCTGAAGAAGCAGCTCAACGAAGGAGCCGGTTACGCCGACTTCCTGGAACGTGAGATCGCCGCGCGTGGAGCGTACCGGCAACTGCTGGCGGGAGAAATCGCCGCCAGGGATGACCGGATCGCAGGACTGGCGGTGGAGCTGGAACAGATCCGGCGGAGCGCGCTCTGGAGAGCGAAGAATCGTCTCTCGGGCAGCTGGGCGGCGGCGCTCGGTGTTCGCGCGGCGCGGCTGTTGGCCGGACCCGACCGGAGACACGGCGACTGAAACAGGGGTTCCTGAAGGTGTGTCCATCGCAAACCTCACCGCTCGCTCGTTGCCTCTGAAGCCAGAGTGCTGAGAATTTTCCACGGCATCAACCCGCATACACCTTGCATCAATCCGTACCGGAAGGTCTCGATGGAAGACCGGCAACTGAGTCCGCCGAATCTGTTCTACATCGCCGAACCCTGGCCATGCTTAAGGCGCGTCGCACATCTGCTGCGCGCTATGCCGCTTTCCCCGCACTGTCGCTCTCGATGTCGCCGTCGCGGATTTCGATCACTCTGCCCGCCCGCTCTGCCAGATGCATGTCGTGGGTGATGATCACCAGCGTCCTTCCCTGTTTCCAGAGGTCGGAGAAGACGGTCATGATGTCGCTGCCCGATGAGGTGTCGAGATTCCCGGTCGGTTCGTCGGCCAGGACGATATCCGGATCCATGGCCAGGGCGCGGGCGATGGCTACGCGCTGCATCTGCCCGCCGGACAGCTCCGTGGGTTTGTGATCCATGCGGTCGCCGAGACCGACGCGTTCCAGCAGTTCGGAAACGCGCGCTTTGCGCTTCGCCGGCGTCACGCCTCCGAAGACGAGCGGCATCTCCACGTTTTCAAAGGAACTGATCTGAGGAAGCAGGTTGAAGTTCT
>JBDTRY010000111.1:0-11603 GCA_039931435.1 Acidobacteriota bacterium | reverse complement strand
TGAGGTTGTCGCATTTCCACTCGTATCGCCGATATCCCAGTTCGTCGAAGACCCGTCGCATCATCAGGGCCATTGCTTCGGTCGCCGCTGCGGTCCGTTGCAGACGGGGAGAATAGTTGATGTGCCCGACCTCGATCACACCGTTGGCGGGATCGATGCGCAGAAAGGCAGCCACCCCGGTCGCTTTCCCTCTGGCCTTGTCGATGACGGCGTGAAACATCGGGTCCTGACCGGCCGACATCTTCGCCAGCCACATCCGATAAGCCTCGAGGTCGTCGAAACCGTCACTGTTCAGATAGGTCCAGTTGTGACCTCTCTGGTCTTCGAGATTGGCTTCGTGCAGGTCCGCCGCATGGCGGGCGACATCGAGAGGCTCGACCCGGCACCATTTCCCAGACATGGCCGTCGGCGGAGGAAGTGGCCGGGCATTCCACGGTGTCACGGGCAGTCCGATGGGCTGTCCAAGTTCATTGATGGACTGATTCATGGTACTCATTGTACGGGCGTCTCGATTTCCGGTTCGCGCAGGAGCTCGCCTCGAACAACCACGAGCCCGGCCGGAGCGTTAGTGGCGGAAGCGAAGCGAGTGATTTTCGGTACCTTAAGGGACGGTCTTCGTTCCACGAGCGGAAGATCCCACCTCCCTTCGCTCGCCGGATGACACGAAGTTGCACCGATCGGGCGTTGCGATCGACCGGGCCGCATTGAATCCCTGGCTGAAAGGATCCTTCTCGTGCAAAACAATTTCACGCTGTATGGCAACAATCTCCAGGAGCTGGCCATCGCCGCCATGCTGGCCGCGGGATTGCTGCTGGCGGTGGCCGGTCCTCTGGCACTCATTCGTTACCGGCTCCGGAAGGCAGCGGAGACCGAGACCGATACGGATGACTTTCTGCTCTCGCTCGCCAACCGCACTCGCCTGCTTCTTCTGCTGGCTCCGGCGGTCTTCATCGCCGCCCGCACGCTGAACCTGCCTCCCGGACTGATGTCCACGCTCAGCGTGCTCATGCGACTCTCTCTCGTGGCGCAGGGTGCGTTGTGGACGATCGAAATCGTCGACTTCTTTCTTCGGCGCCGTGAGCGGCGCAGAGTCGAAACCGATCCTTCGGCCGTCACCACCGTAAGAGCGTTCCGCTTTTCGGCGCTGATCGCCGTCTGGCTGGTAGCCATCCTGCTGGCGCTCGACAACCTCGGGTTCAACATCACGGCGCTGGTCACGGGGCTGGGAATCGGCGGCGTGGCCATCGCCCTGGCGCTGCAGAACATTCTCAGCGACCTCTTCGCCTCGCTTTCCATCGTTCTGGACAAGCCCTTCGTCGTCGGCGACTTCATCGTCGTGGACTCAGACGCAGGCACCGTCGAGTTGATCGGACTGAAAACGACGCGACTTCGCTCCCTGACCGGCGAGCAGCTGATCTTTTCGAACGGCGATCTCGTGCAGAAGAGAATCAGGAACTACAAACGCATGGAGCAACGCCGTGTCATCTGTCGCTTCGGCGTTCTCTACCAGACTTCCGCGGAGGTGCTGGGGCGCATTCCACTGCTGCTGCGTGGCATCGTCGAGGCGGAACCAAGGGCCCGCTTCGATCGTGCGCACTTTGCGGCGTTCGGGGACTCTTCGTACGATTTCGAGACTGTCTGGTATGTCCAGTCACGGGATTTCAACGTGCACATGGATGTCCAGCAGGCCATCAACCTGAAAATCGTGCAGGCTTTCGAGAAAGAGTCGATCGAATTCGCCTATCCCACACGCACCCTCTTCATCGAGTCTCCGCAGCCGGAATGATCGCTCAGCGGGTTCGATCACGCACCCGGAGAAATACTGCGACAGATTGGCGCAGGCCGGCTGCCGGAACCGTGGACTGGATTGACGCCGCTCCCCATATTCTTCGTCTATGCGCTCTGCCTGTCGGAGGGCCTGTGGCTTGCTGGTCAGCGCGCGCAATTCCCCTCATGAGCGACGAACGGCGAGAACGCCTCGCGCACAACCTCATCAACGTACCTTCGCAGTGCGCCGGGAGTGCGCTCGCAGGATTTGGGTTCAGCGCGTCCGGTTTTTGTCGATGATGGCCCACAGAAGTAGAAGAAAAGCGGCCAGCCGGAGCAGGTAGCTGGGCGTAGCCAGGACCACGCTGGCCAGAAACAGGCGCTGAAAAGCCAGAAGAAAAAATGCCGCGCCGAAATAGATGAAGAGGCTGTCGCGGGTATCGCGCCAGAACCGCAGGAAAAAGACGCAGGCCACCAGATAGCCGGCGCAGAGCGCGCCCGACAGGAACTGGACCGTGAGCCAGGATCGCATCACCGGGCCGTCTCCCAGATCAGCCCGTAAAGCAGTACCGCGATTCCAATCAAGGCCGGCAGGGTACGCCAGACCGAGAGGTCGACGTCGGGAACGACCCTTACGTCAATGAACAGCAGGACGTTGTTCAGCCCCAGACCAACGAAACACAGGCCGCTCCAGAGCAGCAGGCGGACTTTGTTTCTGAAATAGCCACGAAGGAGCAGCACTGCGCAGGTAACGCTGGTCAGCGCGCAGAGGGCGTAGATGATGCTGCCGAAGGTTGCGTTCATTCGGATTTCACCTTGAAGGCGTCGGCAAAAGCGCGGAGTCGGACGAGATTTTCGCTGTAGACGGTGTTCACCACAGCCGTACGACGGTCCGCATAAGCGGAAGCGAGATCTGCCACACGGCCGTTCAGATCTTCGTCAGTGACGGCGTAGCGGTAGGCGCCCGATGTCTCTCTGAGCACCAGATCCGTTCGCAGAAGAATCTGCAGGCGCTTCTCGGCGATCCCTGATTTCAGTCCCAGCCGCGAATCGATCGCTGCGGCCGTCATGGAAGTCTCCGGCGCACGGTGAAGCAGAAGCAGGATCTCCAGCGCTTCGATCGAATCGATGTGGCGCGCGATCAATTCCTGTAAAGGCGGCGTCAAGCTCATGGTCGAATCCGGAACTTTGCTGAAAAGGGGCCGCCGAACATTGGAGCCTTCGGCCACTCCAGAGGGGAGAAACTCCACACCCGGATGGACGCCCGGCGGGCGGCGCGGGCCTGATGACTTCCTACGCAGCAATCGCGCCAGAGGCCATCGGACAGGACGCCGCTTCCCTCGACCTTCGATTTCTCCTCCTGCGAACGCGGGGCCGGCCCAGCGGGTGACGCGGTTGCGTTCGCGGCAGCGGTCCACGGGCCGCCTCACGCCCGGATCTTGCACCTGCACCGACCTGCTTTTTCGTCATGCTGCTGCCCGAGCTCAAGCGGCCGCCATGCCTGGAGCCTCCGCATGAAATTGAAATTGCCCTATTCGTGCGCCCCACGGT
The DNA here is from genome assembly GCA_039931435.1 of Acidobacteriota bacterium. GTDB lineage: Bacteria > Acidobacteriota > Thermoanaerobaculia > Gp7-AA8 > Gp7-AA8 > JBDTRY01. The sequence goes on along the minus strand of JBDTRY010000111.1, from coordinate 8,285 downwards.
GCAGCCGTCAGTGGGTGCGGGAAAGTTCGAGGCCGGGATTCTTCTCGGCCATGAACTGTTCGCTCCAGGGCGCATCGAACAGTGCCACGGCCCGTCCCCTGCGATCAGCGGCCCGCAGCGCGCTCGAGGGCCAGACCGCTCCGTCGACCTCTGCCGGAGTTCCTGACACCCAGAGTGCAGAGCGGTAGCCCAGTCGCTCCAGACGCGTGGTCACGCCGTACTCCGCCTCCAGCCTGGAACGGACGAGATCGAACTGCAGCTCTCCAACCGCGGCCAGAATCGGTTCACGGCGCATGGGCTCGAAGAGAACCTGAATCGCCCCTTCGTGCTCCAGCTGAAGCAAACCCTTCTGAAAGGCCTTGTGCCTGTCGACTTTTTCCGGCCAGAGCCGCGCAAAAAACTCGGGAGGAAAACTCGGCAGAGGTTCGAGTTCCAGACCGGCAATCTCCGAGATCGTGTCTCCGATGGTGAAGATCCCCGGGTTGACCAGACCGATGACGTCACCGGCGAATGCTTCCTCAGCGGTCTCCCTCTCCTGGGCAAAGATCCGGTGCGCTCTCGGGAGGCGAATCTGTCGCTGAAGGCGCGCGTGCTCGACGGCCATGCCTTTTTCGAAGCGGCCGGAAACGACGCGCACGAAAGCCATACTGTCTCGATGATTCGGATCCATGTTCGCCTGCACTTTGAAGACGAAACCCGCGAAGCGATCGTCCGCGGGCTCGATCACTCCGAGGTTGCTGCGCCGGGACGATGGCGGAGGCGCCAGAGTCTCCAGGCCTTCCAGAAATGCTTCCACGCCGAAGTTGTTCAAGGCGCTGCCGAAGAAAACCGGCGTCTGGCGGCCGGCGAGAAATCGATCCGGATCGTAGCGGTGGCCGGCGGCCGCGAGCAGCTCGGACTCATCACGGAAGGTCTCGTAGCGATGCGCACCGAGCAACGCAGCGAGAACCGGATCGTCCACTCCGGTCGTAGGCACCGACGCGGCCCGCTCTCCGCGGGCACCGCGCTCAAATCGAAGAACTTTGGACCGCAGAAAGTCGTAGACCCCGAGGAAGTCGATCCCTCCTCCGATTGGCCAGTTCTGCGGAACGGCGTCCATCCCCAGAACCTTCTCGATCTCGTCGAGCAGTTCCAGCGGCTCACGTCCCGGCTGATCGAGTTTGTTTACGAAAGTGACGACCGGCAGTTGACGCTGGCGGCAGACCTCGAAGAGCTTCCGGGTCTGCGGCTCGATTCCCTTGGCAGCGTCGAGGACCATCACCGCGCTGTCCACGGCGGTCAGTACCCGGTAGGTGTCCTCGCTGAAATCCTGGTGACCGGGGGTGTCGAGCAGATTGAAGCAGGCCTCGCCAACGTCGAACTGCAGGACCGTGGAAGTCACCGAGATCCCGCGCGCCTGCTCCATGGCCATCCAGTCGGAACGGGCGTGACGCTGCTGCGACTTCCGGCGCACGGCACCGGCCAGTTCGATCGCTCCGGCGTAAAGAAGGAGCTTCTCGGTGAGCGTGGTCTTGCCGGCATCGGGATGGGAAATGATGGCGAAGGTACGCCGCCGCGCGACCTCAGAGGCGATCCGAGGAGTCAATTGCTGGGTTTCCAGGACAGGCATCCTGCTCACTAACTGTCCGCGGGCCCTTGCTGTTCCCTGCCGCCCACACTGAGGTGGTGGAACACTTCCGATGTTCGGCGGATCGATTACGCAACGGGAAAGGTAGAAGAGATTGGATCGTCGTGTCATTCAAGCGACACCGGCGCCTCGCCGTTCCCTCGCCGGTCAGAAGCTCACAAGGCGTCCTGTGAGATCGACTCTGGAGCTTTAACAAGCGATGCTTCGCAAGCGGGTCATTCCGAGCGTGAGCGAGGAATCCCAGAGGGGCGGGTGGTAAGCGCCCCAGGGATCGTGCCCCCCGTCCACTGGGGTCCCTCGCTCGCTCGGGATGACAAATTTGCTGCGCTCGCGCATGAAAATTACTTCACTCTGGTTCAACGCCCGCGCTGTGCCCTCGCTTGTAGAAACTCACATGGCGTCCTGTGAGATCGGCTCTGGAGATTCAACAAGCGCGCCCGTACGGTAAACGAACATGTCATTCCGGATAGGGCCGTCATTGCGGATGACATCATCGGGGGAATGAGCATATTGTTGCGCCATTCACGAAGCCTCGGAGCGGAACGAACGAGCACAAGGGAGCCGGGAACAATGTACTTCAAACAGTTCTACCTGGGATGCCTGGCCCATGCCTCGTACCTCATCGGGTCCGAGGGTGAGGCGGCCGTCGTCGATCCGCAACGCGATGTCCAGCAGTACATCGATGAAGCGGAAGCCAACGGCCTGACCATTCGCTATGTACTGGAGACCCATCTCCACGCCGATTTTGTCAGCGGTCACGGCGAACTCGCGGCGAAGACCGGCGCGGAGATCGTCTTCGGACATCAGGCCGGCGTCGAGTTTCCCCACAGGACCGTTCGTGATGGTGACGAGTTGCGCCTCGGGTTCGTCGCCCTCCGTGCCCTGGAGACGCCCGGGCATACACCCGAAGGAATCTCATGGATCGTCGTTGATCTGGAATCGCCGGAAGCCCCCCAGAAAGTGTTGACGGGCGACACTCTGTTCATCGGGGACGTCGGCCGTCCCGATCTCGCCGGCTCGAAGGGTTTCACGGCCGAACAGATGGCCGGAATGCTTTATCACTCACTGCACGACAAACTCCTCCTTCTCGACGACAGCGTCGAAGTCTATCCGGCGCACGGAGCAGGTTCAGCGTGCGGCCGGAATATCTCCAGTGAACGATCCTCCACGGTCGGCGAACAGCGACGAACAAACTATGCACTTCGGGCAATGACGGAAGTCGATTTCGTCAAACTGATGACCAGCAACCTTTCCGAGCCGCCGATCTACTTTTCGAGAGACGCCGAGATCAATCGCCGCGGAGCACGGATGCTCGAGGAAATCCAGGTCCCGGCCCTCAGCCCCCGGGAAGTTCGAAGACGTCAGGAGCAGGGCGCCAGCATTCTCGACGTTCGTGAAAGTACGGCCTTTGCCAACGGGCATCTTTCCGGATCGCTGAACATCGGGCTGAACGGACAGTACGCATCGTGGAGCGGGAACCTCCTGCCAGCGAGCGAGCCGCTCATCCTCATCGCCGATGGCCATGACGAAGTCGACGAAGCGGTCCTGCGGCTGGCCAGAGTCGGTCTGGAGAATGTGGCCGGTTTCCTCGAAGGCGGGATCCCAGCCTGGGACGCTGCTGGTCTGGAACTGGAAACGACGCCGCAGATCAGTGTGGACGAGCTTCACTCGCAGGTCACTGAGGATGGAGCAAGAATCCAGATCATCGACGTACGCGCGCCGGGTGAATACGCCTCCGGCCATGTCCCGGGCTCGAAAAACATTCCGCTGCCGCAGTTGGAGCAGCAACTGACACTCCTCGATCGCGGTAAACGGACCGCGGTGGTCTGCGCAAGCGGCTATCGCTCGGCCGCTGCCGCCAGCCTTCTGCAGCGCAACGGCTTTCGTGACCTCTACAACATCATCGGCGGTACCTCCGCCTGGGTCAGCGCCGGTTACACGACCGAGGCCTGAACTTCCTGCTGCGGGCAAGTGAACAAGCATCGGCGCTCATCAGGCCACCCAGGCGTGCAACAGGAGCCGGCGTCCGTTTCTGAAACGTGACTTGACAGGCGATGCCCGTCCCAATACATTTAACCGAGTGGTTAACTATCAATCGGGACAACTGGACTCTGTATTTGCAGCTCTCTCCGACGCTACACGCCGGGGTATTCTCGTGAAGCTGGCGGAGGGCGGCGAAGTGGCGGTGGGCGATCTGGCCGAGGATTACACCATCTCTGCCCCCGCCATCTCGAAGCACCTTCGCGTGCTGGAAAAGGCGGGGTTGATCACCAGGGAGCGTCTAGGCCGCTTTCAGATGTGCCGTGTTCAGCCTGTTGCGATGGCAGAGGCCTCCTCGTGGCTGCAGACCATGGGCGTTTTCTGGAATGACAGGTTCGATGCCCTGGCGCAGCACCTGGCGCAGGACGAGTAAGGAAGGACGCTCATGGCCGACCCGATCGAATCACCCGACGCTTCCCTGGTCGTCCGCCGCTCATTTGCGGCGCCCCCGGCGCGCGTGTTCCGTGCATGGACGCGGCCCGAAGAACTGATGCGCTGGTTCGCCCCCGCAGGGATGGAGACACCGGTCGCTGAGATCGATCTGCGGGTCGGCGGCCGCTACCGATTCGGCATGCGCCAGTCGCCGGACGGAGACCTCATTTATGTGAACGGCGAATACCGGGAGATCGAGCCGCCCCACCGGATCATCTTCACCTGGTCGTTCGAGAACGATTCGCCCGTTCGCGACACCCTGGTGACGATCGACTTTCTGGACAGATCCGGTGGAACGGAACTCGTCCTCATGCACACGCTCATGCCCACGAGGAAGGAACGGGATTCTCATGAGGGAGGCTGGGCGAGCATCCTGGAAAAGCTCGCCGCCGAGCTCGAATCTCAGGCACAACGAACGTCCGATCAATCGCACAAGGAGAGGCAGTCATGAAACTCGTCGAACCGCTGGTGATGGAACTGGAGCAGGAAGGTGAAGTAACGCGTCGTGTACTGGAGCGGGTGCCCGAGGAAAAACTCTCGTGGCGTCCTCATGCGAACTCGCGGAATCTGGGGCAACTGGCCGTGCACATTGCCGGCGCTCAAAAGACGGTAACTGCTGCCCTGCAGAAGCCCACTTACGAAATGAGTCCGGAGGAGCCGGCGATCCCTTCGACGACGGCGGAAATTGTGGCCTTATTCGACACAAACCTGGCCGAGACAAAGGCGCTTCTCTCTGATATGAGCGACGAGGATCTGATGTCCGAGTGGTCGCTGACGGCCGGAGGAAACCCCGTCTTCACCGCTCCCAAAGTGGCGGTCGTTCGCGGGGTGGTTCTGAACCACATCGTGCACCATCGCGGCCAATTGACGGTCTATCTCCGGCAGCTCGACGTAAAGGTGCCGTCCATCTACGGCCCGTCCTTTGACGAAAATCCGTTCATGCCTGCCTGAACTACAGAGATCGAGCGACTCGATTCGCATATGCCGAACGGAGTCATGAAGCACAGGCCCATTCCAAGGAGGAACGATGGCTGACATTCTCCACCGCATCACAGTTGCCGCAGATCCGAAGACACTGTTCGAAACGGTCAGCAGCACCCCCGGAACCTCGAGCTGGTGGACGGACGACAACGACACGGCGCCGGAGGTCGGAAACGTGAACCTCTTTCGTTTCAACGGCGGTGCGGTCCAATTTTCCTTTCGTGTCGATCAATCCGACGAAGCACACATCCGCTGGACCGGCATCCGTGGCCAGAACATGCCCGAGGAGTGGCTGGACACGCGCATCGAGTTCGACTTCACCCCTCAGGCGGACGGAAAGACACTCGTTGACTTCCGGCACCGCAATTGGCAGCGTGTCAGCGGGGAGTACCCGCAATGCAACACCACATGGGGACTGCTTATGCAGCGGCTCAAATCCGCGGCAGAAGGGCACGCAGATGGCCCTTTCTTCGTCAAGGGTGGCAGCAGAATCAGTGACGTCCACGAATAACGCCCCGACAGGGAACGGCTGTCCGACCCTTTCCTCGATGCTACGAAGTGATCTCCCGCCCCATACGTCGCCAGCTCGAATCGTGACGGCAGTTCCATCGCGGTGATCTTCGTGGTGTGGCTGTTGACTGAATACCGGGACTGACCAGTCCCAGCCGTCGGCCGGAGCGCGGCGCAGTCAGACTCTGCGTTCAGCGTCGCGAAAGTACAGATCGACAACGATCTCCGGGAAACGGTGCCCCAGTTCCACTCCCGTATAGCGCGCTTCGTAGGACATGCCCAGTCGTGAGGCAACTCGCTTCGACGGCGCATTTTCCGGATCGATAATGGCCACGACCCGCGGACGCATCAGCGTCTCCAGCACGTATTTCATCGCTGCTGCACCAGCCTCCGTGGCGTAGCCCCTGCCCCAGCTGGCGCGTTCGAAGATCCAGCCAACCTCGAGGTCACTCGTCGCCCCAAGCGGCTGAACTCCAGCGATCCCTACGATGCGATCGCTCTCCCGTTCGACGGCCGCGCCCATGCACATGTCATGCTCCGCCATCTGGCGGCTCTGCCGAGCGAGGAATTGATCGACCTCATCTTCCGTGTAGGGCTTTCCCCCATGGATGAATCGAGTGACCTCCGTGTCGATCATCAATGACGTGAAGGCTGGCCGGTCCTCCTGCTGCCAGGGACGAATGACGAGGCGTTCCGTAGTCAGGCCGAACATGACCGGAGAAGAATAAACGAGCTTCGGCTCGGACGCGACAGGAAACGAAGCGAGGCGATTTATCTGTTCTGTCTCGTCGGAACCTTGAACCTGGCTCCTCCGGCATCGTCGTGATTCCTGGACGATGCGAGAATAAGGAGTGACTAAACCGAGTCAGCAGTTCGACCGCTCCCTCGTGGAAGGTCCGATCGGCCCCGCTGTCTGGCGACTGGCCTGGCCCACCATGCTGCAGAACATCATCGCCGGCGTCCAGGGAATCATCGACCACATCATGGTCGGGCACTACGTCGGCTATGTCGGAAACGCCGCCATCGGCGTGAGCTGGCAGGTCATCCTCGTCGTTATCGTATTCATCAGCTCCCTGTTCACGGGCATGGCCGTCCTCGTTGCTCGATTCGCCGGTGCGAACGAACCGGAGAATGTGAACCGAGTCGTCTATCAGGCGTTTCTCACCGCCGTGGCCATGGCCATCATCCTCGGGATCATCGGCTATTTCGCCGCCCCTTCCCTTCTGAACATCGTCAAGGCCTCTCCCGCTGTCCAGAGTCAGGCTCTGCCCTTCCTCCGTCTGATGTTCGCCGGCATCTTCGGCATGATGCTCTTCTTCATGCTCAGCGGTGCCTTCCGTTCGGCGGGCGATGCGCAGACTCCCCTGCGTCTGGGGCTGGCCATGACTGTGCTCACCATCATCTTCAACGTCATTCTCATTCCTCGCCTGGGAACGGTGGGCGCAGCCATGGGAACAGTGGCCAGCAGCTCGCTGGTCGCGGCTTACGGAGTCTCCCGCTTCTTCACCGAACGCTCAGTGATCCGCTTTCGCCGTGGAATGAGTCTGACCCCCGACCTGAAAATCATTCGCTCCCTGTTCCGCTTCGGATTGCCTACGGGCGTACAGGGCATCGCTATGAACGTCGGCGGCGTGATCATGCTCCGCTTCATCGGCTCCCTTCCGGACAGCGCCGCTGCGCAGGCTGCATACGCGGTCTGCTACACGGAACTCTTCTCCCTGATCACCTGGACTTCGGTCGGACTTCTCGGCGCCTCGGCGACGATTGCCGGACAGAATCTGGGGGCGGGGAAACCAGATCGCGCCATGCACGGCGTGGCCGTGGCATCGCGCTTCGGACTGGCGGTAGCCGCGGTGATCGGTGCCCTGTTCCTGCTCATCCCCGGACCGCTACTGCAGGTCTTCGGGATGACCGAACCGGCGGTGACCTCACTCGGAACGCAGCTCCTGCGCTACCTGAGCATCTCAGGATTCTTCATCACCGTGGCCCTGAGCTACACCGGTGGCCTGCAGGGTACGGGCGACACGAAAAGTCCGCTGTACATTTCCATCGTCTCCCAGATCGGCGTGCCCATCGGCCTGTGCGCGGCGATCCAGGCCACCCGCGGGCTTCATCCCCGCGACATCTGGCTGGCCATCGTCCTCGGGCATCTGACGCGGGCAATTCTCAGCGTGTGGAGATTTCGGCAGGGAAAATGGCGGGACATTGCCGTCTCCATCGGGGCCGCCCCGGCGTTGGTTACGAGAGGCGAGAGCCGAGAGGTGAGAGCCGAGCAATAACCACGGCAGTCCTTCGCCCCGCTTGCGGGGAAAGGTGGCGAGCGAGGCGAGCCGGATGAGGGGCGCGCCACCGGACGTTCTATCCTTCGTGAGCTTCCTACAAGCAAGGCACAGCCGCAGCCGGGCGCTGAACCTGGGTAAAGAAACTTTATGGCCGCCGTCATCCCCAGCGGGAGCGAGGGACCCCAGTGGCCGGGGGGCACAATCCCTGGGGCGCTTACCACCCACCCCTCTGGGGCCCCTCGCTCCCGCTCGGGGTGACGCGTTTGCGAAGCATCGCCTGTTCAAGTTTCAGAGACGACCTCACATGCTCTACGGTGAGTTTCTTGCGAGCGATGGCGCTGAACCAGAGTGAAGAAATACGATGGCCGGCTGTCATCCTGAGCGTCGAGCGAAGGATCTCTTCCACCTTCCCG
>JBDTRY010000110.1:0-11658 GCA_039931435.1 Acidobacteriota bacterium | reverse complement strand
GACCCGGAATCCAACAGCATTGCCCTCCTCGTCAAGCACATGGCCGGAAACATGATCTCCCGATGGACGGACTTCCTGACCACGGACGGTGAGAAGCCGGATCGGGATCGGGACCGGGAGTTCATCGAGGAATCCCAGTCGCGGAGCGATCTTCTGCGGCGCTGGGACGAGGGATGGACGCGTCTTCTGGAGACGCTCTCATCCGTGACCCCTGATGACCTGCAGGCCGTCGTGACCATCCGGGGGGAAGAGCATAGCGTGGTGCTGGCCATCAACCGCCAGATCTCCCATTACGCATATCACGTTGGCCAGATCGTCTACATCGCCAAGCATCTACGCGGGAGTTCCTGGAACAATCTCTCCATGCCGAAAAAGCGGGAGACGAGCTGAGGTTGTCAGTCTGAAACGAAGTGGAGGTCGTCGTGTCTCAGGGACGACCGCCCTACACCGGCGGGAGATCCCTCCTCGCTCCGCTCGTTCGGGATGACATGTCGGTAGATTCGCATGGGCGTTTCCTTGGAAGCGTCGAGCGAAGGATCTCTTCTACCTTCCCGGTTGCTCAAACGAGCCGTCGAAGCTCCGAATGTTCGGTCTTTTCAGCAGGCTCGGGTCACACGAAGCGGCGCGCCATTCGCGACGGTCAACGCGAAGCACGCAGGAGCGCCACCGTTCGTTTCACCAGGACGAGGAAATCATTCACGCCGGCTTCTCCGTCAAAGTCCGAGGAGAGCTGTTCCGCCCGGGCGGCAAGTTGCTCCGGATCGATGGCCAACCCGTAACTGGAACGGCGAAGTACTTCCGCCCAGTCCGCAACGAGCACGGCCAGTTTCAACCGCGGCGAAGCACTTTGCCAGTTCTGCGCGATATCGGACATGGCGATCGACCGCTCGGCTTCGTTGGTCTGCCGGCTGTCGCCTGCCGACGCGTACCGGACCCGGATTTTTGCCAGATCCGCCGAACGCAGAGACGCATTTCGCAGTTGCACCTCGTAAAGTGCGGTCACGGACGGACCGGTTCCGATTTCAGGAGCGCCCTCACCGTCACGTGAAGTCTGGTTGTAGCCGATCAGCCGGAAGCGTGTCACCGCGTCAGGATTGAACTCCACCCGGACACTGGCTCCGGCCGGCAGCTGGCTGCGGCCACGGATGGCGATACGGATGACGATGGTGTCGGGGCGCTTCAGGAGCGGGTCGGGAGTTCCCTCGGCATGCACGACCAGTTCCGAGCGGCGAGCGCTCTCGTCGCCGTACTCGAAGTGATTGACGACCTCCCCGACACGAACGACCTGCGGAGAGGGAAGTTCATTGCGGCCAATCAAGGCGCTGCGAATCAACTCGTACGATCCGCTCGTACCGTCGAATGAAAAGGACGAGACAGTGGAAGCCGCGGCGTCCTCTTTGACCACAGCCTTGCGGCTTTTGGCAATGGACTCTTCTGAGAAAGAAGGCGCCGACACTGGTGCGGGCGTTGCCGCAGGCTTCTGCGCCGTATCCCGGCGCCCACCAGCGATCATTCCGGAAGCTGCGCTCGCCGGAACTCCGACTGCATTTCGTTCTGCTCGCTCGTCCTTCGATTCTGCATCCGGTTCGGTTTGAAACTCCGCAGCGGGTCGAGACTGAGCCACCAGCGGTTCATTGCCGTGGCTCTCACGGCTTCGGGCTGCCTCGGTGGCATCGCGGAGCTGCTGCTTTTCTTCCTTGCCTTTTGCTCCCCCAACTACCTCGGGGGCGAAACCGGACAAGTTGTCGTTCTCGTTTTTTTTCGGCGGTGCAGCCGCTGCCACCTGCAACGACTGCAGCCTTCCGGCCTCCAACTGCGTACCTTCCTGGTCAATCTTCTTTGCCGCGGACGACGATGCGGTAGGCCCGTCGGCGGACTGCGGTGGGACTGCGTTTCCGCGCGCGGCGGACTCGCTCTTTATCCCTTCCCGCGGGAGGGCCTTGTCAGCGACAGCGGCTGGCTGAGTCTCAAAACCTGAGAACTGAAGGGTGCGAAGCATGACGAAGCTCATCGCCACCAGAACGAGCACAGAAGCGGCTACAGCCCAGCCGGTGCGATAGAGCCTGATCGGCAGCAGCTCGCCCTCGAGCTTCACCAGAGGCAACTCGGAGGGGATATCTTTCTTGATTCGGTGGAGAAGCTCTTCAGGCGGTTCAGGAACTCCGCCTTCGGACAACTTTCGCGCCAGGTCGTCTCGCAGGGTCATGATCGGTTCTCTTCGAGTGATGTTTCGAGAATGAGAAAAGCTTTCTTGAGACGTTTACGAATCGCGGCAGAGGTCACCCGCTCCAGTCCGGCAATTTCCTTTACGGGCAGGCCAGCCCAGAAATGAGCCGACACGGTGAAACGAAGTTCCTCGGGAAGTTGTAGAACGGCCCTTCGCAACCTCCCCGCTTCCTGCTCGGAGCTGAGCACGACTTCCGCATCCTCGCCGGGATCGCGGGCGCTCAGCACCACCTTTTCATCCATCGGCACCAGCCGTGAGGGCCGCCGGACATGATTCAGGAATGTGGTGTAGGCAATGCGGTATAGCCACGTGGAGAATCTGGATCCACCGCGAAACTGAGCGAGTGCCGACCAGGCTCGCTGGTAGGTTTCCTGAGTGAGGTCAGCGGCCAGGTCCCGGTCTCCGCCGCAGAGCTTGAACAGCGACGCATAGATCGTGCGATAGGTCCGCTCGGCGAGCTGCTCAGCCGCATGGCGGTCTCCGCCACGGACGGAACTGAGTAGCCGGTTCTCGTCCGGCTCCACGCCGGTTCCGATTTCATCCTCGACGGGGAAACTGAGGATCTCGTTCACAGTGGATTGGACACCGTGCGGCCCGAAAAAGAAACCGCCCTTACCTGCAGCGAGGATACACGGCAATGGCGCGCTGCTTCAAACGGAGATCGCCACCGGCAACCGGGACGGTAGACGAGCTCGTTCGCTCGTCGCCATTAAGGAAAAGCCCGCGCCAGTGAACGCCCACGTCATCCCGAGCGCGCTAAGCGAGGAGTGATCTCCCGTTCGCGTAGGGTCGGCCGGGCGTTACCGGCGCGGAAGCTCCCTCGCTTTGCTTCGGGAAAACACGCCGTGGTAGTGGTGTCCATTCCAGACGCCGGCGTTCACTCCGTCCGCCGCTCGGACGGAAACGTTGTGGTGCATCAACCGCTTCACACGGGCGCCTGCGCCATCTCCCCGCTCAGGAGGACGCTTTACGCGTTGCCATCACTCGACGCCGCTTCTGAACCAGCCCGCCAGGGCTCCAGGGAGCGTTCGATGGCCGATCAGCGCTTTTTTTCCAGCTCGTCGAGAAGAGCGCGGATTTCGCGAAGCTCCTCGGCGTCGGTCCGTTTTGCGGACAGGGCCTGCAGCACGAGCTTGCTCGTAGAACCGTTGAAGGCACGGTCGAGAAGGTCGCCGACGAGTTGACGCTGAGTCTTCTGTTCGCTGTACCGAGCCGTGTACACGTGGGCCCGATCGCTTTCGTCCCGGACGACGAGTTCCTTTTCGGTCATGATCTGCAGGATTTTCAGGATCGTCGTATACCCGGTCGACGACTTCCTCGCCAGACGGCTATGAATGTCGCGAACGGTGCTCGGGCCCATCTCCCAGAGAGCGCCCAGGATGTTCAACTCGGCATCCGTGGGCTTGATCTGTTTTTTGTCTTTCATCGCAAGCACAAGAGTATTACGAAACACTTCGTACCGTCAACAGACCGATAGACTCTCTCTCACAATTTGCGCGGGCGGGCGGGACGCTGCCGGGCCAGAGGGCGCACTGGTTTGGGCCCCGCCGCAATAGCAGGAACGCTCCTCGTGGTAGCGGGCGCAGCCTCGCCCGGATCTGCCGAAGCCGGGCGACGCCGGCGCTCGGACCGAGTTAAGGGAGGATCAGCGGGCTGGAGTTTTGACACGATTTCCACTCCATGCTTCCCCCTGCGGCCGGCGCCACCCCGGCGGGCCTTCTCCATGGTCATCAGAAATCCAAGCGCCGGATCCTTCACCTGGCAGCGGCGCAGCATGTCCCAGTTGTCGCGGACGTATCCCTGGAGGAACCGGACCACGTGACCGAGACTGATGATCCGGCAGGGGGGAACCTCTTCTCCGGGCGGGAATGCCCCGAAGGCGATGAGGCGAATCTGATAGCCACTGGGGACTGTGACCGACCCGGTGCTGAGCAATCCGTCGACGAGAGCGCCGGCGTCATCGTGCCCGGTCCCGAAGCGCCGCAGCACGGCACGCAGCACCTCGGGCGCACGAGCACCGGAGTTGATGTTCACGCGCCCTTCCTTGACCTCCCCGATGATCATGTCGATCTGGTGTAGCGGAACTTCCAGTCCTTCATCGGGCTCGTTGGAAACGAACGGTGCACCGGCACCCTTGTCGGAGGGCCCGCCATCGTGAACGGCCAGTCCGTTATCTCCCACGGCGCCCGGAAAGCGGAAGGCCAGGATGTCGATGTCCGTTACGGTTCGGAACGAGCCCTTTCCAGCGGACTGCATGATCGGGTATTCGGCTGAAGTGAAGTAGCCGTTGAGTTGAAGGTAGGCCTGCACAAGTGAGACAGCATGATCCACGGGTCCTCCAGCTCACCGAAACGGCGAGCAAAGGCAGGCTGTGCGAAAGTGATTCCATGTTTGCACGAAACAGGATCTGGCGGAGCGACAGAGAAAGCGCAGCGAGCGACGGATTTTTGTAGGGGCAACCGGTAGGTAGAAGAGATACTTCGTTCGACGATTCCGGCCCGACTATTCTGATGAAACGCCCCTGCTGGCCGACGATCATGTCATCCCGAACGAGCGGAGCGAGGAGGGATCTCCCGCACGTGTAAGCGCAGCCGTCTTTACACGCGCGGGAGACCTCGCTTCGCTTCGGGATGACACGCCATTTTAGCGACCTCTTTCCCCGCAACGACCTCCTGCGCTGGTCCTCCGTTACCCCGAACCGGGATTGTGGCGGCGACAACGACCCGCTACTTCGCCGTTGCTGCCGCCTGTTGGGCCTCGATACTGATCTGGATGTCGACCTCGTCGTCGAGCAGGTACCCGCCGCCTTCCAGTGCCCGGTTCCAGACGATGCCGTAGTCGGAGCGCTTCAACTCGATGGCGGTCTCGAAACCGGCACGGACCTTCCCGCCCTGATCTTTCATGCTGCCGAGGTAGGTAACCGGGAGGGTGATGACCTTCGTCACTCCACGCATCGTAAAGTCACCCGTCACGTCGTATTTATTCTTGCCGGCAGCCTTTACGCTGGTGCTCTTGAATGTGATCTGAGGGAACTTGTCGACGTCGAAAAAGTCGCTGCTGCGGAGGTGGTTATCGCGCTGATCGTTGTCGGTGTTGATGCTCTTCACGTTGATTGTGAATTCCACCGTAGATTTCTGGGGATTGGCGAAGTCTGCGTTGATCGTCCCGGCGAAATCGCTGAAACGTCCGTGAACCTTCGAAAGAAGATGACGAATCTCGAAACCGGCTGACGAGTGAGCCTTGTCCACCGTGTAGGTCTGAGCAGAGACGGAGACGCTGAAGAGGGCAACAAGGATGAGTGCCGAAGGCAGTTTACGGATCATGGACGTGGGTCCCTTTCTTTGTTTCAACACGCATTCTCCTACAACGAGAACTCCTCGAACATTCCCGTTCAGTGAAGTTCCGGCAAACGTTGGTTACAGTGGTCAGGAAGGTGAAAACTGATTCATTTCATCGCAACTGCACCCAGGCAGGCACGTAAAGCAGTAGGACGTTGCGAACTCAAAAGGAGAAATGAAATGAAGAAACTCTCACCGCTGGCCGTCACTTTCATTCTGATCTTCACTGCTGCCTGTGCCTCAACATCGGGGATGAACTCCGAAAACAAGGGAAGCGGAATGTCGGCGCGCCGTACCGACGCGACGCATTACCGTCTCGTCTCCGACCCCCGAACCGTCCGGGAAATCGTCTGGTCCCAGCCCCCCCTGGCCCTCCATGTCAAAGGCACCATGACCACCGCCGGATTCGAACCGACCGGTGACGTCGACGGCCGCGGAGCCCTGTGCGCCGACGGGAAAGACTGGGTGAACCTGCGCGACGGTTCGTTCCATACGAGCGCGGAGAGCATGACCCCTGGGACGCCCTACCTGCTGGGATGCAAGGGCCGCACTGGCGGATTCATGCCGGCCACGAAAAAAGTGAATTCCTGACGATCGCTCTGCCGGCGGGGCTGCGCTCCACGCAGTCTCCGCCGGCTGCGCTGTCTCACGCCGCCGGGGGGATAGACCGAGGCGTTCTACTGGGGATTGGTCGCCCACACCGTGACGTCCGTGACGAATCCCCGGTCGTCCATCTCCAGCAGACTGCCGATGGCCTGCGCGATTTCCAGCGGGCGGAGTTTGGAGGGGTTCGGTTCTCTGGTCCCCCGCCCCGATCGCTCGAAGAACTCGGTGGCCACCTCGCTCGGATTCACTTCCATCACACGAATGTTGTGTTTTCGCAACTCGGTCCGCCAGCATTCGGTCATCCCTCGCAACGCAAACTTACTGGCCACGTAGGCTGTACCCCCGGCAAAGCCGCGCTGTCCGGCGGTCGAGGCAATGTTCACGATATTGCCGTACTGCTGTTCCACGAAGACCCGCGCTGATTCGCGCGCCACGAGCATGGCCCCTGCCACATTCGTAGCCATGACGCTTTGAAAATCTTCGAGGGTCGTCTCCAGAAGCGGCGCGAATCGTCCGAAGCCGGCGTTATTGATGAGAACGTTGTACGAGCCCAGAACGCTGACCGTCTCCACCACGATGCGCCGCACGTCGTCTTCGTTGCTGACATCACCCTGAATGGCGACCGCGCCCAACTCCTCCGCGACGCGGCGCAGGGCCTTTTCATCGCGGGCACAGATCGCCACCTTTGCTCCGCGCTCGAGGAGAAATTTCGCCGTTCCGTAGCCAATGCCGGAACTGCCGCCCGTCACCAGCACTCTCGCATCTCTGAGGTTCATACTCGGCTCCTTATGTCCGTAGAGTCATTCGTGGCCGGAGTTCTCGCCCATCACCGTTGAAGCCACTCGTCGATCAGCCTGCGGGCGATGGAAACAGGGCGCGACAGCCGAACCTCCCGCGTCTCGACGAGCTCTTTGAGCTCATCCCGTGAAAACCATCTTGCTTCTTCCAGTTCTGCGTCCCTGCAATCGATCTCCGTGGTCAGAGCTTCGGCGTGAAAGCCGATCATCAGTGAAGACGGGAACGGCCACGGTTGCGAGGAATGATAGTGCACTGCTCCGACGGACACGCCCGCCTCCTCGGCCACTTCGCGCCGCACTGCGTCCTCCAGACTCTCTCCCGGCTCGACGAAACCCGCAAGCGTGGAATACAGATTTTCAGGCCACGACGCCTGACGGCCGAGGAGACACTGATCGCCTCTGCTGACGAGCATGATCACCGCGGGATCCGTGCGCGGATGATGCTGCGTGTTGCACGAGGCACAGAATCGTACGTGGCCGCCTTCGGTTATCTCGGACTGGCGACCGCAGCTCGGGCAATAGCGATGCGCTCGATGCCACGCCAGCAGTCCGCGAGCGTACGCAATCAGCGCCCCGTCCGCATGCGAAAGTAAGCCCCCGATCTCCCGGAAATCGGCGAAGCGCCCTAATTCCGATAGCTTCGAGGCCAGGAGCGGTTGGTCCTCGGCAGAAACGTCGAATGCGAAGAGCGCTTTCTCTCCGTCGACACCGAGGAACACAAGGGCCGGTGCCTGCTCAACGATACCGCCGATGATGTTCGGGCTCACCAGAACAGGTTTCAGCTCTTCCCCGTTGCCGACCAGTGCCTGTCCTCCGCTCAAGGGCAGCAGCAGCGTCTCCGCAGAAGTGAGGGCCGCTTCGAGCCAGGCCTCATCCTTGCGGCGGTGACCAGCGCGGTCGACGGCCGCACCGGCCAGAAAGTTTGGTGAATGTTCCATGCTGGAAACTGAACCTTCTGACAGGCGACGGTCGCCTGTCAGAAGTCCTTCATCCACTCAAAGACCACATAGTGCTCGCCATTCATTCCAAGTCGGGTGTAGACCTGCTGGGCGCGGGAGTTGCGGCGATCCACGTAAAGCCGAACTCCTCCGACATCGACCTCATCGTCGACGAGGCGCCGGATGTGCTGATAGAGGCCCGCGTAAACTCCCTGTCGCCGAAAATCGGGAGCAACGTAAACACTCTGAATCCACCAGACCTGGCGATTGCGCCAGTCACTCCATTCGAACGTGATCAACAGTGAGGCCACGATTCGACCGCTTGCCGCTGCCACGAAATAGCGTCCAAGCGCCGGTGTAGAGAAAACAGCACGAACGCCTGCAGCACACGTCTGGCGATGAAGGTCCAGCTCTTCCGTTTCCAGAGCCATGGCCACTTGAAACTGAACGATGGCATCCAGATCTTCGATCCCCGCAGCGCGATATCCAATGTCACTCATCAACGATCATCCCGTTCGTGGTGCGGCGTTAGTATCACAGCAATCCGATCGGCGAATCAGAGGAAGCCAATTTCGAAGTATCTCAATCGGCAATCGTGCTCTTCGCCGCGTCTCGTTATACAGATGCTACTATCGCGCCGCTTGAGCAGCTCCGGCCAGACTCCTCAGCTCGATCCCGGCATGGCCCGCCGGGGCCTGCTGCTCTTCGTGGCCTCGTCCACTCTCTTTGGATTCATGGCCTTCTCTGCGAAGCTGGCCACGGCACGGCTGGGCGGCGCGCAAGTGGCGATGCTGCGATTTGCGATCGCAATCGTACCGTTCCTCTGCATCCCGCGGGCTCGCCGGGCCGCTTTCACCGTGCAGCGCATCGACCTGCTGATCTACCGGGGCGTCTTCGGCGGATTCGCTGTGCTGCTTTATTTTCTGGCCATCGCCCACATCCCCGTTGGAGAAGCTACCTTGCTGAACTATACGGCGCCGGTTTTCAGCGGGATTTTTGCGGCCCTGTTCATCGGCGAGCCGATTCGCCCGCGGGTCGTTCTGCCGCTCATGGTTACATTTTCCGGCCTGGTGGTCGTCGTCAGCGGACAGGGTCACGGCATCTTTCTTGGCTTCGGTCCATGGGAAGCCCTGGGCCTCTGCTCGGCAGTTCTGTCCGGTGCAGCCGTGACGGCGATCCGCATTGCCCGTCGGACCGAGACTTCCTGGTCGATCTACGCCAGCTTCACCCTCTGCGGCCTCGCCGCCACGGCTCCATTCGCCATTTCGACATGGAAATCTCCGACGCCCTCCGAGTGGCTTGCCCTGGCCGGGGTGGGAGTCTTCTCGATCGGAGCGCAACTGATCATGACCTACGCTTTCCGATGGGTGGAGACCCTCATTGCCGGAGTGATCTCACAGCTTGCCGTGGTCGTGTCCATGTCCCTGGGTGCCGTCTTTCTCGGCGACCCCGTCACGCTATCGATCGTCATCGGAACGACTCTGACCATCGGAGGAGTGGTGACGGTGATGATCGTCAGTTCACGGCCAGGCACCAGTGCGTTCGACGAGGCAGCGGAACAGTGATCAACCGGCCGCGCCGCGAGTTTCACAACTCGATCTGAGCGCCCAGTTCCACCACTCTGTTCGGTGGAAGGTGGAAAAACCGCGCGGCGCCGCTGGCGTTCCTGCTCATCCAGGCAAAGAGGCGCTCACGCCATATGACCATGCCTTTGCGCCGGCTGGGCACCAGAGTCTCCCGGCCAAGAAAATACGTAGTCTTCATCGGTGCGAATGGCTGGCCTTCCACCATCACCGTGGACAGGAACTCCGGAATGTCCGGATCCTCCATGAATCCGTAGTGCAGGATCAAACGGTGTATGCCGTGACCGATGTTCTCCAGCTCCATTTTCTCGAGGGCCGGAACCTCGGGAATCTCCTCGGTAAGTATTGTCAGAAGAATGACGCGATCGTGCAGGACGTGATTGTGTTTGAGATTGTGCAGGAGCGCCGTAGGCGTAACTCCACGGCTGCGATGCATGTAGATGGCCGTTCCTGGGACGCGCAGAGGCGGCGTGGATGCGACCGAGTGCAGAAAGAGATCCGTGGAGAGGCTGGACTCTTCGAGACGCATGTTCAGGACCGTCCGGCCCTTCCGCCATGTGGTCATGAGCGTGAAGACGAACGCGGCCACGACCAGTGGAAACCAGCCACCGTCCTGAACCTTGATGATATTCGCGCTGAAGAAAGCCAGATCAAAGACGAGAAAGAAGCCGGAAAGCGCCAGGGCTCCGGCTCTGCTCCAGTGCCAGAGCTCTCTCTCCACGATATAGAGGATCAATGTGGTGATGACCATCGTCGTGGTCACGGCAACCCCGTATGCTGCGGCCAGAGCACCGGAAGATCCGAAGCCGATCACCAGACCGATGCAGGCGATCATCAGCGTCCAGTTCACCGCTGGAATGTAGATCTGACCGATCTGACTCTTCGAGGTGTGGTCGATTTCCAGACGCGGAGAATAGCCCAGTTGCACGGCCTGGCGCGTCAGTGAAAACGCCCCGGAGATCACCGCCTGGGAGGCGATGACCGTCGCCGCAGTGCTGAGAATGATCAGCGGGTAGAGCGCCCACGAAGGCGCCATCCTGAAGAACGGATTCTCCGCGGCTGATGGGTCGGTCAGGATCAGAGCGCACTGTCCGAAATAGTTCAACAGCAGTGACGGAAGAACCAGGGCAAACCAGACCATGCGGATGGGGCGCGCACCGAAGTGCCCCATGTCGGCGTACAGGGCCTCTCCACCGGTGACCACCAGGAAAACGACACCGAGGGTGAGAAAGCCTTTCCAGCGATTCACCTCGAAAAATCGAAAGGCATAGAGCGGGTTGACGGCGGCGAGGACGTGCGGCTGTTCCCGGAGATGAATGAGCCCAAGGACGGCGATGGTCAGAAACCAGAGAATCATCACCGGTCCGAATACCGCACCGACCCTTGCCGATCCCTGCCGCTGAAGAAGAAAAAGACTGATGAGTATGACGATGGTGATGGGAATGATGTATGGATCGAAAAACGGAGTGGCCACGTGCAGCCCTTCGATTGCGCTGAGCACAGAAATAGCCGGCGTGATGATTCCATCTCCGTAGAGAAGGGCCGCTCCGAAAAGGCCCATGGACACCAGAATCCATCGCGATTTCTTGCGGCCCGGCCGGTCAGGACGGATGAGCGACATCAGCGACAGGATCCCCCCCTCGCCCCGATTGTCGGCCCGCATGACGAAGGAAAGATACTTCAGGGAGATTACGAGAACGAGCGACCAGACGATCAGGGAAAGCAATCCCAGGATGTTCGCGGTGCTTACGGGAACAGCATGGACACCCTCGAAGCATTGCTTGACGGCGTAGAGAGGGCTGGTGCCGATGTCGCCATAGACGACGCCCAACGCGCCGAGCGCGAGTACCATCAGCTCCCGGCCGCGAGGTTTTTTGTTGGTGCTCAGCGAGCCTCCAGTGCCGAGCGGGCTGCGAACCCGAAGGGGAACCGAGCAGATGCCAGAACCCGAGAAGGGAAAGCTGAACAGGTTCGACTAGTCATGCGGTGAGGCGGCAAGCCGCCTTCTCAGCGCCAAGGATCATAGAGCCGAACTTGTTCGGACGCAATGAGTGCCGGGAGCTAGTGGCGTGTAAACGATGAATCGGTACCAGATCGCGCAGCGATCGGCGAGCAGGGCAAGGCGCGCCGACGCAGACATAGCGGTGACTACGTTGAGGAGGCGCAACG
>JBDTRY010000109.1:0-11669 GCA_039931435.1 Acidobacteriota bacterium | reverse complement strand
ATCCGCTGGCCGAAGATGATGCGCTGGGGAGACGGCTCGCACTCCTGGATCCGGCCGGTGCACTCGGTTGTCTCGGTGTTCGATCGACAGGCGTTGCCCATCCGCATCTTCGGAATCGACTCAGGCATGAGCACACGCGGCCACCGCATTCTCTCGCCAGGAAAAGTCGAAGTGCATTCATTCGACGATTACGTACAGAAACTCGGAGCGGCGCACGTCGTCGTCGACGCATCTGAGCGTGAGCGGATGATGAAGCAGCGGGCCCGGGGGCTGGCCGAGCAGGTGGGAGGCGAACCGGCCACGGACGCCACGATCTGGGATCAGTGGCGCTATCTCAGCGAGTTTCCCGGACTGATCCGCGCTGAATTCGACGAGGCCCTGCTCACCCTTCCCGATGAAGTGCTGGTCACGGTGATGCGCGTACATCAGAAACAGCTTCCGGTCGTCAGGGGTCAGACACTGACGAACTCATTTCTGGCGGTGATGGATCAGGTGGACGACCCCGAGGGGAACATCGCCAGCGGGAACTCCTTCGTTACGAATGCCCGATTCGCCGATGCTCGATTCTTCTACGAGACGGACCGTAGACGAACGCTCGAGGATCGTCTGCCCGATCTCGCTCACCTGCAGTTTCAGGAGAAACTCGGTAACTACCGCGACAAGACCAACCGAATCGTAGCTATCTCTGCATCTCTGGCCGAGGGCAGTGGTTTGAACTCAGCTCGCGAAGACCTTCTCACTGCCGCCCGTCTATGCAAGACGGACCTCATGACGGAGATGGTCAAGGAATTCACCGAGCTTCAGGGAAAGATCGGGGGAATCTACGCTCGGGAAGAAGGAATGGCCGAGCCGGTATGGACTGCCATCTGCGATCACTATCTTCCGGCAGGTGCCGCCGATCCTCTGCCGCGGTCCGCAGTCGGAGCTCTCGTTTCCCTCTCTGACCGGATCGATACGCTCGCTGGATTCTTTCTGGTCGGGTTGAAGCCGACGGGCTCGCGTGATCCATTCGCGCTGCGCCGTGCGGCACAGGGAGCGGTGCAGATCCTGGCCAATCGCGCTGACTGGGAGATTCCCCTGAATGTCGAGCAACTCGTCGACGCCGGTCTCGCACAGTATCACCCTGACGGCGCCGCCCTGCAGAAAGCAAGAAGCGAGCTGCTGGACTTCCTCGCCGAGAGGGTGAAAAACCTCTTCGAGGGTCAGCCCTTTTCGTTTGCCTACGATGAAGTGGCCTCGGCTATGGCCGTGGGCTGGATGAATTCGCTGACTGACCTTCACGACCGCATCGTGGCACTGCGGGCTGTACGGAACGCCCCGGATTTCCTCTCGTTGCTGGACTCGGCCCGTCGTATCGCCAACATCACCGCCGGAGCTTCACCGGCAGCTTTCCGGCGGGACCTGCTGCAGGACCCGGCAGAGAAACGGCTGGCCGATCTGGCGGACCTCGCCGGAGAACAGATCGACGAGCTCGTCGCCGGGAACCACTACCAGGCCGCATTGGAGTCTTTCTCCGGGTTGGCTCCCGAGCTCGAACACTTTTTCGAGAAGGTCATGGTGGTGGTCGACGATGCCGCGGTCCGAGACAACCGTATGGCTTTGCTCCGTCAGGTGGGAACCGCCGTGAGAAAGATCGCGGATGTCACGAAAATCGTGGTGGACCGAAGCAACTACACGAGAGAGAAATGAGACCCGCGGTCTGCTGCCTCGTTTTATTCCTTGCTCTCCTTGCCGCTGACTGCAAGAAAGAAGCTGCAAAGGCTCCACCCGTTCCCGCCGCTCGCGAGACCGCTGCTCGAAAGATCATGGCCGAAGAGACGGCGGCAGAAGATGCAAACCTTCTCGGATTTGCCCACGGCGCAGTGGTGGCAGAACGCACCGGTGAGCTGAACCTCGAGGACTCGGCCGTCCAGGCCATCGACGGCACGCCCGGCACGGTATGGGTCACGCCCCCCTCGGACCCTCAGCAGTCACTTACCGTCGTCCTGGCCGCTCCCTCACAGATCACCGCGGTTGGCTACACGGCCGTGGCCATGACAGGAGCGGGAACTCCACAAAAGATTCAGTTCGACGCATCGAGCGACGGTACCTCCTGGACGCCACTGAAGACGATTGAGTCGCCTGCGTTGAAGATCGCCGCAATGCAGAGCGTCGATCCGGCCAACGCCGCGTGGATCCGGGTGAGTTTTCCGGAAGAAAGCGGGAGGACGGTTGGTGTGGCATCGCTCCTCGCTGCCGGTCGGGAGGTCGGGCCGTATCGACGACCGGATATCACGGGGTCATGGTCTATCAACGGCCTGAAGGGATTGTTTCTGCAGAGCGGTTCGCGCGTTCACGGCACCGTGGCCATGAGCCCGCCGATGACGATCGAAGGGGGGTGGAACGGGCGCACCATCCCCTTCGCATGGACCCGTGGACCGCAGTACGGGCTGGGTGTTCTGGGACTGAGCGCGGACGGAAAATATCTCAACGGAGAGTGGTGGTACGAGGAAGCCATACCGCTCTTCTACGGAACTACGTGGTTCGGTGAAAAACTGAACACGTATCCGGACGTTGGGAACGAGTTCGACGTCCCCGAGACGTGGCTCCAGCGATTCGGCCACACGCCCGTCTACTCGATCGTATTTTCCACCGACGACAAGCTCGACGTCACCGGCAGTGAAGCGGGCTTGCGGTGGGTGGAGGCGACGATTCGAAAGAACGCCGGCTCGAAGCTCACCTTGATATCGCGAAACTGGGCCGAGCAGTCCGAGGCGGGAAATATTGCCTCTGGAAAACACCGCCTGGATTCGCTGCGAACTGAGCTTTCCCGCCGGAGAGTTCCGCTAGCAGACGTCACTTTCGAAGCGCTCGGCCCGACCCACTACAAAGAACATCCCGCCTGGAACATCTACCAACCGGTATTTAACCGCATCGAATTACAGGTGGCTCGTTCCATGAAAGAATGAGGCCGTTCCGTTCCCCCAACAAACGACAAGTCGAGGGTGCATGACTGAGTACGTTTACTACTTCGGAGAGGGCCACGCCGACGGCAACGGCGGGATGAAGGACATCCTCGGCGGCAAGGGCGCCGGATTGGCGGAGATGACGAACATCGGCGTGCCCGTTCCGCCGGGTTTCACGATCTCCACCGAGGCCTGTAACTTCTACTACGAGCACGACCAGTCATATCCCCCTTCAGTAAAAGATCGCGTGGCGGAGAGCCTGGCCAGGATCGAGACGAGCACCGGCAGACAGTTCGGCGACCCTTCCATGCCGCTTCTGGTTTCAGTTCGTTCCGGCGCGCGGGCTTCGATGCCAGGAATGATGGATACCATCCTCAACCTCGGTTTGAATGACACCACTGTAGAAGGCCTGGCCCAATCCTCGGGTGATCCACGGTTCGCCTACGATTCTTACCGGCGGTTCATCCAGATGTACTCCGATGTGGTTCTGGAGGTCGGCCGGGAACATTTCGAGGAGAAGCTCAGTGCTCTTCGCGAAACGATCGGCGTGGAGACCGATCCGCAGATACCAGCCGAATCTCTGCGCGACTTGATCGTTGAGTACAAAGCTATCGTCCGCGAAAAGAACGGCAGCGATTTTCCGCAGGACGTGAGCGATCAGCTCTGGGGCGCCATCGGCGCGGTCTTCCGCTCCTGGAACAACCAGCGGGCCATCACCTACCGGAAGTTGAATGACATCCCGGATGCCTGGGGCACGGCGGTAAATGTGCAGTCCATGGTCTTCGGAAACATGGGGAACGATTGCGCCACTGGTGTGGCCTTCACCCGCAATCCGTCAACGGGCGAGCGTCAATTTTACGGCGAGTACCTCCCCAACGCCCAGGGCGAAGACGTCGTTGCCGGCATTCGCACTCCGTATCCGATCTCCAGAGCACAGGATCCGTCGCATCAGGAAGCATCTCTCGAAGAATCCATGCCCGAGGTCTACGGGCAGCTCGTCGACGTCTACAGGAAACTCGAATCGCATTACCACGACATGCAGGACATCGAGTTCACCGTGCAGTCGGGAAAGCTCTATCTACTGCAGACCAGAACAGGAAAGCGCACGGGATTCGCAGCCGTGAAGATCGCCTGCGACATGGTTGAGGAAGGATTGATCGACTCTCGAGAAGCAGTCCGCCGCGTGGAAGCCGGACAGATCATCCAGCTTCTCGCTCCGATCTTCGACGCGGAGGCCAAGAGCGAGGCGCTGCAGAAGGGCCGTTTCATGGCAAAGGGTCTGGCCGCCGGTCCCGGCGCAGCCACCGGTTTGATCGCGCTCACGGCCGAACGCGCAGTGGAAATGTCGAGGGGTGGAAAAGAGCCGGTCGTTCTGGTGCGCATCGAAACGTCTCCGGAAGACATTGCCGGGATGAACGCTGCGGCGGGAATCCTCACAGCCCGTGGGGGGATGACATCGCACGCAGCAGTGGTGGCCAGAGGCATGGGGAAGCCCTGCATCGTCGGCTGCTCGCAATTGAAGATCAACTACGCCCGTTCGGAGCTGCGCGTCGAGGGCGCCAGCCGGCCGCTCGAGGAGGGCGACTGGATCTCCATCGACGGGACGACTGGTGAGGTGATCGATGGCCAGCTGCCCACGCGCTCATCGGAAGTTCTTCAGGTGCTCATCGACGGCAGTCTCGATGAATCCGATTCCGAGACCTTTCGCAATTTCAGCAAGCTGCTCTCGTGGGCCGACGAAATGCGCGGACTGGGCGTGCGCACTAACGCAGATACGCCGCGGGATTCCATGGTGGCTCGCCGCTTTGGCGCCGAAGGAATTGGTCTCTGCCGCACCGAGCACATGTTCTTTCACGAAGACCGCATCCTGGTCGTACGCGAAATGATTCTGGCCCGGGACGAGTCGGCACGTCGGGCGGCGCTGGTAAAATTACTGCCCTACCAGCGGGACGACTTTGTGGCCATTTTCAGGGAAATGGCAGGCCTCCCGGTCACCGTCCGTCTACTCGATCCGCCACTGCACGAATTTCTTCCGCACACCGAGGCGCAGATATCCACTGTGGCCAGAGAGATGAACTGGGGATTCGTGGAGTTGAGGGCGAAGGTGGCCCAGCTTCATGAAACGAATCCCATGCTTGGTCACCGCGGCTGCCGTCTCGGAATCACCTATCCGGAAATCTACGAGATGCAGGTTCAAGCGATTTTCGAAGCAGCGGGGCAACTGAAGAAGGAAGGTCTCGACGTTCGCCCGGAAGTGATGATTCCTCTGGTAGGCACAGTTGGCGAGTTAACGCTGGTGGGCAACAGCATCCGCCGCGTAGCGCGAGAGACGCTGGACAGGATGGGTGTGGACATTCCCATTGTCGTGGGGACGATGATCGAGATCCCTCGAGCGGCCCTCCTCGCCGACAAGATCGCCGAAGGCGCGGAATTCTTCTCCTTTGGTACGAACGATCTGACGCAGATGACGTTCGGCTACTCTCGCGACGACGCCGGGTCTTTTCTGCCAGAGTACGTGGACAAGAACATTCTTCCCCGCGATCCGTTCGCCTCGATCGATCAGGAAGGTGTCGGGTATCTCGTGCGCAGAGGCACCGAGCTGGGACGCAGCACGAACCCCAAACTGAAGGTAGGGATCTGCGGGGAGCACGGCGGCGATCCGGAGTCGATCTTCTTCTTCCGGGCCGCCGGTCTGGACTATGTATCCTGTTCCCCGTATCGAGTCCCGGTTGCCAGGCTGGCGGCAGCGCAGGCGGAACTGGAACGCCAGGCCTCGGAAGCCTGACAGGGTAGCGGCAACCTGTGCGGAGGCCGGCGCCGCTCCGGCCCGGCACCGAGGTACGGCCTTCAGGACTCGATCTCGCTGTCCTCTTTCTGTTTCTGCCGGTGATAGAGCCACATTCCGAAGGCGACGAGCAGCAGAATCATCAGACCGTACCGCTCGACGTGTGCGGCTTTTCCGAGGACCGTTTCCACTGCCTCGCCGAAGTAGTAGCCGAGCGTGCCGATCAGCGCCGCCCAGGTGATGCAACTGATGCCCTGATAGAGAAGAAACTTGAATGTGGATATCTTGGAGATGCCCACGATGATGGCGCAACTGATACGCAGCCCGTAGAGATACTGGGAGATGAATATGGTGGGCGCGCCATAGCGTTCGAACAGGCGGATTCCCTTGGCAAAATGACGCTCAACCTTCGGAAAGCGCTTGAGTGTCTGCAGCCCCTTCGTCCGCCCTACCCAGAACCAGAACACGTGACCGCTGAATGCACCTGCGAATGCAACCAGAATCACGGTGGGAAGGTGAAGGTACCGCCGTTCCGCCAGAAAACCGGCCAGAACGAGGATCGTCTCGCCCTCCAGGAAAGTCCCGAGGAAGACTGCGTAATAGCCATATTGCTCGAGTAAGGTTTCGGGGGACATGCACGGTCGAGTAATGCAAGTTTGCGTTCAACCGGATCGTCCCGCTGTTCCCGGGTCTTTCCGGCCCCAAAAAAGAACCCCACGTTCGTGGGGTTTCTCATTGTATGTGAATCGGGAAACGACTCCCTCCCCGATTCAGGAGCGCCGGCTCATCATAAGATCCTCGAAAACAGAGTCGCCGGAGCGGAAATGGCCCTGAATTCCATCCGTCTCGCGCCGGTTGGTGCGACTTTCGGGCCCAGCCGGAACGCCGCCAGATTCCCCATCGGCGTGCGCATCGTTGCCTCCACACCGCATCACACTGGTTTGATTCGCCGGCAGAAACTGCAATCGGCATTCCACAGAAGATGCCAGGCAAGTCTCTGACGGAATTGACGATTACTGCTGGCCGAGCGACGGTGCTCTCGTCGTCAGCGACTCATCGGCGGCAGGCGGGAACAGTCTCCGAAGCTGGGCAATGATTCCGGGGAAGCTCCGAGTTTCAGAAGCGCTCCATTCAGACATTCCGAGCGCGGAGACGGCGGCGAACCCGGAGAAGAAGAGTAACAGGAAGGGAACAGGGAGGAGATTTCCGGTGCTTACGAACACGCAGACTGACACCGCGAAGTACCCGGCCAGCATCAGTTCCGTCCATGGGATCCGGGGCGCTTTTTCCAGTCTGGCCCGAAGGGCACTGCCACTTTTCGGGGTGCGCTGAAAGAAGCCGCCCCGTTGTGTGAGCCCTTCCAGAACGGCCGCCGTATTTCGAACCGAAATACCGATGCCCAGAGGAATCACCGGGAGCATCGTGGCGAAGGATGGCGTTCCGTTCCCCACCCTCCGCTGACCCTCGATATAGAACCGCAGCACGGACACCGTGGAACAGAAAAAGAGCGTGGCATCCGCGGCAAAGGTCCAGGACAGTCCATATTTTTCGCGGATGAGAACAGCGGGAACGAAGAGCAGTGCCAGGACCAGTGTCAGCAGGTAGGAGCAGTTGTTGGTCAGATGAAAGAACGATTCGGTTCTGACCTCGCCGGTCAGATTGCGCTTGAAAAGTTGCGGGAGAATTTTTCGGGCGGTCTGAATGGACCCTTTGGCCCAGCGGTGCTGCTGATCCTGAAACCCACTCAAACTCGCCGGCAGCTCTGACGGCACTGTCACGTCGGCCAGAAACTCGAATCTCCATCCCGCCAGTTGCGCGCGATAGGAGAGATCGAGATCTTCCGTGAGCGTCGATGCCGACCAGCCCCCGGCATCTTCGATCGCCCTGCGGCGCCACATACCAGCCGTTCCGTTGAAGTTGAAGAAACGGCCGCCTCGGAACCGCGCTGCCGATTCAACTGCAAAGTGGGCGTCGAGATAGATGCTCTGGACCCGGGTGAGCAACGACGTATGGCGATTCAGGTGTGCCCATCGGGCCTGAACCATCCCCACGCCGGCGTCGGCAAAGCGGGGAACCAGATCCATCAGAAGTGAGGACGAAGGGACAAAGTCGGCGTCGAAGATCAGGAACAGCTCACTCTCATTGAGACTCATCCCCGCCGCCAGGGCCCCGGCCTTGAAGCCTTCACGATTCTGGCGGCGTACGTGGGATACCCGGATACCACGCCGTCGAAGCTCGTCGATTTTCACCACGGCTATGGCCGTGGTTTCATCCGTGGAATCGTCCAGCAGCTGAATATCGAGAGCGCCCGGGTAGTGCAGGTTCGCAGCCGCTTCCAGGAGTCGGGAGACGACGTTCGGCTCGTTGTAGACGGGAAGCTGAATCGTCACGGATGGCCATGACTCCAGATTGGAACGCGGCGTCGCGGCGGAGTGCGCCCGGTCCATTCGGGCGAGCAATCTGACAAGATGGAGCCGATGGAGCCCGTAGACGGCAAGAAGTGTCAAGACAAGGTAGTAGACGCTGACGAGGGTCAGATCGAGGGGACTGATCATGGCTTCGGCTGGTTCCTGATCACGGTCACTCTACTTTTCGGGGCTCTGATCCTGACGATCGCGCTGGCATCGAGGAGCACAGTTGCAGAATACCTCGCCGGGTATACGGTGGCGACCGCTCTCTGGATCGCCGCCGCCCGGCGAGCCCCACGACGACTGCCTCTGCCGTCACTGCTGATCATCGTCGCCGCACTCCGTATTCTTCCGCTTTTCTTCGTCCCGCAACTCTCCGGCGACGTCTACCGTTACCTCTGGGATGGCCACGTCGCTGCGAACGGTATCAATCCCTACGCACTCCCACCCTCGGATCCGTCCCTGCAGTTCCTTCATCAACCGTGGCATCAGAAGATCAATCATCCGGAAATCCGCAGCATCTATCCGCCGGCCGCTCAGATCCTCTTCCTCTTCGTGGCCTGGACCGGTGGTGGACTGACTGTCTGGAGGCTTCTTCTGCTCGGCGCGGACCTGCTGACCGTTCGGCTTCTCTGGAAGAACGGCGGTGTCAGGCCGGCGTGCTGGTATGCACTTTGCCCGCTCGTCATTTTCGAAGGCTTCTGGAGCGCCCACATCGAGATCGCCGCCGCATGCCTTCTCGTCGCGGCGTGGCAGGGGATGAAAACATCCGAGAACTCAGCGGCCCTTCTCCTGGCATTGGCCAGCTCGGTGAAGGTCATTCCGGTCGTGGCGCTTCCCGGCTTTCTGGCGCGAGCGACAAGGCCGTTGCGTTTCCTGTTCACGTTCTGCGCTGCCCTCCTGATTACTGCTCTTCCTTTTCTCTTCAGCGGGCCCTTCATGCCGGGGCTGAGTGACTACGCCACTCGATGGATTTTCAACTCGCCCATCTACGCACTGTTTCTGAAGATCATCACCGGACTGGCCCTTGACGTCCGGGCAAAGATGTTCTGGACTTCCATCAAGGACTCATTGGGGCTGGAAGCGATATCCCCGTTCGTTTACCGTCACCTTTACGCCGACTTCATTACGCGAGTATGCCTTGCTGTTTTCTGCATTTTCCTGATCGCGCTGGCGTTGCGTGTTTCCAGCTCCACAGCTTCTGCGATTGCAAATTCGATCGGGGCACTGCTGCTCTGCTCCCCGGCAATTCATCCCTGGTACTGGCTGGCCCTTCTCCCCTTTGCCTTCCTGGAACGGATGATCCTATGGATAGCGATCGCCGTGGCCAGCTCCGTGTCCTATCTGTTGTACGAACCAGCGGTGAGAAAAGGATGGATCTACCTCGTCTGCTACGGGATCCCCATCGGATTCGCCGCGGCTCACCAGCTGATCACGAGACGGACTCAGGCTACTCGGATTTAAGCGAGCGGGTCATCAGACGTTGAATGGCATTCCGCGGGCTTTCCTGTTCGTAGAGTACCCGGAACATTTCCAGCGTGATAGGCATGTCGATCTCGAACTTTTCCGCCAGCTCTTTCGCTGACCGGCACGTCTTCACGCCCTCAGCCACGCGCCGGGTCTCGGCGAGAATCTGTTCGAGACTCTTCCCCTGCCCAAGCTCGATTCCCACGCTGCGGTTTCGCGACAAAGAGCCCGTGCATGTCAGCACGAGGTCGCCCATTCCGGCCAGCCCGGCGAACGTCTCCGGCTTGCCTCCCAGGGCCATCCCCAGCTTTCGAATTTCATGCAGTCCCCGCGTGATCAGTGCGGCGGTGGTGTTGTTTCCCAGACCGATTCCCTCCACCACGCCCGCGGCAATAGCGATGACGTTCTTCAGCGATCCGGCCACCTCCACCCCGGCCAGATCATCGGTACGGTAAGCACGGAAGCTCCGGCATGAAAACTCCGTCTGAACCTTTTCGGCGAACTCCTCGTCCGCGCTGGCGATAACCGCAGCCGTGGGATCGCCCCGCGATACCTCCAGAGCGAACGTCGGTCCGGAGAGACATCCGAATTTTCTCAGACGGTCTCCGAGAACCTCGGCAGCAACCTCTGACATCCGCTTCAGGGAATCGTTCTCGATGCCTTTCGTGGCCGAGATGATGTTCACCGGCCGCTCGAGCCACTGCCGCATCGAAGAGAGAACAGAACGGAAGTGATGGCTCGGCGTGACCATGACCACGGTCTCGCTGAAGGAGGCGGCCGCGGCCAGCGAGTTCGTGATGTGAACCTGATCGTTGAACTGGGCGGACGGAAGATAGAAAGGATTGCTTCTCGTTTCCGTGATGGCCTCGGCCACCCGTGAATCGTGGGCCCAGAGCATGACATCGTTGTCGCACCTCGCGGCCAGCTCAGCCAGCGCGGATCCGAAAGCGCCGGCGCCAATAATCGCAACCTTCACTCGCTTTTCTCCGACTCTCCGAGCGTGCGCTCGGTGCCTGCCGCCAGTCGAATGATGTTCTGACGGTGCCTGAAGATGACGGCCAGCGCGATGATGATACTGAACATTACGTACCAGAAACCCTGGTGGGTCAGGAAACGCATGAGCGGAGGGACGGCGCATGCGGCAAGGATTGAGGCCAGGGAAACGTACCTCGAGAAAACAATCACCAGAAAAAACAGCACCAGAGCCATGGCGATCGACAGGGGATCCAGCGCCAGATAAACGCCGGCGGCGGTAGCCACGCCCTTCCCTCCGCGAAAACAGAGCCAGACGGGAAGCATGTGTCCGAGGACGGCGAAGAGAGCCGCAAGTCCCACCCAGAATGCCGGAGTGTAGATCGCTCCGTTTGCAGGCAAAGGAGGGAAGGGCCACTGCGGCCGGCTGACAATCCAGCCGGCGAGCTTTACCGCACCCCAGCCCTTGGCCACGTCCAGGACGAGAGCGATGGCGCCAGGGGCACGACCGAAGCTGCGCAGAACATTGGTGGCGCCCACGTTGCCACTGCCGAATTCACGAATGTCTTCGCCACTGAACATCCGCACAACGAGAAAGCTGAAGGGAATGGCGCCGATGGCGTAAGCGCCAAGGACGAGCAGCGCGGGAAGAAAAAAAAGCATCGTCGGGCGCTATTCTATGTCGCGCCGCGCGATGGCGTTCGTCGGAACGGTCGAACCACCCTCCGCTTCAGATTCCTTCGAACGCGTTCTCCAGGTCAGCGATGAGATCCTCGGTGTCTTCAATCCCGACTGAGATCCTCACCAGGCCGGGCGTAATCCCCAGACGCTTCCGTGTCTCGATCGGAACCGAGGCGTGCGTCATCGTTTCCGGATGGGAAATCAGCGTCTCCACGCCTCCCAACGACTCGGCCAGCGAGCAGAGTTTTACGCGGTCGAGAAACTTACGGGCATTCTCCAGCGATCCCAGCTCGAACGAAATCATCGACCCGAAACCATTCATCTGCGCCCGGGCCAGTTCATATTGAGGATGCGAAGGAAGCCCCGGGTAGTAGACCTTCCGGACCTTGGAATGATTGTTCAGATACTGGG
>JBDTRY010000108.1:0-11749 GCA_039931435.1 Acidobacteriota bacterium | reverse complement strand
AGTCCTTGCTCACCAGTCCTGCGTACCGGCGCGCGTTCGTTTCGGCGTTGCGAAGCTGTGCTTGGTCACGATTGAGATTGGCCTGCGCCTGGGCCAGGGCGGCCTGGAATGGCCGGGGATCGATCGTGAACAGAGGCGATCCTTTCCTGACGTCGTCGCCTTCACGGAACGAGACCCGCGTGAGCTGGCCACCGACCAGGGCGCGAATGGCGACGCTGGTGTAGGGTGCGACATTTCCATTGGCGTGGACATCGATCGGGAAATCACGCTGCGTCACGGAAGCCACGGTCACTGGAACCGTCTCCTGGTGGGTCTTCTCTTCTTTCTTCGCGCAGCCGCAGAGAGTGACGAGCATTGACCAGACGACGAGCGTCGTCAGTGCCTGCCAGATCTGTCCACTGTTCGCTCGAAAAATCGTTTGATTCATTGCAGCCCTTTCAAACCTGTAGTGGAGCCCGGAGCAGGGGAGGCTGAGCCGTAGAGCTGTCCGGTGTCGTGGGCCAGCTGCGCCACAGATAGAAACCAGTCGGTGCGCGACTGTACTTCCTGCGCTCGTGCACTCTGCAGGGCAGCCTCTGCCGTGAGCAGATCGAGAATGCTTCCCACGCCTTCCCTGTAGCGTCCGGCGGCAACCTCCGCCGACTGCGTGGCGCTGGCAAGCAGATCGCGGGCTGTAGTCATTCGCTGCGCTGCAGTCTGCAGACTGTAATAGCTCGACCACACCTGAAGGTTGACCTGATCGCGAACGGCGTGCACCTGTTCGGCCGCGGCCTCGGCGCCTCGTTCGGCGGCGCGGATGTCGTAGGTGTTGCGAAAGCCCGTGAAGATCGGCCATCCGAAGAGCAGGGAGGTGGAGAAAGGAGAGGTGGAACTGCCGGAGCCGAAGTACGTTTTTCCCATCGACGTGGCAACGGAAATCTTTGGCAGACCCTGCGCCCGGACCTCGGTAACGCGCTGGCTGGCTCGTGCGGCGAGAGCCCGGGCAGATGCCAGATCGGGACGGTTTTCCTGAGCCCGGGCCAGCAGTTCCTCGATGGCCTCGTTGACCTCAGTCGACGGGACTTCCAGAGGCAGCGTTCCGACATCGAAGCGCGTGACCGGCGAAAGCCCCATGGCCGTGGCCAGCTGACCTTCGATCGTCCTCAGAGATCCGTCGATCGTCTCGAAATTCAGTCGTGCCTGCGAAAGCGCCGTTCGCGCCTGAAGCACGTCGGCGATCGTGGCCACCCCCGCTTCGTGCCGGGCGTTCGCGGAGTCGAGATTCGTCTGCAGTTCCTTCAGCGTCGCCTCTTGCGCGGCCAGCAGCGCTTTTCCTTCGACGTACTGATAGAAGGCGCGTTGCGCTGCAAGGACGACATTCTGAATGATGGCGTTATGCTCGAAGTCCGCGGCAATCAATGTCTGTCTGGCCTGCTCGGACCGTGCTGAGCGGCCGCCGAAATCAAACAGCAGATAGCTCAGCGACAGCGACGGTCCATACGTCATCTGCGTGACGACCGTTCGGCCTCCGCCTCCGCTCCGGGCATGGCCGACCTCGGCATCGAGATCCAGCTCCGGCAGGTAATCCGCTCTGCTGCTTCCCAGGTCCGCTTCGGCCGCGCGTGCCTGCAACCAGGCAATGCGCGTCGAGGGATTGTTGGCCAGAGCGATGTCCACGATCTCCGCCAATGTGATCGGTGAACCGGGAACGTAGGAAGGCGGAAGCGAGGCCGGCGAGATGTCCGCAGGCGGCTTCGAGACGATGCCGGGCGGTGCGACCCAGGGCTGGCCGGGAGAGGTGGACGTGCCTGGCCCCACGCGACCGGGGCGGGCGATTCGGAGGTCGTTCCATCGGGCGCATGCCGTCGCCGCTGACGACAGGAATGCGGCGGCGATCATCGTAGCCACCGCCGGGATTCTGAAACCCACGGAATCAATACGCCGCCCGGCATCAAGGTTGAAGGCGGGCCCCTGCCGTGATGCGTTCGTATTGGAGGGAACGGAGCGCGTCATTTCCGCCGTACCTTCTGCCGTGCCACAAAGGTCGGACTGAGATCCTCGGCCGCCGAGACACCTCGCAGAAACACATTGGCGATCATCCGTGCGTCCTGATCGACGGAGTCGCCTTGATCGTGCAGGAGGCGGTAGTTGACCATGGCGACGCAACCTTCGACGAACAGGGTTGCAGCTTTCTCCGGATCGATCGTTCGGAGCGCCCCTTCTTCGATACCCTCGGCGATGACCCTCGACACCTCGCGAACGAGCCGGCGATAACGCTCCGATTGATAGCGCCCTCCCTGGACTCGCGCAACCTCGCGCTCATAGAGAAGAATGCGAAAGAGTTCCTTGCGCTCGTCGAAGTAGGCCAGGTGGCGATTGGCGCAGATCTCGAGCTTTTCTGCGGGGGAATTGTCTCCTCCCAGAATCTCGTGGAGTCGCGCGTGGAGGGGTGCCAATGCGCTTTCCTTCACTTCATCGAGTAACTGTTGTTTGTCGCGGTAATGAAGATAGATGGTTCCTTTTGCAATGCCCACTTCCTGGGCGACGCGCTCCATGGTCACGCTCTTCAGCCCCTCTCTGCACATGAGCTGAATGACCGCTTCCTGAATACTCTGGCGCTTGAAGTTGGTCCAGAGGGTGGGCTCGGTGGGGTGCTGGGGCTGGCGGGTCTTCATGACTGGGCAGTCATTTTAAGACCCAGACGGGTCATTTCGATGGCAAAACTGTGACAGGTGCTCACGACACATCGTGGGGCCACTGTGACAGCTGCCCGCGGCACATCGTAGGGCCGCATGGCATGCGGCCGGTATTCTTCGTGATGGTGCAGCCAGTCCTTTCCAATTCAACTGTAGGGAAGGGTCAAAAGGTACCGGCCGCACGCCGTGCGGCCCTACGAGCACCTGCGTGGAGATTCGCCGGGCTACGAAGAGCGTGCGGCAGAATCGCGCATGGGAAGGGTCATGTCGATGAGATCGCCCAGCTGTGAGAACTCGCGATTCTGTGATTCCGCCACTGCCTGGTAGGTGATTTTTCCCTGATAGACATTCACTCCCTCGGCCAGTCCTGTGTGGGTGCGCACGGCCGCTTCGAATCCGGAGTTGGCCAGGCGGCGGGCGTACGGAAGGGTGGCGTTGGTCAGGGCGATCGTCGAGGTGCGGGGAACGGCGCCGGGCATGTTTGCCACACAATAGTGAATGACACCGTCCACTTCGTACGTCGGGTCGGCGTGCGTCGTGGCGTGCGCCGTTTCCACGCATCCTCCCTGGTCGATGGCCACGTCGACGATGACCGAGCCCTTCTTCATTTCCCTGATCATGTCGCGCGTGACGAGCTTCGGTGCCGAGGCGCCCGGGATGAGGACGCCACCGATGAGCAGATCAGCGTGGCGGCAGGCCTCTTCGATGTGCGCCTTGTTCGAGGCCATGGTCTGCACGCGGCCATTGAAGATGTCGTCGAGGTAGCGGAGGCGGTCGAGGTTCGTATCCAGAATTGTGACGCGTGCGCCGAGACCCACGGCCATTTTCGCGGCGTTGATCCCGACGACACCGCCACCGATGATGGCCACGTCCGCCGGGAGCACTCCGGGCACGCCGCCCAACAGGACACCACGTCCGCCGTTGGGACGCTGCAGGTAATAAGCACCGACGTGGACGGACATGCGTCCGGCCACTTCGGACATCGGCGTGAGCAGTGGCAGCGAGCCCCCGCGGCCGGTGATGGTCTCGTAGGCCACGCCCGTGATGTTCTTGTCCAGAAGAACCCTGGTCAGGTCCGGAACCGGGGCGAGGTGCAGATAGGTGAAGAGAAGCTGACCGTCCTTCATCCGTTTGTACTCGGGTTCGATGGGCTCCTTTACCTTGATGATCATGTCCGCCGCTTCGTAAACCGCATCGGCGTCGGGAAGAATCTCGCCGCCGGCGGCGATGTATTCCTCGTCGGAAAACCCGCTTCCTTCACCGGCGCCCTTCTGAACGTAGACAGTATTACCGTCACCGACGAGGTCCTTCACTCCTGATGGGACCATCCCGACGCGATATTCATTGTTCTTGATTTCCGAAGGCACGCCGATGCGCATTACGTTCACTCCCTGTTGAATTTTTCAGCGCGCTTGAGGCGCACGCCGGATCGAGGTGCGTATTGTATGCCCAGTGACCCGGGTGCAAGGTAGCCGCGCTGGTTTTCGCCGTTCCACCGGGCTGACGCCCAGTGAATAACGGGAGGCAATCAAGATTCCTTCATCTTCCGGGAGCCGGCGTAAGCCGGCGGCAGACAAGTAGCACCGGGCCTGAGCCCGGTGAACGACGGGAGGCAATCAAGATTCCTTCATTCCCCCGGGAGCCGGCGTAAGCCGGCGGCAGATGCGTAGCACCGGGCGTGAGCCCGGTGACAGGTCAGAACGTGATCAGGATCGGGTTGACAGGGATCAGTGACCGCCGCGTCTGCTGCGAACTCTGGGTGGCGGCCCAGTGGGAAAGAGTTGCGGCGCGAGTTTTTTCGCCGCTGCAAGTGCATCCACCTGACCGTTGCCGAACACCGTGTCGTACCCGGGAGCGCCGAGGTCGACGGCGGTGGTGAAGAGAGCATCCTTGACCTGCTGCGCGGTCGAGTTCGGGGAGAGCGACCAGATCAGCGCAGCCACTCCGGCTGCATGCGGTGTGGACATCGAGGTCCCGCTGAGAATGGCGTAGTCGTCGGGACGGGCGCTGACGGTGACCGGTCCTTTTAGGCTTGCAACCATCGCCTCTCCGTCCTCTTTCGAAATGCCGATCGTCACTGGATAGCCGAACGCAAGTTCAGCGGCCTCTGAGGTACAAACGTGGGTCGTGGTATTAAAGTCCTCACACAGGACTCCACCAAATGCCCCCCCACCAGAGGTATCCGCAGCAATATTGTTGTAGATGATTACCCCAGTCGCACCCGCAGCCTTGGCGTTTCGGGCCTTCGTCGAGAAGTTGAAGTCGCCTCGGGCGATGAGAGCAATTTTACCCCGGACGGCAGCGGGGAAATCCGTTGGCGTCCCACCGAGGCCGCAGAATACATAATCACCTGACGCTGATGTTTGCGGCGAGTACGTCAACTTGACGGCTTCATCAAAGCTGTTGTTGCTGAATGTCACATCCGAAATCTCGCCCAGCCCAACGCGAAATGTCGAAAGCACGTTCACTCCCGGGGCGACGACCGACAGACCATTCCCACGCTGCGAGAAGTTGGCCACGACATCACCGGAGTCGATGGCGCCGACGGAAATGACGTTCGGATAGCCGCCCGGGTAGTCCAGACCATCAACCTTCAAATTGTCCTCATAGGCATTTCCCGAGGCTGCAAAGGCTAGGATGCCCGCATCCGAGGCCCGCTGAAAGGCGGCCTGTTCCAGGTCGGATGGGTCCGCAGACCCGAGCGAGAGGTTGAGCACGTTCAGCTTATGCTCGATAGCCCAGTCCACGGCACGAATGACGTTCGAGGTCTTGCCGCTCCCTTTGGCGTCGAGGACGCGCAGGATATAGAGATCGACATCCGGAGCGACACCCACAACACCGATGTTGTTGTCCAGGGCGCCGATGATTCCCGTGACGTGCGTCCCATGTCCCGCTTCGTCCTGGGGGGTGTCGTCGTTCTGGACGAAGTCGAATCCGCCGCGAAGGTGATCCTTCAGGTCCGGCTGATTGAGGTCCATCCCCGAATCGATCACGCCAACTTTGATCGCCGCACCGCGGCCCTTGGTCCAGACCTGGTCGGCGCGCACGAGGCTGACGCCATAGGTCAGTGTCTGGCCAACGTGGTTACGAACTTCCTGAGGAGCGATCCCCAGAGCGTGGCGTTCGTAATCCGGCTCGATGAAGCGAACCCAGGAGGCTTTCTTCAGCGTGGACACCTGTTCTTCGGTGAGCTCGGCGGCGAAGCCGTCCACCGATTTGAAATTGGCGATTCTGCTCACGACCGCTTCGGGCATCACGTCGAGCATTCTCGGAACCAGCTTCCCTGCGGGACCGCGCGTGGCCACGAGCCAGGACTTCGTCGGAGCGTCAGCCGCGAACAGGGTGCTGCTGAGCAGGGTCACCGCAAAAAGGGAAAGCAAACGCTTCATGAGCCGGACCTCTTCAGTTGGAGTTGTGATGTTGGATTTGAAAACGTTAATAACTCTTTTCCGGATGAAATTCCGAGGGTGTGTGGCCGCCCCGCTGTCATTTGATTGTACCGAATTCTGTGGCGGGCCTGGTGACGAAACGCACGAAGATTGCTGATGGGTGGAGAGGAGATTATTTTCCGTTACTCGACCCCTGCCGGGGTCGGTTCCCCGGTCCGGCCGATGTTTCCGGTGGTGGCGCGCCTGCGGCGCTTACCACCGGCTGATGTCCGGCACGCCTCCGGCGTGCGTGGCACCTCCGGCGTGCGAGGTGGCGTCACCCGCGCTTGGGATCGTGGCGTGCGCGATCACGGCGTTGCGGGTGTGACGTGCATCAGGGAACGCAATCTGCTTAGAATCAAAGAGGGAGGCCTCGTACTGATGGGCTGGCAAGACAATCTGATCGAAACGCAGAAGGGTATTGACGCACTGCTCGAAGATACGAAAACGATCGCCGTTCTGGGTATCAAGCCTGAGTCGCACTCCGACGCCGCGGCCTGGTACGTTCCCGCATATATGGCCCGCAATGGCTACGACGTCATTCCCGTGCCTGTCTACTATCCGGACATCACCGAGATTCTCGGGAAGCCGGTCGTTCGCAGCCTTTCCGAGATCGGCCGGCCCATCGACATGGTGAACGTATTCCGCCGCCCGTCGGACATACCGCCGCACGTTGACGACATCATCGCCGCGAAACCGAAGTCCGTCTGGTTCCAACTGGGAATCCGCAACGACGGTGCGGCGCGCCGGCTTGCTGAAGCAGGGATCAAGGTGGTTCAGGACCGCTGTCTGATGGTGGAAGCGAGGAACGGCCGTCCAGCGTGATGCGCATTTCGCACCTCGCCGTGCTGTGTGCAACCCTCGGTATGGTGGAACGGGGCGAAATTGTAGGGCC
Organism: Acidobacteriota bacterium; assembly: GCA_039931435.1. Classification (GTDB taxonomy): domain Bacteria; phylum Acidobacteriota; class Thermoanaerobaculia; order Gp7-AA8; family Gp7-AA8; genus JBDTRY01. The sequence continues at coordinate 4,751 of JBDTRY010000108.1, read as the reverse complement.
GCACGGCGTGCGGCCGGTATTCTTCGAAAAGGGTGCATTCAGTCTGCGATTCGACCGTAGGGAACGGCAAAGGGTGCCGGCCGCACGCCGTGCGGCCCTACGAGCGCTCGTGTCGATTCGCGATAGCGACACCCCTGTCCGCGTGGTTTGCCTTTTGAATGCCATGATTCGCTGATGTTGCGACGCGTCGATCTGCCGCCATTCAGCCTCTGGGAATGGCGTGAGGGAGAAGGCACGCCGCTCGTGCTCATCCACGGCCTTTCCGGGTCGCTGCGCTGGTGGAAGCAGAACGTCCCTGAACTGGCGAAACGGCATACCGTCGCCGCGATCGACCTTGTCGGCTTCGGCCGGAACCGCCGTTTCACAGCTTCCTCGGTTCTTCCGGCCTTCGATGACATATCGGCGCTCCTGGCGCGATGGATCGAGGCCTCGTTCGAGGATCGGGTGCACCTGGTCGGTCACTCCATGGGCGGACAGATCGCCATCCACCTCGCCGCGACACGGCCGGATCTCCTTCGGTCGTTGATTCTGGTGAACTCCACAGGCATCCCTTTCTCCTTCCGCCCCGCGCCCCATCTGCGGCAGCTTTCCCATCCTCCGCACAAAGCCTGGAGTTTTGCCACAGTGCTGGCCCGCGACTTTTTCCGCGCCGGCCCGATCTCCGTGGCCGTCGGCGCGGCCAGGCTCTTCATCGATGACGCCCGCCCGGCGATGAGGAAGGTCAGGACGCCGACCCTCCTCCTCTGGGGCGATCACGACGCACTCGTTCCGGACACGTACGCAAGGGAAATCCAGAAGGAGATCGAGGGATCGAAATTGATCGTGCTACCGGGAGGAAGTCACATTCCGATGTGGGCCACGCCTGAGGAGTTCAACGCCGCCGTCCTTGATTGCATCGCCCAGGTGGAGAACAGCGGCACACGGGGTCAGGATATCCCCGCGACAGTCGGTGGGTTCGGATGGGGAGTGGCAGGTTGTGAGCGCGGGATCTTTTATCGGCGCTCAGGCGACCGCCCCGCAATCGTGCTCGTTCACGGCCTGGGAATGTCCAGCGCCTACTTCGCCCCGCTGGCCCGGGAGCTGTTCGAGCGAGGCATGGTCGCCGTCGCTCCCGACCTGCGCGGATTTGGTCACAGCAGCGACGCTCCGGCGCTGACGCCCGGACAGCACGCGGAGCGGCTGGTGCGATGGGCGAGGGACATCGGGCTGGAGCACGCGCTCTGGATGGGCCACTCCACCGGATGCGACATCGTCTCCGAGGTCGCGGTCGCTGCGCCCGATCTGGTTTCGCGGGCGATCCATCTTGCCCCGATCTGGAACGACTACGGGCATCCCTGGCTGCGGTTGGCGCTGCGCCTTCTGCGCGACGCCGGACGGGAGCCTCCGGCGCTCATCCCGCTGGTTATCCGCGACTACTGGCGAACGGGCCTGCTTCGGTGGTTCGGGACGCTCCGGCGGCACCTGGTGGTGGATTTCGAGGCCACGCCCCGTTCGGAAGATGCGCTCTGCCTGATCGGGTCCGAAGATCCGCTGATGGACGTTCCGTACCTCTCGAGGATTTTTGCGGAGGTCGTCGTTGTGAAGGGAACGCACGCGCTCAATTTCAGCAACCCGTCCGGAGTGGCGGACGCGGTTCAGACGAAGATGCTGCGGAGAAACTAAAAGAGATCCTGCGCTCGATACCTCTGAGACGGCAGTCCGCGTTTACGGGATGTGGCGAGGATCTCGTCGACGAGAATGTGGCCTTCATCGCGGTGGCAACAGGGAAGGTAGAAGAGATCCTTCGCTCGACGCTTCAGGATGACACGCCGTGTTGGTCGTGTCATCTCATGCACCGCCGCCGTCAGCGGCGTTCCCCTCAGCGCAGACCGCGCAAAACAAAATCGCAGATTCGCTGCGCGTGCTCGGTGAGGTCGTATTCTTTTTCCGAGAGGATCCAGGAGGTCACCATCTCGTCGAGGATGCCGAAGATCAGATTGGCGGTGAGTTGGGGCTGCAGGTCGGCGCGGAAGAGACCCTGACTCTGTCCCCGCTCGATGATCTGCCGGAGCGTGGTCAGATACTCAGCCAGTCCTTTCCGGGAGAGAAGGCTCATGAACTTCAGGCTCTGGCGAAGCTCGACCTGAAAGACCACCGCCAGCGAACGATCGTCGCCGAGCGTCTCCAGATGAAAGCGGATCGCTTCACGGACCTGCGCCTCCGCGTCCCGGCAACCGGCGATGGCGTCTGCCAGACGCTCCAGATAGCTGGCGGTCAGTTCTTCGAAGATCGTCAGAAGAAGATCTTCCTTGCCCTGGAAATAGAGGTAGATGGTGCCGTCGGCGACGCCGGCCCCACTGGCTACGTCCGTGACCTTGGCGTTGAAGTAGCCAGTGCGGGCGAAGACTTCAACGGCGGCGCGGAGGATCCGTTCCCGCTTGCCGGTGCCCTGAAATACGTCGATCGTGGTGATAGATGTCGATGCCATCGGCCGCCGAATGAATCGTCATTCATACAGTAGCACAGGGAGATGGATGGCCGCGACGCTCGGCGAGCACGCCGGAGGCGTGCCGTATATCAGCCGGTGGTAAGCGCCGTCAGGCGCGCCACCACCGGATAGATCAGCGCCCAAACACTTGTCGAGCACCCCGGCAGGGGTGCCGGCGACGAACCACGAACCATGTGAATGCCCATCACGTTCGTCCCGCGTCTCGGAGCATTTCACGGATTTGTTTGTTCGCGTCGCCACATCGCGACCCCTCCAGGGTCGGTGAATCATTTCGCTGGTGTCCCTTCCGGTGGTGGCGCGCCTTCGGCGCTTACCATCGGCTGATATATGGCACGCCTCCGGTGTGCTTACGGCGGCTTCCAGCCACCGTGTGACGAGAGCGGACGGCGCGGGACACCGCCCGACCAGACGCCGGGAAGGCGACGCTGCATATTGTGACGATCAGGTCGGGTCATTTCAGCGATGTTACCGCCCGCGTCCTGCCCTCGTTTCACGATGAAAACTTTGTCAGAGGGTCGTCTCACTCTCGCGGCAACGCCGGACCGACCGGACCCGGTACCAACAGAGCGATCGGGTCCGGTTTGGTCTATCATCTGCCACAACCAGCCTCACGAGTCCGTTCCGGCGTTCAAATGCGCGACCTGTACACGCTCGTGGAGCGTGTGCCCGATCCGCCCAGGCGCCGGCTCGTTTCGAGTGGCGGAATTCAAAGCGTGCGAGGCGTCCATGGCCTTTTCCACTCTGAACGAAATCTATTCGCACACGATCACCATCCCTCGGCCCGCGATCATGAAGTACAAGAAGGGCGGGGAATGGCTTGACGTTACGGTTGACGAGTTCGCCGAGACCGTGCGCCATTTTTCGACCGGCCTGCGCATGCTCGGAATCAAACGAGAAGACCGGGTGGCCATCCTTTCCGAGAACCGGCCCGAATGGACGATGGCCGACTTTGCCATTCTTGCCGCCGGCGCCGTCACCGTTCCCATTTATCCCACGCTCCTCGGCTGGCAGATCGAGTACATCCTCAACGATTCGGGATCCGTGGCCGTCGTTACTTCGAATGAAGAGCAGTACGAAAAAATCCGCGATGTTGCCCGTCATTGCCCATCCGTTCACCACGTTATCCTCTGCGATCCCCCACCACGCCTTCCCGACGGAGTGAAGACTTTCCGGACCGTCGTGGAGGCAGGCGGTGCTTCAGAAGCCTCCGAAGGGCGGGAACGTTTCGAGGAACTGCTAGCCTCGCGAACGAAGGACGATCTGGCTACGATCGTCTACACCTCGGGCACGACGGGAAACCCGAAAGGAGCGATGCTCACCCACGGCAACATCGCCAGCAACGTATCCGCCACCAGTTCACTGGTACCGTTCGAGACCGGTGGAGTAACGCTGTGCATCCTTCCGCTCTCTCACATCCTGGAACGGATGGCCGACTTTTTCTTTCTCTCCGTCGGGGCCTGCGTCGCCTACGCAGAAAGCATCAACAAGGTCCGCGACAACCTTCAGGAAGTGCGGCCCGTGGCTTTCGGGGCCGTGCCCCGGTTGTTCGAGAAGATGAAAGCGGCCATCCTGGAAAATGCTGCTTCGCAATCCGCGCTCAAACAGAAGATTTTCAAGTGGGCCATCGGCGTGGCGGCAGAACGGCTTCCTTACCGCGTCGAGAACCGGCCCATGCCCGTGGGTCTTTCTCTGAAATCGGCCATCGCCGAGAAACTGGTTTTCTCGAAAATCAACGAGCGTCTCGGCGGGCGCGTTCAATTCGTCGTCTCCGGAGGCGCTCCTCTCTCCCCCGAACTGGCTGCCTTTTTCATTGGCGCGGGCGTGGAAATTCTCGAAGGCTATGGCCTGACGGAAACCTCGCCGGTGATCGCCATCAACACGCCCACCGCGCGAAAGATCGGCACGGTGGGCAAAGTCGTTCCGGGTGTGGAAGTGAAAATCGCGGAGGACGGAGAGATTCTCACCCGCGGCCCTCATGTCATGAAGGGATACTTCAACAACCCCGAAGCGACGGCAGACGCCATCGATAAGGATGGATGGTTTCACACCGGGGACATCGGCGAGCTGGACTCCGAGGGATTCCTCAAAATCACCGACCGCAAGAAGGACATCATCATCAACGCTTACGGGAAGAACATTGCTCCGCAGCCGCTCGAGAATCTCCTCAAGTCCTCACCCTACATCTCCACGCCGGTTCTCATCGGCGATCGCCGGAAATATCTTTCGGCGCTGATCGTGCCGAACTTCGAGAAGCTGGAACGGG
>JBDTRY010000107.1:0-11837 GCA_039931435.1 Acidobacteriota bacterium | reverse complement strand
TGGGAAGTGCTCTACCACCGCCGCCTTCGAACGGCCGGCGGGGAACTGGTGATGGATTCGCGGCTGGCCACGCGGTTCGGGCGGATATCCGACCCCCTCGATTTTGCCCGTGCCCGCTATCGGCATGGGCGTCACTACGGTGCTACGCGCATGCTGCGCTCAGGAGCCGAGCGAGTCCTGCGCATCGCCGCAGCGCCGGCAGTCGCTCCTCTCCTGATGGCCAGAATCGTCGGGCGCGTTGCTACCAGACGGCCCTTGTTGATTTTCCGCTTGTTGCAGTCGTTTTTCTGGCTCTCGGTCTTTGTCGTGTTCTGGTCGATGGGAGAAATGCGTGGCCTCCTGGGCAGAGACTGATGATCGCACGCTGATTTCTGTCGTGATCGTGACGCAGGGAGCCGGCGAAGGGTTGCAGTCCTGCGTGGAATCCTTTGCCTCACAGTCGGGGGTTGCGCTCCTGGTCGTCGCCGGAAAGCACGTGCCGGAGACAGCGATTTCCGGAGTCACGTCAGGCGTCGAACTCATACGTGCTCCTGGCGATTCGTTTCCCTCCCTGGCGCGACTGGGATTGGACGCTGCGGCCGGCGGACTCATAGCCTTCACCGAATCGCACTGCGCGGCGGCTCCGGACTGGGCAGAGCAGGTGCGAAACATTTTTCTCGCGGATCCGAAGCTTGCAATCCTGGGCGGGTCTGTGATCGCTTCGAAGAGCCTGCCGCTTCACGACCGAGCGCTTTACGCCGTCGATTACGGAGCGTTCGCGCGGATGGAAAGCGGAGAAAGCGCGACGCTTCCTGGCGTGAACATCGTCTTCCGCCGGACGGTTCTCGACGCCAGTGGCTGGCCGACGGGCGAGTTCTGGAAAAGTTTTGCGTCGTGGGAGCTCTTCAGGCGCGGCGAGAAAGTGTTCTTCGATCCCGCTCCGAGTGTCACCTATCGACGGCAGCTTTCCTGGCCGCGGATCAGATCGCGTCGATGGCACCATGGGCGCTGCTTTGGTGCGATGCGCCGACCGTCGATGACGAAATGGCGGAGGATCATCTTCGTGCTCGCCGCTCCCGCGCTGCCATTGCTTCTCACACTGAAAAGCTGGCGCGTCATACTGGGCTACGCCTCGATCGCCGAATCCGTCATGCTTGTGCCGTCTGTTTTCGTCGTACACCTGATATGGATCGCTGGCGAGTGGGTCGGCAATCTGTTCGGTACCGGAGATAGCTGTGAACAGCTCTGACACAGCGGACCTGCCGCCGGAGATCTCCGTCGTACTGGCGTTCAGCGGCGATCGAGCGGCACTGGCTCGCTGCCTGCGGGCCATCCGCGAGCCGGGCGTCCGCTCTGAGTTGATCGTCGCATACGCAGATCGCGAAGCTGCTCCGACAAAGACTAATCCGGAATTCGAGAGAGTAAGATTCGTCGAATCTGCGGAGGGCATCGGTCGGATGCGGGCCGCAGGGATCGCTGTCGCCACTGCTCCCCTGATCGCCATAACGCGGGACGATGCCTGTCCCGCTCCTGGATGGCTTGCACATTTTGTTCGAAGCCATGACCGCACGGACGCCTCCGCCATCGGAGGTCCCGTGCTCGTCGAAGAGGATGCCAGCCTCACTGCCCTGGCCGCTTTTCTCTCGGAGTACAGCGCCTTTACGTCGGTCTCCTTCGATGCCAATGCTGCAGATCTGGCCGCGAGCAACGTCTGCTACAAGAAGAGCGCGTTACCCTTCGATGACATCGCTGATTACGGATACAGGGAGATGGCCCTCCACGAACGGCTCCGCGCGGAAGGTCGACGCCTGCAGTACGATCCTGCGGTTCCCGTATTTCTTCCGGCCAGGGAACAGCTCCTGAAGTTCGCCCTCGGCAGGTTTCGAATGTCACGGAGGTTTGCCAGGGATAGAGCTGCCGATACTTCTGCAATGCGCCGATCGATGCTGGCTCTGGGCTCTCCTCTTCTACCGGCTTTGTTCATTGCCCGCACCTCCAGCCGCGCCATTCGAAATCGACGGGGCAGGGAGTTGCTTCGGTCGCTACCGCTGATCGCGTTCTTTCACATTGTTGCCGCCGGTGGCGAGGCTTTGGGCTATCTGCAGTCAGTGGTGCGTCCCGGAGGCGGACGCCGATGAAGATCGCCGTCGACGCCTCCTGCTGGGCCAATCGTCGCGGGTACGGGCGCTACATTCACGGACTGCTGCCTGCACTGATCTCGGCAGACAGGTCGAACGACTATGTCCTCATCGCCGACCGTCAGACCAGCGCCTGCATTCCAGCGGATCTCGCTTCGATCTCGGTGGCGGACACGGGTCAGGCTGCAACTGAGGGTGCACGCAGCGGCGGCAGCCGCTCGATGCGCGATGTATGGAAAATGTCCCGGACGGCATCGAAAGAAAAGGCGGACGTTCTGTTTTTCCCCAGTGTCTACACGTATTTTCCGGTATTCACACGAGCGACGGTGATCGTTGCCATCCACGATGTGATCGCCGAGGATTTTCCGGAGTTCGTCTTTCCATCGCGACGTGAACGCTTCCTGTGGACATCAAAGGTGAGCATGGCGCGCTGGCAGGCCGATGACATCGTGACCGTTTCCCGGCACGCCAGGGACGGCATCGTCCGGCGCTTCGGCGTCGACCCGTCGAAGGTGACGGTAGTCTCCGAGGCGGCGGATGCATCATTTCGACCTCTCGAGCCATCGCAGATACACCCGGCCCAATTCCTGCCGTTGGGTATTGCGGAGCGGGACCGGATTCTTTTGTATGTAGGTGGAGTGAATCCTCACAAAAATCTTTCCAGACTCATTCAGGCCCTTGCCGGTGCCAGGAACGCCGACCCGGCCCTGGAGGATCTGAAGCTGGTGATCTGCGGCGACGTCGAGCGCGAGCATTTCACGCCGGGATTGGCCCATGTGCGCGAAACTGTGCGGGCCGAGAGCATGCAGCAGCAGGTTGTGTTCACGGGATATCTTCCCGACGGTGATGTCTGCCAGCTCATGAACCGCGCTTCCGCCCTGGCGTTGCCATCACTTGCTGAGGGCTTCGGGTTGCCTGCCGTGGAGGCGGCCGCGTGTGGCACGCCGGTGATCGCTACCCGGAACAGCCCATTGCCGCAGATTCTCGAAGGTGGAGGGATCTTTGTAGACCCGCTGGACACGGCTGCAATGGCTGAGGCCATCCGCAGAATTTTTACGGACGCACCGTTTCAGCGCCAGCTTGCTCACGTTGCCCTCGAGCGAGCGTCGCAACTGACGTGGTCCGCGGCGGCAGAGGCGATGATCGGACTTCTGGCGAGGATCGAGGCCGATCGTCGATGAAGCCGCTGTCGTTCTGCTTCGTCACGACATTTTATCCTCCGCACCACTTCGGCGGAGACGCCCTCTTCGTGGAGCGGCTGGCTTCCGCACTGGTCAGCGATGGCCACCAGGTCCAGGTCATTTACGATTCCGACGCCTTCTTTCTCGCCGGCGACGAACCCAGGGCGACGGGCGACCCGGAGGCTGATCGTCGCATTCAGGTCCATGACCTCGGTCGTGGCGCGGTGGGCAGGACCGACCTCTTCCTCAGCCATCAGCTTGGGCGCCCCGTTCTGAAACGCTCGGAAATCCGACGCCTTCTCCGGCAGGACGATTTCGACGTCATCCATTTTCACAACATTTCCCTCCTTGGTGGCCCGGCGGTGCTTCGGGAAGGCCATGGAGTGAAACTCTGCACGCTGCACGATTACTGGTTCGTCTGCTCAATGCACACGCTGTGGCGCTACGGACGTGAGGCATGCAGGGCGCGAACGTGCATTCGTTGCACGCTGAAGGGTGGCAGGCCGGTTCAGTGGTGGCGGTACACCGGTTCGGTCCGGCGCAATGAAGAGGCAATCGACGCCTTCATCACCGGAAGCGCCTTCTCACGCACCGCCCACATGGAGAACGGGTTCGGGCAGGATATTGAAGTCATTCCGCACTTCGTGCCTCTGGTCCGGCCCGAGGGCGTCGTCGCCTCGGCTGTGACGGAGGCACGTCCGTTTGTTCTCTACGCAGGCCGGCTGGAACAGCTGAAGGGGATCGAAGATCTGATCCGATTTTTCCGAAGCTATCGCGAGCTTGATCTCGTGATCGCCGGCACCGGTACGATGGACGCGCAGCTTCGCCGCGACGCGGCCGGGCTCGATCACATCCGCTTTGCTGGATGGAAGGATGGTGCAAGCCTTCGGGAGCTTTATCGGCGTTCGCTGGCGGTCGTGGTGCCGTCCCTCTGTTATGAGACATTCGGGCTTTCTGCCGCGGAAGCATTTGCCAACGGTTCGCCGGCGATTCTCCGGGATATCGGAGCGTTGACCGAACTCGCGGCGGGCGGTGGGGCACTGCTCTACAGCACCGACGAGGAACTGAGAGCGCACCTCGATACGCTGCGTCTCGATTCGCAGGCGCGAGCGAAGCTCGCGGAGGAAGCGCGCAAGAGCTATGAAACGCACTTCACGCCCCGAGTGCATCTCACAAAGTACTATGCCCTCATCGAACGGCTGCAGGAGAGTAAAACGGCGTGAGAGTTCCGATCATCACCTACCACGCGATCGGTGACGGCCCCAGCCCGCTGTGGACCTCGATTTCCGCTCTTCGCGACCAGCTCGAGGCGTTTGCCAGGGCCGGCTTGGAATCGGTGAGCATTTCCCGGCTTGTGGCTGGCAATGGCGCCAGCCTTCCCTCACGACCGATAGCCATCACCTTCGACGATGGGTACGAATCGGTCCTGGCTGCCCGTCCGATTCTCGAAGATCACGGATTCACGGCCACTCTCTACGTTGTCAGTGACCACGTGGGCAAAGACAACCGATGGCCTGGCCAGCCAGGAAACGTGCAGACTTCTGCTCTTCTGGATTGGGAAGGGATCAGTTCCCTTGTGGCATCGGGTTGGGAGCTCGGATCGCACAGCCGGACGCACGCACGCCTGACAGCGCTCGACGATCGGGCTCTCGACGAGGATTTGGAGGGTTCGCTCGATGAGATCGGGCGACGCACGGGGGCTGCGGTGCCGACGTTTGCCTTTCCTTACGGCGCTACGAACGAGCGCCTGCGTCAGAGAGTGGACCGCTTTTATGCCGCGGCTGTGGGGACGCGTCTGGGCTATGTCACGGACCGGAGCAATCACTTCGAGCTTCCCAGAATCGACGCTTACTATCTTTCTCAGCGAATCGCCTCCCGCATCGCTAACCCTGCAATCGGGTCGTACTTTTTGGGACGCCAGGTGTTGCGATCGGTAAAGTCGTTCGTCGAGGGACGTCGTTGAACCTTCCGGATCGACTGCGATCCTCATGGGGGTCACTTCTGGTGGTGGCGGCGACGATTGCCGCCCTGCTGTTCGCAATCCCATTGCTGCGCGGCTATTTCGACAAGCTCAGCGGATTGCATTCGAAGGGCCTGGTGGCCGCCCTTGTCGGGACCGGCCTCCTGGCTTTCGCAGCCGGGGTGGCCGTCCTGTGGCGTTTTCGATTCGCGTCTCTCATTGCCCTGGCCGCTGTACTGGCTTTACTGGTTGTCAGTTCGGGAAACGCGATTGCATTCGTCGGGGCCGGAGTTGTCGCTGTGCTGACGCTGATCACAGGCGACCTCGTTGCTTCAGTGATCGCCAGCCGCGAGAGGATCGCGGAGGACCTGCCTGCCAGCTTCGTCACCGGTACGATTTCGCTCGCGCTCATCGTCCTCCTTCTTGGCGAGCTTCGCCTGCTCAACGTCTGGACGTTTCTGCTTGTCACGGCGGGCATTGTGGCCATGGCCAGAAATCGCCTGCCCCTGCTTGCCGAACAGGTCCGGGAGGTGGCGTCGAAGACGGGCGGTCCGGAGAGGTTCGTCGAGTCGCTGTTTGCCGGATTCACGATCTGCGCTCTGGCGGCGACGTTCGTAATTGCCCTGGCTCCTGACACGTCCTATGACGGGCTGGCCTACCATCTTCCCGAAGTTCGCGACACTGCGATGAATCTCCGCGTGGAGCCGATTGCGGATCTCTACCCGCAGACGCTCTTCTGGCGCAGTCATGAAACGTGGCTGGCGATCGGATACAGGCTGGCCGGGGAACGCGCCGTGCGCGTGCTTCAGTTTCTCTTCGGACTTGTTGGACTGGCAGCAGCAGTCGTCCTGGCGCGCAGGCTCGATCGTCAGGTCTCAGGATCGCTCGTGGCTTTTTCGATTGCCGCCTATCCTTTTGCCTGTTATCAGTTTCGAGGAGCGCTCGTGGACTGGCCGGCGGGAGTGATGATTGCAGCAGCTGCCTGCGAGATCGCGGCGGTGCCTTTTCAACGTGGACGATCCTGGCTCGCTGCCTTCCTTGCAGGCGGGGCGATCGCCACGAAAATCTTTGCGGCGCTGGCGCTTCCTGCCCTGCTGATCTTCTGCTGGTTCCGCACGCCGCGCGAACGACGGGTGAAGCAGTTTGCAATCGTGGTGATCTTCGGACTGATTCCGCTCCTGCCGTGGTTCGCCTGGACCGAAACCAGGGCGGGTTTTTTTCTGGCTCCGTACGCGGAGTCTGCCCGGACGCTTGCCGAGCGGTTCGGCCACGGGTATTTTTTCGCTGCGAATGTGAAACGCCATGACGCCGATGGACTGGCCCTTGCCGCCGGGCGACAGAGCACCATCTCGCCAGTTGATTTTCTGAAGTTGCCGCTGACTCTCACATACAAGTCTTCGCGGTACGAGGGATTCCGCGACGGCTACGGTGGCCTCGTGGCCATGTTGCTCTGTATCGGGATCCTCGGCTGGCGATGGCAGCGCGTTCTCATGTTTCTGGCCGCGGCTCTGATGGCGCTCGTGCCCTGGTACCTGATTTATCAGCCATCGTCTCGATATCTGTTGCCTGTCTATCCGCTTTTTGCGGTTTTCACCTGCGTCGGTCTCTCCCGGCTGACGCGTCGGTTCCATGGGTGGGAGGGAAGACTTGCTGCGTGCGCTCTGACGATCGCCGCACTGGCGCTCCCGGTACAGGTGGGTTCGAGCGGCCGTGAGTGGAAGTACACGACGGGACTGATCGACGAAAAGCAGTTCCTTGATGAGAGCCTGATCAGTCACCGCTTCTGGAGTTCGGTCCCCGCCGGCGAGAATGCAATTCTTATCGGCGAGGAGGATCGATACCATGCGCCCTTCGCTTCTGCCTTTCGCGCCGAGTGGCCGCCCGTGAGCCGCTGGGGCGATTCTGCCTCCTGGAGCCGCGGAATCGACATGCTGCATATCAGCTATGTCGTCGATCGTGGCCGCTGGCCGAAGGCCACACCGATTCTCGAAGGTCTGGGGTCCCGGCTGACGCCAGTGCAACGAAACGGCGAGGCGGTGCTCTATCGAGTCCGCTGACATCAGTGAATCTCGTAGAATGAAAGACATCGTAGGGCCGCATAGCATGCGGCCGGTATTCTTCGTGAACGGTGCATTCAGTCGACCATTCAAGAGAGTGGAATGGCGAGGAGTACCGGCCGCACGCCGTGCGGCCCTACGAGCAACTCCGATGCCTTTCAAAATTGCCAGGCTACTTTCCGACACGGACAACACGCATTGCCGGGAGTGTGAATGAACCGACAGGCCGACAAGGAACCACTGACACTGAGCCGAAGAAGCCGCGGGCTGCCGGGCCGCCAGTCCAGGCCAGCCCTCCCCGGTGCCATTCCCTGCCAGATCTGCGGCAGCGACACGGTTCCAGGGGTTGATCTCGGACAACAGCCCATCAGCGACCGCGTACTTCTCGAGGGCGAGCTCAATCAGCCGGAAACTTTCTATCCCCTTCGATTGCAACATTGCCCGAAGTGCGGGCTGACCCAGCTCAGCTACATCGCTGATCCGCGGGAGGTCTACAAATTTTTTCCCTTCGTCAGTGGAACGACGAAGACGGCCACACGCCACCTTCAGAGTCTCCCCAGACAGCTCGTGAAGATGGCCGGGCTGGACCACTCATCGTTCGCCGTGGACATCGGGTCGAACGACGGAACTCTGCTCAAGGGCTATCTTCCTTCGGGCGTCAGATTCCTGGGCGTCGATCCTTCAGGCGATCCGGTGCGTATCGCCAACGAACAGGGAATCGAAACGTTGCACGCCTTTTTCAACGACGAGACGGCACGGATGATCGCCGAGACTCGCGGAAGGGCTGACGCCATCACTGCTTGCGGCGTTTTCGGCCACATCGCCGATCTCGGTGCGGTCATGCGCGGAGTGAAGCAACTCCTGGCCCGAGACGGGATCTTCGCCACCGATTCGCAGTACTGGCTGGACATGGTCCTCGATCTTCACTACGACAACATGTTCCATCAGCACCTCCGGTATTACGCCATGCGACCGATCATCCACCTCTTCCGGCAGTACGACATGGACGTGTTCGACGTTCAGCGCTCGGACGTGTACGGCGGTTCGATCCGCGTCTTCAGCTGCCATTCCGGCGCCTACCCGATCTCGAAGCGGGTAAAAGCGCTGGTAGCGCTGGAAGAAAAAGAAAAACTCTACGACCCGGCAACCACTGAGCGCTTCGCACGGCAGGTCGACCAGCGCCGCCGCAAACTCTTCCGGCAGGTCTACGAATTCGCTTCGAAGAACCGAAAGGTCGTGGGCATCGGCGCTCCGGCCAAGGCCACAACGATCTGCAATTACTGCCGCCTAGGGCCGGATCTGGTTCAGTACATGGCGGAGCTGAATCCGCTTCTGATCGGAAAGTTCCTTCCCGGTGTGCACATCCCGATCGTGGACGAAGAACGGATGTTTAGCGACGAGGATCCTGCGGCCGCCGGAATCCTTTTCGCATGGAACTACTACGACGAGATCGTGCCCAAGCTGAAGGCCCGAGGATTTCGCGGGAAGATTCTTCTGCCGTGAGGGTCCCGGCTCAGGCCAGCGACGGCGGGGTCGTTGAGTCCGGCGGCGCCGGCACCATTCTCTTCGGTGGCAGCGGCTTTCTCGGCCCGTACATTCTCCGCAATTACCCGAACATGATTTCGGTGGGACGCACTCCGGCGCAGACCCCGAATCGCCACGTTTCCATCAGCGGTCTTTCCGACCTCAGTCCGTTGAAAGACGTGGAGTTCGATAAGGTCATTTACATCATCGGAAATACGGACCACCACAGTCTCGAGAAGGCCACGATTTCGAGGAATGAGCCGACCGCGTTCGACTACCATCTCCTGCCGCTCATTCAAACGCTCGAGCAATTGAAGGAGCGGCCCATCAGCCGGTTTCTGCACTTCTCCACGGTTCTCATTTACGACGAGAAGCGGATCACGCTACCGGTCAGCGAGAATGCGCCGATCGATCCCTACAAGAACCGTTACGTGTGCAGCAAGTATCTCGCGGAAGAGGCTTGCAGGTTTTATCAGCAGTGGATACCGATCACGAACATCCGCCTGTCCAATATCTACGGGCCCACGCCGCTCCAGCGCTTCGATCTCATTCACGTGCTCATTCACCAGCTTCTCAGCGAAGGTCGCGGCGAGGTATGGAGCACGAGACCGGGGCGCGATTTCATCTATATCGAAGACGCCGCGCACGCCATCGCCAGGCTTCTCGATGCGGGATACAACGGAACGTTGAATCTGGGCACGGGCACGACCACGTCCGTGTCGCATGTTGTCGATCTGCTTCGACAAATCAGTGGCTGTCCGATTACGGATCTCGACGTTCCGGTAAAGGGCCCGGCGGAGTTCCAGTGTGACATGAGTACTCTGAACCAGCTCATCGACTGGAAGCCGCTGTATTCGATCGACGAGGGAGTCCGCACCACCTGGGAGACGATGCGCGCGTGGAAGAAGGACTGACGCTCGGCATCAACGGCTGGCGAATGCATGGTCTGCGCACCGGAGTGGCGCGCTACCTTTCAAACATCGTCAGCCGCTGGGACCGCGAACATACGGCAGACTTTCGCCGCATACGGTTTTACACGGGACGCCCGCTGGATCGATCGGCGATCGAGCTTCCCGCGAACATTGAGCCCGTGCTGCTGCGGTCCCGGCTTCCGATGATTCCGTGGGAAAACCTGCACCTCGCGCGCCAGTCGGACGACGATGTTCTCTTTGCGCCTTCCCATTCCATTCCGCTCTGGACTGGCGGGAAGACGGTGGTGGCTATTCATGACGCTCTACTTCACCTTCATCCGGAGCGCTTTCCCTGGACGGCTCGTCAATTCCACGACCGGCTTTACGGATGGAGTGGGCGCCACGCCACTCTGGTCATCACGGATTCGAATGCGGCGGCGGCGGACATTGCCAGAAGTTACGGAGTGCCTGGCGAAAGGATTCGTGTCGTTTACCTGGCGGCGGACGAAGTCTTTCGCAGATCGGAAGCGCGAGCGTTCGACATGGAAGGAGCGCGCAGGCACGTCGGCTCGAATGATCCCTACTTTCTCTTCGTGGGGAAGATGTCCGGCCGCCGGGACATCCCGACACTCTTCGAGGGATTCGCAGAGTTCATCAAGCGTAGGTCGCCGCCGCAGCACAGGCTCGTTCTGGCGGGCTCGAACAGTCATGGGCTGGAACTGAATCTATTGGCCCAGCGCGCCGGAATCGCGGAGCGCGTCGTATTCGTCGAACGCCCCGGCGATGCGGACCTGGGCGGACTTTACGCGGGAGCGGTTGCGCTCATTTCTCCGTCGGTGTACGAGACGGTCTGCCTTCCGGTTCTGGAGGCCCAGGCCGCCGGAACTCCGGTGATCTGCATCGACTCGGCGGGGATGCGCGAAATCGCTGGCGATGGAGCGATTTACCTGCCGCACATGGAGACTGACGAGATCGCCGCGGCCATGGAAGCTCTCGCCGCCAGTGGAGATCTGACGAAGGAGCTGGCGTCGAATGGACTGCGAAGCAGCGCGCGATTCTCGTGGGACAGGTGCGCGAAAGAAACGCTGGATGTGATGCGGGAGGCGGCGACGATGGAGCGGCCAGGTTGAACGGAGTCAGGCGCCGGCAGCGCGATCGTCCGTGACCGTGTCCGGTTCGCTGTCTTCACTTTCTTCCATATGAATCGTCTCGCGCCAGCGCTGTGCCTTCATGCGCTCGAAGACTCCACCGGCGTGGCCGGCGGGGATCCAGCTATTGCCGCCGCACTTCGGACAGCGGTTCCGAAAGGCGACATTCTTCCCGCAATCAGGACAGATGATGACCAGTGAATGAGAGAGCTCGAACTTCTGCTCACCCTCTTCGTCGAGGCTGTTGATGAATTCACTGAGATTATTGAAGGCTTCTTCGAGGGACATCAGGACACTCTCACCGCAGCAGATCGCTGCACACGGTATGCCATCGGGGCTGAATTCCCGGCAGCGCCCGAGGCCACCACTGCCGATCGGGATGTCATAGCGCGGTACTGTATAACAGCGCCGTCAGTCGAGCACCGTCAGACTCTACGGACCGCGTCCACCGGCTGGATTACGGTCCGGTCAGATCATCATCACGTCGTACTGCTCGTGGTGGAGGTTGTCGTCCGGCTTGATCACAAGATGAATGTTGTGCGCCGACTCCACCTCTTCGAAAATCTCCGCGCCGTCCTGCTGGATCGCCGCGTAGATATTCGGATTCACGCGGACGATGACGTCCTGACCTTCGTGCACTCCGAGCTTGCTGAGCTGTCGCCAGATCTCGAGGATGACTGTGGCGTTTGATTTGATGCGCCCACTACCGCCACAGTACGTACAGGCCTGTGTCAGCGACCGCTCCAGGCTCTGACGAACTCGTTTTCTCGTCATTTCCACGAGACCGAACTCGGAGATCTGCAGGATTTTTGTTTTCGATCGATCTTTCCTGATTTCGAGCTCGAGCGCTTCGAAGACTCGGGCGCGATTGTCGAAATCTTCCATGTCGATGAAGTCAAGAACGATGATCCCGCCCAGATCGCGCAGCCGGACCTGACG
>JBDTRY010000106.1:0-11859 GCA_039931435.1 Acidobacteriota bacterium | reverse complement strand
CCCGTTGCTGGTATTCCGAAAATCAGAGGATTGATCTGTGAGAAAGAACAGCATTGTAGTGGTGTTGGCCGCGCTTCTCGTCATTCTGGCCGCGTGCGAAAAGAAGGAAGCCCCGGACGCAGTGGGCACGGCGCAGGCCCAGAAGCCGAAGATCGAAGATCCTGTCGTAATCAAAGTGAATGGCGGCGAGATTCACGCCTCGGAGTTTCAGGCCGCCTCCGAGAGCATCCCGGAACAGATGCGCGGTCCCCTTTCCACCCCCGCGGGCAAGAAGATTCTCGGCGAAGAACTCGTGAAGATGAAGGTCCTCGAGCAGAAAGGGGAAACGATGGGACTGGCGGATGAGCGCGAGGTGGCCAGCAAACTGGCCATGGCACGGGCGAACATCCTCGCCAACGCCACCATCGAGAAGCTGGTCACTGCGGAAAAGTTGTCCCCTCAGCAGATCTACGAGAAGGTCAAGTCGCAGTTCGAATACGCGAAAGTCCGTCAAATCCTCATCCCGTACGCCGGGGGCCAGGTCTCGCCGAAGAGCGGCCAGGCGCTCTCGGAAAGCGCCGCGAAGGACGAGGCGGACAAGCTGGTGGCCGAACTCCGAGCAGGCGCCGATTTTGCGGCCAAGGCGAAAGAGAAATCCGCTGATGTCACCTCGGCCGCCAACGGCGGGGAAATGTCCGAGGTTTACCGCAACTCAGTTCCGCCAGAGCTGGCCAAGCCCATCTTCTCGTTACCTCTGAACCAGGTCAGTGACCCCATCAAGACGCCTTTCGGCTATCACATCATCAAGGTGGAGTCGAAGTCCTTCAAAGAGTTCAACGATCCGCAGGTGCAGCAGGCACTGGCGCAGCCGGAACGGCTGCTGGCCAACAAGATCATCGAAGATCTGCGCGGACAGGCCAAAGTCGACTTCGACCCGAAATTCTTTCCTCCGGCTGCCCAGTAGCCGGATGATGAAAAATCCTCCGCCGGGCGCCGGGCATCTCCGACGCCCCGCGGAAGTGAGGACAAGGCAATGGGATCTCTGATCATTCGCTGGCTGCTGAACGCGCTCGGACTTTTCATCGTGGCGCAGCTCGTCTCCGGCGTGGGCTACAGCTCGCTTCAGGCCCTGCTCATCGCAGCACTCGTACTCGGTCTGTTGAACGCCATCGTCAAGCCCATCCTTTTCTGGCTGACGTTGCCGTTTACCATCGTAACGCTGGGGCTGTTTCTGATTGTGCTGAACGCCATCATCGTCATGCTCACCGGGTACCTGGTTCCTGGTTTCACGGTCACGGGCTTCGTTCCCGCGGCGATCGCCGGTCTCATTCTCGGGCTGATCTCGCTGCTTACCAGCGGCGTGGGAAAGAAGAACAAGTAGGTCGTTCTCTCGCTGCTGGAGGCCGCTTCGGTCCGGCGGACAGCAGGGCGCTGAACCAGCTCGTAGGGCCGAACGGCGTGCGGCCGGTACCCCGCGCCATTCCTGACGCTCGAATCCTGGAACGAATGCAGCACTCTCCAGGAATACCGGCCGCCAGCCATGCGGCCCTACGAGGCTGCACCGCGGCCCTCGAGGTGGCGAGTTGGCAGGAGTGCGACCGGTCGGCTGGAACCGCTATGCTAGACTTCGCCGCAGTCGGACGATTCACGTGCAGGTAGTCAGAAAAATCGAAAACAACGTCACCATCCTTGATGTCGAAGGAGTGGTGAAGCTGGGTGAAAGCGCCCGGGCCTTTTCGACCAGTCTCGATCAGGTTCTACGCGAGGACTTCGGACCGATCCTGATCAACTTCGAAGCCGTCGAATACATGGACTCCACAGGCCTCGGTGAGCTCATCGGCTACCTTCAGAAATTCAACCAGGGCGGACGAAGCCTGGCTCTGGTCAAACCTTCGCACCGCATTCTGTCGCTCCTCAAGCTCACCCGGCTCGACGCTGTTTTCAACATCTTTCAATCGACCTCGGAAGCTATGGCTTTCCTTACGGGCGGAAACGATTCGCAGCCGCAATCGTGACATCATCTCGTGCGGCTGGATCACGAGCAGGACCTTCATTCTCAGTCTGCGCCGTTTCTGCTGCGCTTGCGCAACCCGCACTTCGCTTGTACGATTTGCCCGGCCGTGAGCCCTGACCGATGACCAACTCATTCGTACCCATCCTCATTCTGCTCGTCTTCGCCATCGTCATGGGAGCGGTGCTCCTGGCGCTGGCCTGGTTTGTCGGCGGGCATCAGCGCAACCCGTCGAAGCTCGCTCCCTACGAGAGCGGCGTGCCCATGCTCGACTTCAATCGAAAACGCATCAACGTGCGTTTCTACCAGATCGGCATGCTCTTCATTGTTTTCGACATCGAAGCGGCTTTCCTCTATCCGTGGGCGGTGATCTACCGCGACGCTACGTCCTCGGGCGGTGGCATCGTCTGGTTCATCTTTCTGGAGATGCTCGTATTCATCGTTCTTCTTTCGGTCGGATACGTTTACGTCTGGAAGAAGAAAGCGCTGGACTGGAAGTGACGCGGCATGGCTGACCTGCATCCCGAAAACGCCTACGCCGCCGAGCGTTTCGCGGACCCCGGAAAGAAGCTCGAATTTCCTGCCGAGCAGGAGAAGTCCTTTCAGTTTCTTCTCACCCGCTATCCGACGAAGATGGCTGCTCTTCTGCCCACGCTCCATCTTGCTCAGGAAGTGTGGGGCTGGATCTCCCCGGACGTCGTCCTCTATGTCGGGGAACGGCTGGGGTTGGCGCCCTCTACGGTCTTCGGGGTGGTGTCGTTTTACAACATGTACAACCAGAAGCCCGTGGGAACGTACTTTCTCCAGGTCTGCACGAACCTCAGTTGCATGATCCGCAACGCTTACGATATTCACGATCACCTCTGTGAAAAACTGAACGTCGATCCGGGTGGTACGACCGCGGATGGCAAATTCACAGTCCTGGAAGTGGAGTGTCTGGGATCGTGTGGCACCGCCCCCGTTGTTCAGGTAAACAACGATTACCACGAGAACATGGACGTGGCCAAGATGGACGCCCTTCTCGATCAGCTGAAGTAGGCCTATGGAGCAACTGCAGATTCTTTCAGCCCGGTGGGGCAAGGACAACTCGATTGATACGTACATCGCCGACGGCGGGTACGGGATCCTGTCGGACGTGTTGGCCATGTCCCCGGAAACGATCACGCAGGCGGTGAAGGATTCCGAACTGCGTGGACGGGGCGGGGCAGGATTTCCCACCGGGATGAAGTGGTCATTCGTTCCGAAGAGCGCACCCAAACCCACCTATCTGATTTGCAACGCCGACGAGTCGGAGCCCGGTACATTCAAAGACCGCGAGATCATGGAGAAGGATCCTCATCTTCTGATCGAGGGGATGATCATGGCCGCCCGGGCCATCAACTCCTCGCCGATGGGCTACATCTACATTCGCGGCGAGTTCTATTACGGGGCTATGGTTCTGGAGAAGGCGTTGGCCGAGGCGCGTCAGCGTGGGTACCTCGGGAAAAATATTCTGGGAAGCGGATTCGATTACGACCTCACCGTTCATCGTGGCGCTGGCGCCTACATCTGCGGTGAAGAGACGGGACTGATCGAGTCCCTCGAGGGCAAGCGGGGACAGCCGCGAGTGAAGCCCCCGTTTCCCGCTGTCGTGGGCGTCTTTGGTGGCCCGACAGTCGTGAACAATGTGGAGACGCTCGCCTGCGTGCCCTTGATCATGAAGAACGGCGCGAACTGGTTCAAGAGCTTCGGCATTCCCAAAAATACTGGTCCAAAGCTTTACTGCGTCTCGGGCCACATCAAGAAACCCGGCGTCTACGAGTTCCCGATGACGATCACCCTTCGCGAGTTGATCTACGAACACTGCGGTGGAATTACCGACGATCGGAAGCTGAAGGCAGTCATCCCCGGCGGGGCGTCGGCCCCGATGCTCACTGCCGGGGAGATCGATCTGCCGCTGACGTTCGACGCGCTGATGAAGGCCGGATCCATGCTCGGCTCTGCCGGCATTATCGTCATGGATGAAAGCGCCTGCATTGTGGACGCAACCTGGCGGCTGGCGAAATTCTTCGCCCACGAGTCCTGTGGTCAGTGCACGCCATGCCGGGAGGGGACGAACTGGCTGGAGTCGATTCTTCTGCGGCTGGAGCGGGGTGAAGGACGGCCTCAGGACGCGGATCTGCTCATGGATATGTCAGACAATATCGGCGGCAAGTCGCTGTGTGCGTTCGGTGATGCCGCCATCGGCCCGGTGATGTCCTCCGTGGAAAAGTTCCGGGACGAATATCTTTATCACGTCGAGCACAAAGCCTGTCTTCCCGAGACCAGGCGCTATCACCGTCGGGAAATGCTCGTCGGCGCGCACTGAGAAGCGGATGGTAGTCGTTTCATTTCTCGGACGCGGGCGCTTGCGCCGATCCTGCGCTGTCATGCGTACAGATGGGCTACGTACTCACCGTACCCGTTGTAGAGAAGCGTCTTTCGGGTTTCCATCGATCCGATCAATCGTTCCGTCGATTGAGACCAGCGCGGATGCGGTCTGGCCGGATTCACGTTCGACTCGAATGGAAATTCATTCGGCGACTCGGTCTCCCAGAAGGTGGGCGGTTGCCTGTCCACCAGCTCGATCTTCACGATCGACTTGGCAGATTTGTAGCCATATTTCCATGGGACGACGACTCGGATCGGTGCGCCGTGCTGCTTCGGCAGTTCGTGCCCATAAATGCCGGTGACCAGCATGGTCAGCTCGTTCATTGCTTCGTCGAGCCGCAGCCCTTCGAAGTACGGCCACCGATACCACGGCTGGCTCTTCATCCCCGGTGCCTGCTCGGGGCGGTTGAAGGTGAGGAACCGGACATACTGTGCGCCTGGGAGTGGTTCCACCCTCTCGAGCAGTGCCCGGAGGGGAAACCCGGTCCAGGGAACGGCCATGCCCCAGGCTTCGACGCAGCGGTGCCGGTAGAGCCGTTCCTCCATGGGCATGGTGCGCATGAGATCCTCGACCGCAAACGTTTGCGGTTTTGAGACGAGACCACCGACCTCCACGGTCCATGGGTGCGGCTTGAATCTATCGACGAGTTGCCATACCTGATCCTTCTCGGCGGAGAACTCGTAGAAATTGTTATATGTGGCGGCGACGATCTCGTCGCTCAGCGAGCGATCGAGCGTGAACCGCGGAACTCTGGTGAACGGAAATGGTGGCCGCGCCGGCGGAATCGTGGCCGCGACTTCAGCCCGCAATTTCGGGTCGGCAGCTGCACCGGAGAGGCGAAAGTCGCAACCCAGAGCCATGGCGCCCAGTGCGCCGTAGCCAAGGGTGGCCAGAAAGCTCCGCCGCGAGAGCGCCAGTGACTCATCGGTTGCTTCGCGCTCGGCAATCTCCCACCCCGGTCGTTTGCGGATCAGCATGCTTGTTCAGTAACCATGGTAACCGGTGAAGGTCGCGAATCTGTCACGCCGCCCGGGCCAGGTCAGTAGCGAAGGATCAGTCCCACGTTCCCTTCCACCTGATAAAAGTCACTTCCATTGTCGTAGCAGCTGAAGCAGTCTCCGTTACCGTTGTCGATGCTCGTCCAGTAACCCCGAGCCTCGATCCGCAGTCCGATGTTGCAAAGAATTTGGCGCCGGCTCCCAGGTTGCCCGAGAACCGGTTTTCGGCGGCTACTCCCGGGATGTCCGGCTTGATGGTCGTGCCGCCGATGCCAAGGCTGATGAAGGGGCGAAGGTTCCGGCCGCCAAGATCCCATAAGCCGCCGACCTGATAGTAGGTGAGGGCGACATCGGCGATCCTGTTTTCGGGCTCGAACAGACCTCCGCGCCGGACCAGGCGGCTGTCCTGGCGGTTGGCCATCAGCTCCAGTTGAAAGTCCCTGGACAGGGGAACATCGAGAAGCAGTCCGTAGGTGCCACTGTTGTTGACCTTCACGGCGTCGCCGAAGAAGTCGGTGGCAGCCGAGGTGATCGTTCCTCCCGTGCGGAAGCCGGCGAACGGAGTCAGCTCGACGCCGATTCCCTGAGCATGCAGAGAAGGAGCAGCGAGCAGAGTGAAAACAACCAGAAGTGTTCGCATCGTATCCTCCCGCCGGCACTCAGACTCCATACGGCCGTAGTCACAATGCCAGACAGAAATTGTGTTCCGGTAATTTCTCGCCGCTGACGGAGCTGTTTTTGAAACGCTGGTTACCACTCACCGATCCGGTCTTTACGGGTGACCGGCCGTCCAGCGCCGTTCTCCCGTGAATCGCTCAGCGGAGGTGCGCCTGCGGCGTTCATCACAATGACCCGCTTCACTCTCCTGAGATGACGTCCTTCAGAATGCTGCCGAATCCAGCCACACCGCGGGCCTCTTCGACGTTCCCGCCAATCGCTGTCTTGATCCGGTCTGCCAGCCGGCTGAATGGCAATGTCTGGAGAATGACTTTTCCCGGCCCGGTCAGACTGGCGTAAAAGAGACCTTCTCCACCGAAGAGAGAATTTCTGAATCCCCCCACGAACTGGATGTCGTAGCTGACAGTCTCGGCCATGGAGACGATGCATCCGGTGTCCACCCGGAGATGTTCGCCAGGCTTCAATTCAAATTCGATCATGTTTCCACCGGCGTGAAGAAAGACCATGCCGTTTCCGCTGATGCGCTGAAGGATGAAGCCCTCACCGCCGAACATTCCGGCGCCGAGCTTGCGCGTGAAGGCGATGGAGAGGTCGACGTTCCCGATCGAGCAGAGAAAGGCTGTGCGTTCGGCGAGGATGGCATTTCCGCGAAGCTCGATCGGCAGGATCTTGCCCAGCGTCGGCGCTGCCAGTGCCAGGTGAGTCCCAGGTGCTGTGGCGCGAAACACGCTCATGAAGAGGCTCTCGCCGGCCAGGAACTTGCGAGCCAGTCCCTTGAGGAGTCCACCTTTCATGCGTGCGTCGAATTGCACCCCGTCGTTCATGTAAAGCATCGCCCCCGCCTCGGCGAAGACTTCTTCTCCCGGGTTCAGTTGAAGCTTCAAAGCCTGCATGACATCGCCGACGATCTGGTATTCCACGATTCCTCCGTTTTCCAGACGATTCTACAGCCATGAATTCAGGACTGCACCGCCTGAACCCGCCGCGATCTGTTACGTTTATCAGGTGAGAAGGCAGATCGGACAGCCTGCGAACCTTCTGGATGCATTGGGCACGATCTTTCCGGAGTCCAGTCGCACCACCCTCCGGCAGATGCTGCAGACGGGGAGAGTTCGCGTCAATGGGGAGGTGGAGAAGAACTCCAGGCGCGAACTCGCGTCCGGAGACGTCGTCGATCTGGCCAGAAGAATGGCCAACCAGTTTCTTCCACCAGAGCTGTCCCTGCTTCATGAAGATGATGACGTCATCGTCGTGCTCAAGTCCGAAGGACTCCTCACCGTAGCCACCGAGTCGGAAGCGGACGAAACGGTTCAGGCGTATTTGAATCAGTACATGAAGGTCCGGCGCGAAACGGGCCGCGTTCATGTGGTTCACAGGCTCGACCGGGCCACATCGGGTGTGCTGGTTTTCGCCAAACATTTTCCGGCGAAGGAACATCTCAAGGAGCTGTTCGCCCGCCATGCCATCGACCGGGTCTATGTAGCCATCGTCGAGGGAGCGATGGACCCGCCTGACGGAACCATCCGATCGTTCCTCGCTGAAGATCGCAACCTTAAGGTTGGAAGCGTGAAGGATGCCAGCAAAGGAAAGCTGGCCATCACGCATTACCGATCGATTGCTGCTGGAAAACGATTCTCCATGCTCGAGGTGCGCCTTGAAACCGGAAGGCGAAATCAGATCCGCGTTCATCTGGCCGAGCAGGGGCATCCCGTTGTCGGCGACACAGCCTACGGCAGCACGGTCGATCCGCTGAAACGCCTCGGCCTGCACGCACGCCTGCTCGGCTTCGTTCATCCCGGGACGAAAAAGCAGATGATCTTCGAAGCGCCGCTCCCCGATTCCTTCACGAAACAGGCGCTGTGACGGCGCGCGGCTGGACGCTTGCTGAACCGATCACCTCTCGCCAGTTGAAGTGCCGTCGCCTTCACCATCACGAAACTCGACAGACACGCGGTGCAACTTCGTAGGGCCGCATGGCTGGCCTGCCGTGCGGCCGGTATTTTTGGAGATTGCTGCATTCAGCCCGGGATTCGAGCGTCGGGAATGGCGCGGGGTACCGGCCGCACGCCGTGCGGCCCTACGAGCGGACCAAATGCGCCACACTCGACGCCGCACGAGCGGATCGTTATCAGGACAGATTGACGGCGATGTGCGAGCCTTCTTCTGTGAATATGGAGTCGACGAAACGGATCGTCCGGGTCTTCAGGGACATGAACAGCGAGGATGTGCGGACCCCACCGCCGAAGAAGCGCACGCCACGGAGAAGATCCCCGTCGGTCACTCCCGTGGCCGAGAAGATGATGTCGTTGCCCGATGCGAGATCGGACGTGTCGTAGACCTTATCGTGATCCGCGAATCCCATCTCGCTGAGACGCTCTTCCTGCCATTTCTCGAGAGGGCGAAGGCGGCCCTGCATGCGTCCGCCGAGACAACGCATCGCTGCGGCGGTGATGACTCCTTCCGGCGCCCCTCCCGTCCCCATCGCTGCGTGCACGCCCGTGCCCCGGACCGACGAGGAGATTCCGGCGGAAAGGTCGCCGTCGGTGATGAGTTTGATCCTCGCTCCGGCATCGCGGATCTGAGCGATGAGCTCGTGATGGCGCTCGCGGTCGAGAACGACGATGGTCAAGTCATGAACGTCCCGTTTGAAGGCCTCAGCCATCTGGTGGAGGTTTTCATGAACGGAGCTGTCGAGGCTGACGAACTGGCTGGCCGTCGGACCGACGACGAGCTTTTCCATGTAAATGTCGGGGGCGTTGAGCAGGCCCCCCTTCTCGGAGGCTGCCAGAACGGCGATGGAATTCGCCGAGCCCGTAGCGCAGAGGTTGGTGCCCTCGAGAGGATCGACGGCGATGTCGATCTCGGGATAGCGGGCATCCTGATGCTCGATTCCGCGCCCGAGGGGCTCGCCAACGTAGAGCATGGGGGCTTTGTCACGCTCACCTTCGCCGATGACGATCGACCCGCGCATCTTCAGCTTGTTCAGCTCCTCGCGCATTGCCTCGACGGCAACCTGATCCGAATACTTTCTGCGGCCGTAGCCCATCGTCCGCGACGCGGCAATTGCGGCCTGCTCGGTGACACGCAGAAACCCGATTTCCAGGCTCGATTCCATCGAAACTCCATTCGGCCGCAAAGCGGCGAGTTAGATTTTGCTTCCAATGACACGCCCGTCGTTTTTACGAGACCTGGGGAACTTGTCATCCTTGAGGGAGCGTAGCGACCGAAGGATCTCGTCAACGAGAATCGTCCTCTTCCTCGCATAGCAACCGGGAAGGTAGAAGAGATCCTTCGCTCGACGCTTCAGGATGACATGCCATGGTAATCGTGTCATCTCCTGGCACAGCGGCGCCTGAACCGTTCCACCGCTGGGAATGGCCCACGCGCGCGTCATCGCACCGACTTCTGCTGAAACTCCGCTTCGGCCTTTTCCCGTTCCGCTTTTTCCGTTCGCGAATTCATCGGAGGGTTATAGGAAGGAATGCCCGTGACCGCTTCGCCGATGACCAGATTGTGAATGTCGTGAGTTCCTTCGTACGTCTTCACCGACTCCAGGTTGAGCATATGCCGGATGACCGGATACTCGTCGCTGATACCGTTGGCACCGAGCATGTCTCTGGCCGTGCGCGCGATCTCCAGGGCGATGTTGACGTTGTTCATCTTGCCCATGGACACGTGATGCGGCTCCAGCTTGTTCTTGTCCTTCAATCGTCCCATCTGCAGAGCGAGAAGCTGGCCTTTGGTGATCTCGGTGATCATCCAGGCCAGTTTGTTTTGAACGAGCTGATGCGCGGCGATGGGCTGGCCGCCGAACTGAATGCGTTGTTTCGTGTAGGAGAGGGCCGTGTTGTAGACGGCCATGGCAGCGCCCAGGGCTCCCCAGGCGATTCCGTAGCGAGCCTGGCTCAGGCAGCTCAGGGGATGTCTCAGGGAGGACGTTTCGGGCAGCACGTTCTCCACCGGGATGCGGCAATCTTCGAAGAAGAGCTGCGAGGTCACCGAAGCGCGCAGGGAGAATTTGCCCATGTGGTACGCAGTGGAGAACCCGGGTGTGCCTTTCTCGACGAGGAACCCGCGCACGCCCCCGTCGATCTTCGCCCAGACCACGGCGACGTCGGCCACCGAACCGTTGGTGATCCAGGACTTCGCCCCGTTGAGCACGAATGATTCGCCGTCTCTTCTGGCGTTGGTCCTCATGCCGCCGGGGTTGGAGCCGAAGTCGGGCTCGGTCAATCCGAAGCAGCCGATTGCTTTTCCGGAAGCCAGGGCTGGAATCCAGCGATCCTTCTGCTCTTTCGATCCGTAGGCATAAATCGGAAACATCACCAGCGAGGACTGTACGGATACGAACGAGCGCAGGCCGGAGTCGCCGCGCTCCAGTTCCTGCATGATCAGTCCGTAGGCGACGTTGTTCAGTCCGGGAAGGCCGTATTCGTCGATGGTCGAGCCATAGAGACCCATTTCGGCCATCTTCGGCACCAGGTGCGCCGGAAACTTCTCTTCGCGATTTGCCTCTTCGATGATCGGCAGAACCTGGTCGTCGACGAAGTCACGAACGGTCTGCCGGACCATCAACTCATCTTCAGAAAACAACGAATCGATGTCCATGTAATCAACACCGGGGAAATTCGACACGGGAACGCTCCTCCAAATTCAACGGCTGCCGCCGGATGATATCAGAGGGGCATGGATTTCCGCTCCGGCCGGGAAGCTTCCCCGAAGCGAAGCGACGGATCTCTCGCGGTGCAAGGACGGGCTTCCCCACGGGAGCGGGAGATCTCTCCTCGCTTCGCTCGTGAGGCTGTGCCAAAAGTATCTTGAAATCACAACCGGCGGTGCTGCTCGTAGGGCCGGCACGGCGTGCGGCCGATACCCTTTGCCATCTCATCCTGTTGAATCGTTGCCTGTATGCACCTTTCCAGAAGAATACCGGCCGCACGCCGTGCGGCCCTACGAGTTCGTGCTTCTCTGAGGTTCCCCTGGTTTTGACACAGTCTCTCGTTCGGGATGACACGCCGTGGGAGCACGTTATTCGGGTGACACCATTCAGGTGATACCGGTGATTCCGCCGTCCCCTCGATTTATCCCGGTCTTCGGGCGAAGTAGACGATGTGAGGGTGGGGATACCAGCGGTCGATTTCGCGCTGTTCGACGGCGATGAAGCCGTGACGCTCCAGGCGTCGTCTCACTTCCACCGGGCTCTCCGCGAAGACGCCGTGTCCCATGGTCAGACCGAGACGCTCGACGATCCACTCCTGAAACTCGTTCCACGCCGTCTTCAGCCGCTTGTCCGGGGTGACCTCCTTGATGATCATGGTCCCTCCCGGTTCGAGGCGCTGGAACAACCGCTCGAACAGGCCATCGCGCTCGGCCGGTCCCAGGCGGTAGATGACATCGAAAAGCGTGACCACATCGAAGCGTCCCCGAATGGCATTGTCATACCCGGCGACCATACGAACGTCTGCCCGCTTCAATCCCGGCAGCAGCTTACGGAGATCGGGGTCGACTGCGAACACGCGCGCCTGGCGGTTTGTTGCCGCGAGGACCGCCAGCAACCCATGACCGGATCCCACGTCGAGCATCCGTGAGCCCATGGGTATGAGATCGATTGTGCGAAGAAAGGGACAACTGAGAAAACGAACAAGCGTGTGTACCCGCGCCGACGGAGAAGAGTGCGCGTAGGCTCGGAAGACGTCCAGCAGCGCTTTGCCGTAGCCAGACATCACGTTTGTCGATTATAACTAGAGCCGCGCATGAGCCCGACAGCGTCCGAGCGCATCGCG
>JBDTRY010000105.1:0-11965 GCA_039931435.1 Acidobacteriota bacterium | reverse complement strand
TGCTACATCTCTGGCGCCGGCTTACGCCGGCTCGTCAACTTCTGTGCTCGTGGCGATCTCCTTCACCGGGCTCACGCCCGGTGCTACATCTCTGGCGCCGGCTTACGCCGGCTCGTCAACTTCTGTGCTCGTGGCGATCTCCTTCACCGGGCTCACGCCCGGTGCTACATCTCTGGCGCCGGCTTAACGCCGGCTCGTCAACTCTTGTGCGCAGTTACGTCCTGGGGCGCCGTCGCTTCAGTGCTTCGGTACGCTTCCCTTCGTGATCCAGTCGGCGATGGCTGTCACCACCTTTGCGGCGACGTGACCCTCGCTGGCGTACTCGCTCGGCGTTGAGCGTCCCTGTCCCGCAATCATGAGATGGTTCAGATCTTCGAACAGGATGAGCGTGGCCCGCTTCTGACCTGCGAGCGCCTTCTCCCAGACGGCGAAGTCTTTCGCCGTCACCTGATAGTCGCGTCCACCCTGAATGACCAGCACCGGTCTGCCCAGTTTCGCTGCAACAGCCGCAGGATCACGCCGGTCGAGGTCACGCCAGTAGGCCAGCGGGACACCGAGGATCTGTTCGTCGTTGAGACTCCTCGCGGATCGGGCCAGAAGCGTCATTGCGCGCACGTCGTCGAGTTGCTTGTTCGCCGCATCGGAATTGCTCCCGCCTGCACCGAGATATTGCAGTTGATCGATAAGGACATCGAGCATGGGTCGCGCCGGACCGGACACGCTGATGATTCCGGCGATGCGCTCGTCCCGCCTGGCGATGTAGGGAGCGGCAACCGCGCCGAGGCTGTGCCCGAGGATGTAGATGCGATGAGGGTCGATTTCTTTTCGGGAGCGAAGCACGACGACGGCCGAGAGAGCATCGTCGATCGATTCGTCTTCCAGCGTGACTGTGGCCGGATTCATCGTTGCACCGTACGTGAAGGTCCGTTTGTCGAAACGAAGGACGGCAATCCCTCGGGAGGCCAGGCCCCAGGCCAGATCGCGGAACGGTTTGTTGGGCCCGATGCTCTCGTCGCGATCGTTCGGACCGGAGCCATGGACGAGAACCACGGCCGGTACAGGCACGTTCACCTTCGGGATGGTCAGCGTTGCCTCGAGCGGAAATTCCGTGGTGCCGACATGCACCGCGGACTCACTGAAACGGGAGCGATCGACGTATTCGGGTGCAGTCCATTGCTCGTTTCGTGGCGTGACCTTCAGAACCCGCAGTCCAGCCACTTTCCCGGCGCCGTCGTGAACGATGAGCATGGCCAGGTCTGCCTTCTCCAGTGCAACCTCGAAGGTGAAGAGTTCGAGGTCGTCCTTCCTGGACTCCGCGGCAGTCCCGATCTTCTCCAGCTTTCCGTATTGCTGTTCGAGGGCTGCCGGTATGGCAGCGAATGTCTCGGCCGTGAGGAGTTCGTTCATCCTGGCGTCGGCCATGGCTGAAAAGGTTTTCCAATCACGCGCGAAGACCGTCTCGAGGGCACGGCGAGCGCTCGACTCTCCCGCCGACTGAGCCATGAGGGGCGTGGTCAGGACAGCAATCAGGAACGTTGCGATCAGGAATCGCGTCCGTTGATGCATGAGAAGTCCTCTCGCGGGAGCGTAGCACGTGAGGGAGAGTGTGGTGGATGGTACGGAGAGCCGCCGGGTATGGCGCCTCGCAGACGGCTCTGTGCGTCCAACCCCGCTCAGCGACGCACGGCCCGGCGGCGGACGGAGCTCACCTGCCATACCCCGTTCGCCATCACCCCGGAGATCGAGCGCACCGCGCTGATGTCCGCCAGGGGATTTTTCGTCAACAGAACGAGGTCAGCACGCTTGCCTTCAGCGATCGTTCCGATCGACGAATCCTGGAGGAACACCGCCGCGTCACGCGTAGCCGTGGTTAAAGCCTCGAACGGCGTCAGACCGGCACCGACGAACTGATCGAGCTCGTCCGCTATCGATGCTCCGGGGACTGTCAGCTGGATGCCAGAATCGGTCCCCGCAAGAATGTGTCCGCCAGCCCGATAGAGCGCTCCGACAAACTGTCGCCGGTTTTCCATCTCCACACGAGCGAGGGTCTCGGACAGGTTCCGGTCCGCGAGCACCTGCAGAACGGACATCGTCGGGCAGTTCCAGGTCCCGGCGGTGACCGTGTCATTCACCGCCTCGTTGATCCGGCCCACATCCATTTTCACGAAGTTGCCGACGGCGGTGCTGGTGCTGTGGCTGAGAAAACGATCGTAGCCGCTGAAGTGCTCGATCGAGATCTGGCCGGAGGCCAGGGCATGTCTCACATCGACATTCGTCGAGACATGACCCACCACTCTGATGCCCTTCTCACGCGCGGCTTTGAGGATGGCGTCGTAGACGTCGAGACGAAGGTTCTGATACACCTTGATCCAGGACCATCCTGCTGCCACCTGTGCCGCGACCAGTTGCGCTACGGCGTTCGGGTCGGTGACGATGATC
This sequence comes from Acidobacteriota bacterium, assembly GCA_039931435.1. Taxonomy (GTDB): domain Bacteria; phylum Acidobacteriota; class Thermoanaerobaculia; order Gp7-AA8; family Gp7-AA8; genus JBDTRY01. Next base: position 9,526 of record JBDTRY010000105.1, on the reverse strand, counting down.
GGCCCGGGCCAGCCGGGATCCTTGCTGTCGAATCCGGGGCTCGCTGAATAGATGCGCGGACCGGCAATCTCACCACGCTCGACCGCGGACATGATCGCCGGGAGACCGGAGTAGCCCCACATGTTCCTGACCGTCGTCACTCCATGGTCGAGATAGAGGCGAAGTTCGCTGGTCCGGGCCAGGTGAATGTGCATGTCCATAAGCCCCGGAATCATGTACAGACCGTGAGCCTCGATCACCGATCTGCCATCGGGCGGAAAGCCTGCAGTGGAAGGAACGATGCGGGTGATGACACCATCGCGCACCGTGACCATCTGATCGGCCATGACCCGCTCCGAGTCCATGGGCACGACATTCACATGGGCGATGATGATCTCACCGCTGTCCGGTGGCGCTGATTCCGCGACGCTGAATGGTGCCAGAGCGACGATGGTGGCGACGAATAGTACCCGCAGGGCCGTCATGCCTGGACCTTAACACTCATGCGCCGTGACCGTGCGCACCTGGGCCGCGAATGTAACCGTTCTGCGATCGACAGCCGAATCCGTTGCTGCGAGCACGTACGGCGATTAGTTTTCGGGAAAGCGAATTCCATGAGCCGGCGTAAGCCGCTCTGTGATCTCGAGTACCCGTTGCACCGCAAGCGGATTCACGACGAAGAGTCGAGTTTGCACCCCGATCTCTCACGGAGTTCGCGCCGACTTGCGAATACGTGTGGGAGAGGGGGATTAGGGTGGGGAGGGGAAGCGGAAGGATCCGAAATCTGGACCAGAGTGAGATTTTATCGAGCCCGAGGGTATCAAAATGCCCAAAATCGCTACTCTCTCCATGTAGGGAGGGTTGTGCCAAAAGACCGAACATGAGCAAAAGACCGAGCATTGATCAAAAGAGCTGGTCGAGTACCGCAAGCCGGCTTGTCACGCGATTCTTCGCCGTGATCCCCCTGGTGGTGATCCTCGCGCTGATAAAAATTCAGAGCCTCAATGGGGTCGTGGGCTGGAGCTCAGGACACAACAGCAGTGTCGGGATCGATACCCGACCCATTTCCGGCCACGGCGTTGAAAACGTGGTCAACATACGGACTCTCTTTCGGAAAGGACTGCGGATCATCGCTCTTCCCGCTCTTTTTCAAATTGCATCTCTCGGATCGCTGGTTGCCAGGAAGCGCGTCCACGTCGCCAGGTCGATCGCCGACCTCGGTTTTTACTGGCTGGCCGTGAACTGCGCCGCGCCCTGAGGAGACATTCATGGCCGCTCCTCCTATCCGCATCCTCATGATTGAAGACAATCACGCCGATGCTCAGCTGATCGAGCGGGAACTTCGCCGCGCCCGACTGGCGTTCTCCACCGTACGAGTGGATACGGAAAAGGATTTCCGCGAGGCCCTGGAATCCTCCGATCCCCACGTCATCCTCGGCGACTACAACCTTCCCCGGTTCGACGGAATCACGGCGCTCAAAGTTGCCACCAGTCTAGTCCCGGACACACCGTTCATTTTCGTTTCAGGCTCCATGGAGGGAGAGAGTGCCGTCCAGGCATTGCGCGAGGGAGCAGTGGATTACATCCTCAAGGAACAGCCCTCGCGGCTGGCAGCGTCGATTACGCGCGCGCTCGAACAGCGCGGCGAACGTCAGTTACGGCGAAGGGCACAGGAGGAACTGCAACGTAGCGTGGAACGGTATCACTATGCCGCGCGCGCCACGCAGCAGATAATCGCCGACATCAACGTCGCTACTGGCCTGATGACACTCAATGAAGCGGTGTCCAGCGTGTGTCAATACGAGTTTTCCCCCGGTGAGGATGTGGAGCTGGAATGGTGGTTCTCCCGAGTCCATCCTGAGGATTTACCGAGGGTCAGGGAATCGTTCCACGCCGCGCTCAATTCCGGAGAGCGGTGGTCATTGGAGTACCGGTTTCGTCGCGCGGACGGATCGTACGCATACATGACCAGCCACGCGCTTGTCATCCGGGATCCGGAGGGCCAGGCCCTTCGGGTGATCTGCGCCAGTCTCGATATCAGCGAGCGCCGTCAACTCGGCCATCAAATCGAAATGGTGCTAACCTTCGCCGGCGACGGTATCGTCGCCGCAGACCTTCACGGCGCTCCGGTCCTGGCCAACCCGGCGGCAGCAGCGATGTTCCAATGTTCAGCGGAGGAACTCCGCGCCACCGAAGACCTGCACGAGTCCTTTCACCGCTGGCGCCCGGACGGGTCGGCATTCCCCATTGAAGAATGCCCGATCATTCAGACCGCTGCCGACGGCGTGGCCCGCTCAGGCGAAGATGTTTTCTTCACGAAGAACGAAACGGTCTTCCCCGTCGAATACAGTATCTCTCCGATCATCGAGGACGGCCAACGCACCGGAGTGGTCATGGTGTTCCGGGACATTACCGCACGCAAGCATCTCGAGTATCAGCTCGAGCAGGCCAATCGCGTCAGCAGCCTGGGTCGGGTGGCGGCCACGATCGCCCACGAATTCAACAACGTATTGATGGGTATCCAGCCGTTCGCCGAAGTCATTCAGCGAAACACAGCCGAGGAGAAGTTGCAGGAGGCGGCGAAGCAGATCATCAACTCGGTGGCGCGCGGGAAGAGAATCACCTCATCCGTACTGCGATTCACGCAGCCGGCGGAGCCCGCCATCCAGACCGTCAATCTGGCGGATTGGCTGCAAGGTCTCACCGCCGAGCTTCGAGCACTGGTCGGCCAACGCATCGAGGTGGTTGTCGAGCCATCGAGGGGGCCGGCCACCTGCCTCTGCGACCCGGGTCAACTTCAGCAGGTGGTCACCAATCTGGTGCTCAACGCCCGCGATGCCATGCCCGGCGGCGGCCGCGTCAGCCTTTGCATAAGCGACAGTAGCGATCCAACCGAATATCCGTTCGGCAGGGTCCCCGATAGGATGGCGATGCTCTCGGTTGCGGACGGCGGCTCTGGCATGAGTCCGGAAATCCTTCGCCACATACTGGTACCGCTCTTCACCACCAAATCCTCAGGTACGGGACTGGGGCTGGCGGTGGTTCAGCAGGTGATCAGCCGTCACGGCGGGAGCATTCACGTCACCAGTAAACCGGGCAAAGGGACGACGTTCTTCATTCTCCTTCCGGCCGCTTCCGAGCAACCCCGCCAATCGGCAGAGCCGGCCTCACCACCGGTAACCGCCAGCCGCCGGCGCGTGCTCATCGTCGATGACGATCAGGCCGTGGCCTTCGGCATCGCCGCGCTATTGGAGAGCGAGGGGATGGAGGTACGCACCCTCGAGCGCGGAAGCGAAGCTGTCGATTCCTTCAAGACATTCAGGCCTGACGTAGTGCTTCTCGACTGGAATCTGCCGGACATGAATGGTGTGGAAGTGTTCGACCGGCTGCGTAGCTGCTCCTCAGACCTGCCCGTCGTCTTCTCCACCGGGCACGGCGATGAGTCGTCACTGCAAAAGCGACTGAAGGGATCCGAAGTAGCGTTTCTGCGTAAGCCTTACGAGCTGGACACCCTGCTTCGCGCTCTGGACGCCGTGACCGCGACGGCCTCGAAAAAGAACGGAGAGCCGGGATGAAGGAGCGCGAACTCAGTGATCGTGATCTCGGGAGCAGGCGCGATTGATCGCGTTGTCGAATCCATGAAGATGGGAGCGTTCCCTTTCCTGCAGAAGCCTTTCGACGTGGACGCGCTCACAGCTTTGCACACCGGCGCCTGGAACAGGCCGGCGCCTTACGTCCTCCGAAAAGGAGGAAGCGCATGAGTGCCTCCAGGCAATCTCCCGGGCAGCTCCCGTTCCGGCCACTCCGTTGGCGAGCGGCACAGAATTGATGGACACATGAACGATCCGATGAAACACCAGATCATCCTGGTTGTCGATGACGAGATCGGAATCACCGAAGGCGTTGCCGCCGGTCTGGCACGTACCGGGCGAACAATCATCACGGCCAACGACCTGGACGGCGCGGAAATGGCGGTCGAGTGGCTGAATCCGTCCCACATCGTCAGCGACATCCGGCTCAGCGGACCATTCGCCTTCGAGGGGCTGGACTTCGTCCGCTTCATCGAACGATGTTCCCCGGAAAGCCGCGTCATTCTGATGACGGGACAGGCCACGGATGCTCTTCGAATCGAAGCGTCTCATCGCGGGGTCGTTGCTCTTTTGCAAAAACCTTTCGAGATCTCTCAACTGGACTCTATTCTCGACTCGACCGCGCCCAATCGCCAGGGGAGCCCCGAATGGCCGGAGCTGATGAGAATGCCTCTGTTCGACGACATTCTCACCGGCGACGAACTCTCGAGCGTATTTCAACCGGTCGTCCGACTCGATTCGGAAGAGTACGTAGGGTATGAAGCGCTCACTCGCCTGCAAACTGAATCTCCTTTACGCAATCCGGAGAGGTTATTTCAGTATGCAGCGCGCAAAAAGCGCATTCCCGACCTGGAGCTCGCCTGTGTGCGCAGGAGTCTCGAGGCAGGAGCCGGGCTGGCCAGAGTGGCTCCGATCTTCCTGAACATTCATCCGACCGTGTTCGCCGGGCCGCATCTGGAAAAGACGATTCTCGAAGCCTCGGAACGATCAGGAGTGCCCCTGCACCGCATCGTGCTGGAGATCACCGAACAGGGCACCCTCGACGAAGATCGCACCCAGTTCGACATGATCCGCAGGCTCTCCCAGAGCGGAGTGCGATTCGCCTTCGATGACGTCGGCACGGCGTACTCCCATCTCCCCTTCGTGGAGCAGGTCCGTCCGGCCTTTCTCAAAATCAGCCAGCAGTTCGGCACGAGCTTTGAGGCTGACGAGACGAAGACAAAAATCGTGCACAACCTGCTCTCTTTGGCTGGCGCTTTCGATTCGGAGCTGATTCTGGAGGGTGTGGAAACTGCCGCCACCGCCGCCGCTGCCAAAGCGCTGGGGATCAAGTATGCCCAGGGTTACTATTTCGCCCGCCCCGCGCGTGCCGCGACCTTCGAAGCAAGCGCCCGGAGGTGAGGGCAGCGACGAAATCGAGAGTTGTTGTGGATATTCGGCGAGAAGATGGACGCGATCGGCAACTCCGCCGATTTCGATTGCGGTTGCCTCGAGGCTGCGAAGGCATCCTCCAAGGTAGGCGTGGACGCCGGCGCGGATTTCTCGTGTGAGAAATGGGAGGCGATTCTCTGTCGAGAAAACGACGTGGACGAATAACGATGTGAACGTATGCATGGTGGGCGACCATGCGGAATCCCTCGACGGCGATCATACCTCGGACGAACGCGCCGTGTCGTCGTCTCGTCCACCGGGCTCACGCCCGGTGCTACATCTCCGGCGCCGGCTTACGCCGGCTCGTCAATTCTCGGCATCGTGTCGTCGTCTCTTCACCGGGCTCACGCCCGGTGCTACGTCTCTGGCGCCGGCTTACGCCGGCTCGTCATTTCTCGGCATCGTGTCGTCGTCTCTTCACCGGGCTCACGCCCGGTGCTACATCTCTGGCGCCGGCTTACGCCGGCTCGTCCATTCTTCGCTCAACTGCGTAGCGGGGATTGATCGCGTTTTCCTTCCGTGTTGCGGGAAGTTCTTTTGCTTTCCGACGTCCGGCTCTCCCTCATGTATTGTGTCGCGATCGCTGATGGAGGAGCCTGCTCCCGCCAGCGATCGACGAATATGAGCGAGACGCCCGTCACAGATTCTTTCATCGCCTCCTTCCGCATTCTCTCCCGGCACGGCGATCAGTGCATTTGGACGAATGGGTGCATGACTGGGTTCAAACCCTGAGCAGGACCTGATTGACGACCACTCCTCTCTCCGCTTCCCTCAGACGCGACCTCGGAACGCTCCAGTCGTACGCCACCCTGCTGGGTATTCTCATCGGCGCCGGGATCTTCAAAGTCACCAGCGACGCCTGGGCCCTGACCGGACCGAGCGTCATTCTCGGTTACGTTGTTCTGGCGCCGGCCATCCTGGCGACATCGGTTGCCTACTCCGTATTTCTCTCCACGCCACTGGGCCGTGAGCCTGGCGGCGAGTACACGCATCTCTCTCGTACGTTCGGAGGCTACGGCCTGGCCTTCGTCGGCGTCTGGCTGAAGATCATTTCGTATATTGGCGCCCTGGCCTACCTGGCCCGCGCCTTTGCTGACTACCTCATCGAGCTGTCCGGCGGGACGCTGCCGAAAAGCGCCGGAATGCCGGTGGCCATTGCCAGCCTGCTGTTCTTTTACTTTTTTCATGTAGCCGGTATCCGCTGGTTCGGTCGCATCCAGGTCTGGATGTGCGCGCTGCTGGGCATCTCCATCGTCGTCCTGGTGGTGCCCGGCCTCGTCGCCATCCGGCCGGTGAACTACCAGCCCTTCTTTGCGCACGGAGTGCGCGGATTCGCCAGTTCGCTTCCGTTGATTTTCTTTGCCTACGCCGGTTTCGAGTCGCTGGCGCAGACAGCGGGGGAAGTGCGCGACTCCACGCAGCGGCTGCCCCGCATCTTCCTCGGGGGAATCGTGGTCACCACGGTCATCTACTTCCTGATGTCGGTCGTGGCCTTCGGCGTTCTTCCCGGCGCGGAGCTGCGGTTGTCGGACGCACCGATGGCCGCCGTGGCTTCGCGCTATCTGCCGATTGGCGCGGCCTGGTTCGTGACGTTCGGTGCGGTGATGGCCCTGGCCAGCTCGGTCAACGCCACAATGCTCGTTCCCTCGAGAGTGGCGATCATGCTCGCCGAGGATGGCCTGGCGCCACGATGGATGGGGGCGATCTCCAGTCGAACGGGCACGCCCGTCGGCGGTCTCACTCTCACACTTGGAGTAACGCTCGTTCTGCTCGTGAGCGGTCAGGTCTCTCTGGCGCTGAATATTGCCGTCTTCGCCCTGGTCGTTCTCTACTTCCTGCACAGCCTGGCGCTGCTGCTGCTTCCCCGCCTAAATCCGGAGCTGTTCGCCAGCGTCACCATTCCCCTGCCGCTCGTCGTGCAACGACTGAGCGCCGTGGTCTCCATGCTGGCCATGGGAACACTGATCGTGCTGCAACTTGCGCGGGACTTGTCCCTGCTCACCCATCTTTCGCTGCAACAGCGAATCGACCAGGGATCGCTGACGACGATCGAGCTGGTGTTGTTCTGGAGCGCGATCGGGGCGGTGCTCTATGCGGTGGCGGCGAAGGGGCGGCGTCAACGAACAGACGAACTGACGTCGTCTTAGCGCGATTCACTTCACGGCGTAGTCGTCGCCGTAGAACTTGCTGGTGATACTGGTGTGAAACTGGATCGCTTTGACCGGCGGATATTTCGGGTTCGCGATGCAGGGCAGCACTTCGAGCATCTCCTCTTCCCACAAGTAAACGGCCATGGGGAACGAGACACGTGTGCGGCTCCTCTGGCTCCCGTCGCGCGGCTTGCTCACGCGATGGGTTGTCGAGGGCAGAAGATCGTTTGTAATGCGCTGCATGTAGTCGCCGGTGTTCAGAATGATGCTGCCCGGGGGTGCGGCGATGCGCACCCACTTCATATTTCGCCGGTTCAGGATCTGCAGTCCTTCCACCCGCGGCGCGGGAAGGAAGGTGAACATGTCGATGTCTTCATGGCCGAGAAGGCGTGCCGCGCCGGATGCGTCATCCTCCGCGGAAACGGGCGGGTAGTAGTTCAGGCGAAGTCCGAAGTTCGTTCCCGTCAGTTTCTTGTCGTACAGATGGGGATCGCACCCGAGATACGTGAGGATGCTCTGCATCACAGGAAGAATGAGAGGCTCCTCCGCCTGCACGAGGCGATGAAAGAAGCGGGCGTGCTCCGGAGAAGGCCAGAACGACTGCGGATCGTCGAAGGCGCGGCGGGTGAAGACCCAGCCCTCCACCAGATCGGGGTGCATGTTGCTGGTTTCCTTGATGGGAAAGTAACCTTGATTCACGGAACCGAATCGTTCGGCACGGAAGCGCATCTTCTCTTCCAGCGGGAGCTCGGAAAAGATCTGTTCGATGCGCTGTTCCGCTTCCTCGTACAGTTCGACATCCACACCATGGCCGGTGAGAATGGCGAAACCGATCTCGTGCAAGGCTTCTCCCAGGTCGTGCGCGAAGGCGCGCTGCTCTTCCAGCCCGCCCAGCAGGAAGCGTCCGACGTCGACGGTACGAACCGGAAAATCATCGTCGAACTGCTCGTCGCCCTCCGATTCGGCCAGATGGTAGGTCTGATGTTTTTCCACCTGATCGTAGCGGATGAAATCCTGGTTGGTCGCGCCGACTCCCTCTTCTTTCGTAGGCATGCAGAGAGCATAATCCCACGAAATGGTTGCCATGCTCGAGGGCCGCTGTCGCGTGGTTTCGCTGCGGGAGGGTGCGCCAACCCGCAACGGAGCGTTGCTTGTCTGGAAACACTTCGGACTTGCAGCCGGCGCGCAGGCCATATCGCTGCGGGTGCTGGAGTTGCCCTCAGGAAGCGGCACCTCGCTGCAAAATGAGACTGAAGATGAAGTGCTGTATGTCATGGCCGGGTCCGGATCGGCGGCGGTCGCCGGCAGCATTTACGAGCTCGCTCCGGACAAAGGCGTCTACCTCCCTCCACAGACGTCGCTGGAGATGTTTGCAGAGGAATCTTTGACGATCGTCAGCTCGCAGTGTCCGGATGACGGCATCAGCCTGGAAGACGGCGGGAACAGTCGCTACGAACCAGGCCAGGCAGCCGATGGTGTGCCGCTCGTCGTCTCCATGCACGACCGGCCGGTGCAGCGCACAGGCGACCGCTGGTACCGGGAAGTCATCAATGCCGACTGCGGCAGCAGCCAGGTCACACAATTCGTCGGTTCCATTCCGCCCGGCCGCGCCCCTGATCACTTTCATCAGTACGAGGAAGTGATCTGCATTCTCGAGGGCAGCGGCGTCATGTGGGCAGGCTCATCGCATACACCCATCGAGACTGGCTCTTGCATTTTTCTTCCGCGAGGACAGGTGCACTGTCTCGAGAATCGGGGCGAAGGAGAGATGCGTCTGCTGGGTGTGTTCTATCCGGCGGGCAGTCCGGCGGTGCGTTATCCGGCGAGCAATGATTGACGGAGTGCAGGTCAGGGCGTTTGCGGAGGCCGTGCAATGAAGACGTATACGATTGTCACGGGAGCGATTTTCGGGCTGATCACCGTCGCCCATGTCTGGCGGATGTTCGTGGAGCGGAGCATGGCTGCCCAGCCCTGGTTCGTGCTGTTGAGCGTTGCTTCGGCGATCCTCTGCCTCTGGGCCGGCTCCCTTCTCAGGAGCGAACGAGGGAAATCGGCGTTCTCCGCCGATGGCAATCCACCTGCAAAAGACCGATGACGCTGATGACGGCGGCGACGAACTCTATGAGTGTTCGTCGCTCCGTGCGTTATTCGCGTGGAATGGGGCAGTCCCAAAGGATTCTGACGCCGCTGTGGCGTGAATGGTACGAATACCACGGCCTGTCATCCTGAAGCGTCGAAGTGAAGGATCTCTTTTACCTTCACGGTTGCCACCGCGACGAACGGCGACCTTCGTTGACGAGATCCTTCGGTCGCTGCGCTCCCTCAGGATGACAAGTTCTCCACGCCCCGTGAAACGCGGGCATTTCATCAGATCAG
>JBDTRY010000104.1:0-12178 GCA_039931435.1 Acidobacteriota bacterium | reverse complement strand
GCCGCTCCTTCGGGACCGAGCATCCACTTGTGCGCGTCCGCTGCCAGAAAGGAAATGTTCGCTTTGCGAACGTCCAACGGAATCTGCCCGAGACCCTGGATGGCATCGACACAGAAGGAAATCCCGCGCTCGGCACATAACGCGCCGATGGCCACGAGGTCGGCGGCAAATCCGTTGTGAAACTGAACCGACGAGACGGTAACGATTCTCGTCCGATCATCGACCAGCGATTCGACGTCGTCGACGGTGAACGCTCCGTCGGTACTGGGCACGACGCGGCACTGCACTCCCCTTCGCTCCAGCCGCTTCCAGGGAACGAAGTTTGACGGGAACTCGAGATCGGTCGTGACGACGTTGTCGCCTGCATTCCAGCGAAAGCCCTCGGCCACGAAGGAGATGCCCTCGGAGGTGTTCTTGAGAATCGAGATTTCATCGGCAGCGGATCCGATCAAGCGGGCCGCGGCCGCTCGGAACCGGGCGTACTCGTCCGTCCATTCGCGCCAGTGCAATGCACCCCAGTACATCTGGTCAGAGGCGTGGCTGCGGATGGCCGCAACACTGCGCCGGGGAAGGGGTCCCACGGCGGCATGATTGAAATAGATCACGTTCGCCGTGATCGGGAACTCATCATTGCGGATGCGAATCTTGTCCAGCACGTCGGAAAGAGTACACCGACCTCGAGGACGTGCGCGACCTAGTGGCGTGTATTGGATGAATTGGTACCAGATGACGCAGGAATCGGCGACGTGAGCTAGGCGCGCCGACGCAGGCATAGCGGCTCCTATGCTGAGGAGGCGCAACAACGCTCACGGCGTCGAGACCAAGTCAGGTGGTACCAATTTGTCCAATACACGCCACTAGGATTTCACGCGGCGTCGCGTCCTTTGGGGAGGCAAGGAAGCGGGTTCGACGGCCGCGATCAATTCTCCGGATCTCCGCGAAAGCAGGGCCAGGCCGACGGCCATGACCAGCACACTGATCAGTTGCGCCACCGTGAAGATCCCGAGGAAGCGATCGTCCTTGGCGCGAAAGATCTCGATGAAGAGACGTTCCAGGCCTGCCAGCAGGAGGAACCAACCGAAGATCCTTCCCCTGACATGAGGCCGTTTGCTCATCGACAGCAGGATCGTGAAAATCAGAACGCCCGCCGCCACCTCGAAGAGCTGCGTGGGAAATACCCTCAGGACCGTGCTTCCGGGGATTGAGGGATCGACCGCCGCTCCGAAGTCCCGGAGGTTGGCTGCCGTGGTGGGTGGCGCTCCGCGGGGAAAGGCGATGCCCACCCACGACTCGGTCGGCCGGCCGTAATCGTCACCGACCAGAAAGCAACCTACTCGTCCCAGGGCGTAGCCGATGGCCAGGGCCGGACCCGTGGCATCCGCCGCCGTGAGATACGGGATTCGTTTCCTGATGACCAGAATCGAACAGGCGATCACCCCGCCGATGAAGCCGCCGTACCAGACCAGACCGGCCCGGGTGAAGAGAAGCGACATGTCGTGGTAGAGAATGGCGTAGTAAATCTTCGCGCCGACGATTCCGCCGAGAGCTCCGGCCAGGACGATCGACGAGGCATCGTCCTCGTGCAGTCCGTAGCGGCGGAACTGGCGTGTGAGCACGATCCCGGCCACTGCAAAGCCGAGGAACATCATGAGACCGAACGTCGTGATCTCGAAACTACCGATCTTTAGCAGTGTGGGCCACATGTCATTTGCTCGCCCGCGGCTTCTTCGCCGCCGCGCGGCCGTTCATTCTAACGGTTCCCGTCATGGATACGATTTCGGGGATTTCAGGTTACTGAGGACGGCAATTCTGTGCCTGCGACAATCTCCTGAACGCAGAACTTACTCCAGTTGCGCCTTCTGATCGGAAATGAAGCGAAAGACATCGACCTTGGTCTGTGCTTCGAGATGCTGGGAGACTTCGAACAGCTCGATGGACAGCAGCGTGTTCAGGCCCTCGTCCAGAACCGCTCTTCGCTTCTCGTACGGAAGCTCGGAGACATTGGCGATGAGCATCCGCTCGTCGAAACGGCCAGTGGGCTGAAATGCCACCCCGGTCCAGAGCTCGTCGGTATCGGAGCTCTGCAGGACTCCATTGAGCACATCCCGGGCCTCCGTGGAGCCCACGGCATGCTCCAGTGCACCGTACAGTTTCTCGAACATGCGGTTGTACGCTCCGACCACACGGTTCAGCTCAGGGGAATCCTCGACGTCGCTGAACATCGAGCCCGACTTTTCCTGATGGACGTATTCGATGATTCGCGCCGAGAGCAGCTGGTAGAAAATCCTGCTCACTTCGAATTCCGTGAGTTCACTCAGCCCCACCAGTTCCCTGATCGTCCTCTTCCCGTCGACGGACTGAAATAGTCGCAGCTCGGAATCGCTCAGTTCCAGCTCGGCCACGCTCGCTTCCCGCCCGGAAACGGCTGCGAGCACTCCCTCCGGAGAGGTGATCCGTTCGCGAATGCTCGCGATCTCGTCGAGGCGGCGAATGCCTTCCATGATCACGGCCGACGTGTTGATGGACAGCGTAATGCGCTCGAGGCTCTCATGATCGAGTGGCTGGCAGAAGAGAAACCGGCCCTTGTCCCAGGCGAACAGCGAGTAGATGATCTCCAGCACCTGATTCTTCACGCCCCACCACAGATCATTCGGCGAGATCACACCCATCATCACCAGGACCTTGCCATGACGCATCTGAGGAGTGACCCGCCGGTCGGACTCGTCATACTGCTGTTGCGTGATCTTTCCGTTCCTGAGCAGGAACTGGCCGAGCGAGTGCTCAGGAGAGTTCGATGTGGCAAAAACGATGTTTCCGTCCCGCCACTCGATCGAGCGCTCGAGATCATCCTGCTGCACGATCAGTCTGCCCGCGCCGCGGATCATGGATACGAAGCTCATTACGTCCGGAAGCTTGATGGCCAGGAGGTCTCCCTGCATGAGGATCGCTCCGTGCGGGAGGGCCCGGCGCCGGGAGATCGTCATGTCTCCAGCCACGTGGTGTCGATCTTCGGTCATGGGGTTCTACTCACTTGCTCTCGCCGGTTCGCCATCACCACGCGTTGCAGTTTCTCCACCGCCTCGGCGATCTCCTCCCGGCTGTTGAACCGGCTCAGCGAGAATCGCACCGAGGCCCTGGCTTCGGAATCGGACAACCCCATTTCCAGAAGTACGTGGCTCGGCTCCATCCGGCCGGATGAGCATGCTGATCCCGTTGATGCCGCTACTCCGACGAGGTCGAGAGCGATGACCACGGTTTCGCCGTCGGCGCCCGGAAAGCGCAGATTGCTGGTATTCGGCAGTCTCGGAGCCTGGCCCGCATTGACTCTCACGTCGGGGATGCTTTCCAGAGTCATCGCTTCGAAACGATCCCGGAGCGCCTGCATCTCCGATTGATCCCCGGCAGCTTCGGCAGCGAGCGTCGCCGCCATACCGAACGCCCGGGCCAGGGGCACATTCTCCGTGCCCGCTCGGCGGCGCCGTTCCTGGGCCCCTCCGAGCATGTGCGGACGAAGCTCGATACCGCGACGGACGTAGAGCGCACCGATTCCCTTCGGGGCGTGGATTTTGTGAGCGGAAACGGACAACGTGTCGGCGTGCAGATCTTCGACGCTGAAGGGGATTTTTCCAGCTCCCTGCACGGCATCGCAGTGAAAATGAATTCCGCGGTCACGGCAGAAACGTCCCACTTCGGCCGCGGGCTGCAGCACACCGGTCTCGTTGTTGGCCAGCATCAGGGAGACCAGGCGCGTCTCCGGACGGATTTCTCCCAGCACGCTTTCCGCTGTAACCAATCCGTCACTCTGCGGCCGCACGTAGGTGACTGCATGCCCGCGCTGCTCCAGCGCCCGTGCGGGCTCGAGCACCGACGGGTGTTCGATGGAACTCGTTACAATGTGACAGCCGGTCGTGTCTGATAATACCGCCCCATGGATGGCCGCGTTGTTCGCCTCGGTCCCGCCAGACGTGAAGACGATCTCGCGTGGCGCGGCCCCAATGAGCTCAGCGACAGACTGGCGAGCCTCCTCGATGACGCGGCGCGCAGCACGCCCTTCCGAGTGGATACTCGACGCGTTACCCCATACCTCGCTCAGTGCGGAACCGAGAGCATCCAGAACTGCTGGATGGATTCTCGTGGTGGCATTGTTGTCCAAATAGATTCGCATCTCTGGCCAGCGTCAATCGGGAAAGCATAACCTCATGATCAGACAGATCCTCGTATCCGTGCTGCTTCTCGTTCTCGTTGCCGCCAACACCCTCGCACAGGCAAACAATCCAGTCAGCAACCCGCCCCAAAGACCGCAGGCCCGGAATTTCTCGGCCAGCCAGGAAAATCCGGCCGGCCCTGAAGTGAAGGCCACACCGGGCCCCACCCCGGCGCAGGCCGGATCGAGGACGGATCCCACGCAGGATCCCGGCGTTCGAAAACTCAGCCGTCGTGAGCGTAAAGAGCGAATCGCCAGTCTCGATCAGAAGTACCGCGATTTTCTCCGCGACGTCGAGCCGATCATGGTGCCTACGGAACTGAACACGTTTCTTCTCATGGAGTCCGATTCGCAGCGGGATGCCTTCATCGAAAATTTCTGGAGCCGCCGCGACACAGATATCCACTCCAGCCACAACAACTACCGGGACACCTACGAGGAGATGCTGGTCGAAGCCAAAGAGATGTTCAAGAACATGAGCTCCGACCGGGCCAGAATCTATCTCTCACGCGGAAGACCAGACAACAGGATCGTTACCGAGTGTTCCCGCCTTCTCCAGCCAATGGAAATCTGGGAGTACGGACTGCTGCCCGGGATGGGCCACCGCGTCTCAATCCTCTTCTACGTTCCCCGTCTGGGAAGCTCCGACGACTACAAACTCTGGACGCCGATCGGGCGTGGCGACGAGGATCTGGCCGATCTCGTCTCCCAGGATCAGATGACCGCGGCCATGGGCGATGCCAGGACCGCCGTGCAGAACGTCTTCTATCAATCCGCCGGAGCATCCCTGGGCAGCTTCGTCAGCCGCATCAAGTTCGAATGCAAGGATGGCGATGCCATTCTCACGGCCATCTACACCGTGCAGCAGAACCGCCTGGAAGTGGGCCGCCTGTTCGAACCACCGCAGGTCAAAGACGAGGACATCAACAAATTTCTTCGAAGTTCGGTTCTGGCAAATCCATCGGCTCCCAAGCTGACTTCCGAATTCGCCGCCCTCTACCCCGGCAAGCGAGGCTCCCGCACCACGGTCGATCTCACCGTTCTCATTCCCACCAGCGAACTTCAGGTCAAAGAGATCGAAGGAGCGCGCTTCTACAACATCGACGTCACCGGCGAGATCCTGAAGGACAACAAGCTCTTCGAGAACTTTCAGTACCGGTTCAACTTTCCCGCCGAAACCGCGGGGGAGAAACTGCCCGTGGCCGTGGAACGCTACCTTCGTCCTGCCACATACCGGTCACGCATCAAGGTAACCGACGCGAATTCCGGAGCAGAGGCTCTCGTCGAGAATGACATCACCGTTCCCGAAATCCTGGAGGACGCCACCAAGAAAGCCCTCCGTGAGGAGGGAGGCAGCGCCATTCAGCAGCTCCAGGATGAGGTAGAGCGGGGTGTGGATCGCATCCGCATCGTACCCTTGTCCAGCGATCTGCTCACCGGCCTGCAGCACATCGACACCATCGTCTCCGGTGACGGTATCAAGAGCGTCGAGTTCTACCTCGACAACCACAAGGTCATGGTCAAGCGCTCCCCTCCCTATTCGCTCGATCTCGATTTTGGAAACGTTCCCCAGAAACGGGCTATCAAAGTTCTCGGCCTGAGTGAGAAGGGTGACGTGATCAGTGGCGATGAGGCCGATGTAAACACGGGAACGAACCCTTTCCGCGTGCGCATCGTCTCGCCGCGGATCGCCCCGAACGTGTCCGGCAACCTCCGTGTGGAGCTGGACGCTTCGGTCCCGGAAGGAAAGAAGCTGAAGCAACTCGATCTCTTTCTCAACGAAACGAAACTGGCCACGCTCTTCGATCCGCCGTTCGTGCAGATCATTCGCGTTCCCAAGGATCTGGGCATCGCCTATCTGCGCGCTGTGGCCACGCTGGTGGACCCGGCCATCGCTCCAACCGAGGATGTCGTCTTTCTGAACTCGCCGCAGTTCGCCGAGGAGATCAACGTTCACCTCGTCGAGCTTCCGACAACTGTCACCCGAGGAAACCGGTTGGTAAACAACCTCGAAGAAAACGCCTTCAAGGTCTTCGATGAAGGCAAGCCGGTGAAAATCACGAAATTCGAGCACGTGGACAATCTTCCACTATCCCTGGGAGTGGCCATCGACACATCGGCATCGATGATGCCCCGCATGACCGAGGCCCAGAAGGCGGGAGCAGCGTTTCTCAAAGACACGTTGAAGCCCGGCGACCGGGCCTTTGTGGTCGGATTCGATATCGAGCCGGCCATGGTCCAGAAATGGACCAATCACCTCTCGGATCTCAACGCCGGTCTGGCATCATTGCGCGCCGAATCGTCGACGGCACTCTACGATGCCATCGTTTACTCGCTGTACAACTTCCTGGGAGTCCGCGGCCAGCGGGCACTCATCGTCATTTCGGACGGCAAGGACACCTCATCCAAATTCAGCTTCGACCAGGCCGTCGAATATGCCAAGCGCTCCGGCATTCCTATCTACGGAATCGGAATTGGCATCCGCAGCAGCGATATCGAAGCCCGTTTCAAGTTCTCCAGATTTTCATCAGAGACCGGGGGCGCCACGTATTACATCGATTCGGTCACGGACCTCAGCCGGATTTACAACCAGATTCAGACCGAGCTTCGCTCCCAGTACATCCTCGGGTTTTACCCCGATCCCTCCGTGAAGGCTGGAACAGACTGGCGCGAGGTGAAAGTGGAAGTCTCGGACGGAAGAGCGAAGACCATTCGAGGGTACTACCCGTAAGGAAAGATCGAATGTTGAATGTTGGTGCTGGACAGCGACCACAGGGCGCGTGTCATCCCGAAGCGAAGCGAGGGATCTCCCGCACGTGTAGCGACGGCCGCTTTCCACGTGCGGGAGATCCCTCCTCGCTTCGCTCGTTCGGGATGACATGATTGTTAATTCGCGCGGACGTTTCATCAGAAGCGGCGAGCGAACGATCTCTTATACCTCTCCAGTCGTTCAAGGCGGACTAGCGCCTACACACCCGACTCGGACTTGCGCGCGATTGCCAGGCGCTCCCGCTCTTCATCACGAAGGCGCCGCTTCTCATCCTGTTCCTGCTTCAGCCGTTCGCCGATGCTGCAACCCGTGGCCGTCGTGGCCAGTCCGCCTTCCGCCGTCTCCCGCAGGCCCCTGGGAAGGGCGCGGCCGATGCGCACCATCGCTTCCACGATCTCGTCCATGGGAATGACCGACTCCACGCCGGCGTAGGCCAGCTGCGCCGCGGCGAGTGCGTGAACCGCAAAAAACGAGTTGCGCTTCACGCAGGGAACTTCCACCAGGCCGCCCACCGGATCGCAGACGAGGCCCAGCGTGTTCTTCAGAGCCAGCGAGGCGGCGTGAATCGATTGTCTGGTGTCGCCCCCCACCACGTAACACGCCGCGGCCGCACCCATCGCTGCAGCCACTCCCACCTCATTCTGGCAGCCGCCCGCTGCTCCGGAGATGCTGGCCGAGAGGGCCACAATCGATCCCACGCCTCCGGCGATGGCCAGCGCCCGCACCGTTTTTTCCGGTGCGATGCCCCGTTCCTCTTCGAGAGCGATGAGCATCCCCGGCACCACCCCGCCCGCTCCCGCCGTGGGGGCTGCAACGATCACTCCCATCCGCGAGTTTTCCCCCATCACCGCCAACGAATAGATCATGGCCTTGGACAGCAGTGGATCGAGAAACAGCTTGCCGGCTTCACCGGCCTCGGACATAGCCTTCGCTTCATTGCCGACGAGCTTTCCCATGGAAAGCCCGCCCTTTTGTCCACGGTGAATGCATTCGACCATGACCTGCCGCCGCTGGGCGAGAGTGGCCAGAATCGTCTCCGCCGTGATGCCGTACTCTTCCGCGTCGGATTCGAGGAAAACATCCGCCAGGTCGCGTTCGCGGCCCAGTTCTTCGAGGTGCTTGAACGATTCGATCATTGTCAGTCCGTGTCAGTCCGTCAGTGTGGTCGGTTGTCTGCTACATGAGGCGTGGACTCTGAGAACGTCCTGCAGGCGTCGATTAGTTCTCATGCGGCACCCGGGCTTCGACACAGATGCTGGTAGGGCCGACGGTCTCGACACAGATGCTGGTAGGGCCGCACGGCGTGCGGCCGGCACTCTCTTCCATTCTTCGTTCGAATTGGTGGCTGTCGCGCCATTCACGGGAGAATACCAGCGGCCCGCCGCTGCGGCCCTTGCGGTGCAGTCTCGTTTGCGGTTCCGCGAGCCCCGCTTCTGCCTCAGGGAATCTTGTCGAGGTACCTTGCATCGAAGACATCCTCGAGGGCCCGGACTCGTTCGATGGCCTGTCTCGAAGGAAGAGAATCGACGTCAATCTGCATGAATGCTTCCTTGCCGCGTTGCCGCCGCGAGCAGGCCAGCGAGGCGATGTTGATTCCTTCGTCAGCGATGATGCCCGTCACCTGATGAATCATCCGCGGACGGTCGCGATAGAACATCAGCAGCGTCGGCGAGTCGCCCTTGAAGCGCGCCGCGTATCCGTTGATGCCGAATACCTCGATCACACCGCCGCCGATGGACGATCCGATGATCTCCACTTCCCTCGTCGCTCCACGGGAAACAATACGCACGGTATTCGGGTGAACGTCACCGAGGTCCTCTTCCGCAAAATCGATGGAAATGCCCTGCTGCTCGGCAATGCGAATTGCCTCCGGGATCCGCGGGTCCTCCACATTCAACCCGATCGCTCCACCGACCAGCGCGAAGTCCGACCCGTGTCCGCGGTATGTGGCGGCCAGCGGCGGGTGGAGAAAGAACCACAACTCGAGAGGTTCCTCATCGAGAACCTCCCGCGAGACGCGTCCCAGTCGCGCCGTTCCAGCCGTGTGCGAACTGGAAGGGCCGACCATCACCGGTCCCATCACGTCGAGAATGGACACGCGTCGATCCGGACGTCCCGCCATGACGTAATTCTACGCCAGGGAGCAGGCGAGCCGATGAGAAGCGTCGAGCGAACTATCATCACTTCCACGGCGTGTCATCCTGGAGCGGGAGAACAGGGCAAGCACCGTTGAACCTGCAAATGACACGACATGATCGTCGAGTAACGCCATGGAGCGACGCCTTCCAGGCGTCTGGGCGGGCGGCGTCCCGCGCCGCCCGCTCTCGTCCGCGGCGGCTGGAAGCCGCCGTTCCAGGCGGCAGGATGCCGCCGCTCCTTCACGCCCGTCGAACTGTCATCCTGAAGCGTCGAGCGAAGGATCTCTTCCACCTTCCCGGTTGCCACCGCGGAAGAGGCTATCCGACCAGATTTCCGACGACGCAGATCGTAGTTTCTATAGACTGCCGAAGATGGCTCGCCGAAGACCTCGCATTCTGGTTGTCGACGACGATCAGCCCATCCTGCTGCTCATGCAGAATCTGCTCAAGGAGTTCGAATTCGAGCCGATGACCGCCAACTCCGGTCCGGCGGCACTGGAAGTCGCCCGCGAGTTCCCGCCTGACCTCATCCTTCTCGACATGAACATGCCGGGCATCTCCGGACGGGACCTGATCCTGGAGTTCCGCTCCGCCCACAGATTCCGGGACATCCCCATTCTCATTCTCAGCGGAGATCCGCTCAACGGTGACCAGGTCCGCGAGGCCGGTGCCTCCGGCGCCATCCAGAAGCCGTTCGATCTCGGAGCGCTCGTCGAGCAGATACGCGGGTTTGTCAGCATGGACGAACAAACGCAGCCCTGACAGTCCACGGGCAATTTGTTAAAGTTCAGCCCCACTGAGCATGCGGAGGCTCCATGATTCACGAGGACAATGATTCCCTGAACGCTCGCCTGCAAGCCGCGGGTCTGCAACCTGATGCACGACGGATGCAGCGATCGGCCATCAGTGACGAACTCGTCGATGACCTGGTCTTCACCGCCGTCTTCAGCGGAAACGACGAGACCAGAGAGTACGCGCGCCAGCTCATTCACCGATTCGCCCGCGCCCTCGGTGCCGTGCCTTCCTCCATCCAGAGCCTGTACGAAGCCATGGGACGGGGCGAGGTT
Source organism: Acidobacteriota bacterium (assembly GCA_039931435.1). Classification (GTDB taxonomy): domain Bacteria; phylum Acidobacteriota; class Thermoanaerobaculia; order Gp7-AA8; family Gp7-AA8; genus JBDTRY01. The sequence continues at coordinate 1,999 of JBDTRY010000104.1, read as the reverse complement.
CAGGGCTTTACCGTCCCCGCACACAACATCCGCATACTGACCTACGACACGGCCCGGGCGCTCTTCCGGGCGGCGATAAAGGGCGACGTCGGGGCCTTTATCTTCGAGATCGCACGGTCCGAAATCGGCTACACGGAGCAGCGTCCCTCCGAATATGCCGCCTGCGTTCTCGGCGCCGCCATCCGGGAGAGCTTTACCGGACCGGTCTTCATTCAGGGAGATCACTTTCAGGCCAGCGTCAAGCGCTGGACTGGCGGGGAGCAGGACAAGGAGCGTCAGGCAATCGAGTCCCTCATCGATGAGGCGATCGCGGCGGAGTTCTACAACATCGATATCGATACATCCACGCTCGTCGATCTCAGCTACGCCACGCTGGACGAACAGCAGCACGCGAACTACGCCAACTGCGCACACTTCACCCGCTACATCCGCCAGCGGGAGCCGCAGGGCATCACCATCTCGGTCGGCGGAGAAATCGGCGAAGTAGGCAAGGAAAACACCACTCCCGATGAGTTCCGCGCCTACATGGAGGGCTATCTGCGCAGCCTCGGTAGTGGCATGAAAGGGATCAGCAAGGTGTCCATTCAAACCGGCACGTCGCACGGAGGGGTGGTGCTCCCCGATGGATCTGTCGCGGAGGCCAGGATCGATTTCGGCGCTCTTCGCGCTATTTCCGACGTCGCCCGTCGGGAGTACGGTCTGGCAGGAGCGGTGCAGCACGGTGCGTCCACGCTCCCCGAAGACGTGTTCGACGAATTTCCCAGATCCGATACCGCGGAGATCCACCTCGCCACCGGCTTTCAGAACATGGTTTTCGATCACCCTGCCTTTCCTGCGGACCTCAAGGATGAAATCTCCGTCTGGCTGCATGAGAACGCCGCCTCGGAGCGAAAACAGGGAGAGACCGAAGAACAGTTCATTTACAAGACACGGAAAAAATCGATTGGCCCTTTCAAACGGCGCATGTGGGATCTCCCGGCCAACACCAGGCAGCAGATCATCGGCTCTCTGGAGGCCAAGTTCTCATTCCTGTTCGCGAAACTGTCAGTGACGGGAACGAAAAAAGTTGTGGCCCAGCATGTACGCATCAACGAGAGCGGCCCCTTCGTGCGAAGCGCCGCCCCTGCTCAGCTGTCCGAGATCCCGGAGGGCGAAGGAGAGTAGCGCCAGAGACCCGGCCTTCGCCTCAGCTTACGGCCCCAAACCACGGACCACCATCAGCAGCCGTTCCGCCTCTCGCTTCAAAAACGTCATCCCGAAGCCGAAGGCGAGGGATCTCCTGTGGAACTCGCGGTGTCGTTTGTACCAGCCGGAGATCCCTCCTCGCTTCGCTCGTTCGGGATGACATGTTGGCTGCGCTCGCGCATACCCTCACCGCCTCTCGCCTCTCGCCTCTCACCTCTCCCCTCTCACCTCTCCCATCTCGCCTCCCTCTCCCCACATGGCATGAGAATAGCTCTGGTGATACCCGAAAGGAGCCTCGGGTATGGATCTTCTCTGGATCATTGTCGTTATTCTCGTCGTTCTCTGGCTGCTCGGATTTTCGTTCCATCTTGGCGGCGCGCTCATTCATCTGCTGCTCGTCATTGCCGTCATCGTCATCGTCATCCGCCTGATTACCGGCCGCAGGGTCGTTTAGGACCATCGGATGGGCGGACTACTCTGGTTGATCATCGTCGTGCTGGTCGTTGCCTGGATCCTGGGTTTTTTTGTCTTTCATATCGCCAGCGCGCTGATTCACATCATCATTGTGGTCGCCATCGTTCTCCTGATCATCAGGCTGGTCACAGGACGCAAGGTCGTTTAGCCGGCGATCGAATCGTGCATACGAAGTAAGGCCGCAGCAACTGCGGCCTTACTTCTGTTTGCTCCGATTTTCTGCCCGCGACAAATAGCTCACTGCGAATGAACACCCACGCCCATCGACCAGGATGTCATCCCGAACGAACCACAGCGGGGGCGCTGAACCAGAGTGAAGAAACTGTGAGCGCCGTCATCC